>DUVI01000010.1 GCA_012841065.1 Bacillota bacterium
ACCATTCTCGCCAACGAGTGCAACCTTTTCGCCTCGCTGTATAGTGAGGTCTATGCTCCTGAGCACATACTGATCTGTGAGGGGATACCGGTAGCTCAGTTTCTTGGCCTCGACCGTATCAACACTCTCTATCGGCATTACGGTTTCGAATCCATCTTCGATTCCAGTTGATGCGGCAGCTTTTTCCGGAAGAGCAATCTGGAATGAAGCAGTCAGGACCAGCATTACAGCTAGCAACACGAACCCGTATCTTCTCTTTAGCAACGTGCATCGCCCCAATCAAATAGAACCCGGAACATCAATTCGCTGCCAATAATGGTTATTCCTTTCACTTCCGGTCAAGAGGACTATGACACACCAACTGCCCTTCTATCGCCGGTACAAGTCAACCTTCCAGCAGCAGGAATTTTCATGCATAAACAAGAAATAGACGTGCATGAACCACAAATCCGGCTAATGGCGCAGCGGCAAGCCGGCAAGAATGGAGGCCTCTCACATGATCAAACAACTTCGTGCCACAGGTGCTTTCGCCGAGCGCAAGAACCAACTGATTGAACTTACAAGCGAAGCAGGCGGACAATGGGGAGTAGTAATCGAAGCTTTGGACGGAGAAGACGGTATCCATCTAAATGACGCAGAGCCCTTCCATGCAGCCTCTGTCATCAAGATCCCGATCATGATGACAGCTTTTCACGAAGCCAGGGAAGGCAGAATCCGTCTCGACGATACTGTCATCCTGAGAAGCCAGGACAAAGTAGGTGGCTGCGGTGTCCTGAAGGAGCTCCGTTCAGGACTGGAGATAACCCTGCTTGATGCGATTAACCTCATGATAGTGGTCAGCGACAACACAGCTACCAACATCGTCATAGATGCAGTAGGCAAGGAAGTAATAAACCGGTACATGGTGAGCAAAGGATGCACCGGAAGCAGGTTGGAATCTCATCTCATGAGGCCCAAGCCCAGAGGCCCTTGGAACACAATTACGGCCAAGGACATAGCGCTGCTTATAAGGGGACTCGCAGAGAGGATCATCGAAAATCCTGGCGACTGTGACTCGATGGTGGGCATCATGGGAAGGCAGCAATACAGGCAGAAACTGCCCCGATACCTTCCGAAAGAGGCGGTTTGCGCCAATAAGACCGGCGAGATGACCGGCGTAACCCACGATACAGGAATCATCACCGGCCCAAAAGCCAAGTTCGTTATCGTGTGCCTGTCTCAAGAGTTGGAAGATACCAATGTAGGCATCGACGTGATCGGAAAAATAGCAAAATGGGCTTATGATATATTGTCTGCGCGATAGGTCCGTCGCCGGTACAAGCGCGCTGCTAAGACAAAAACGCTGCCAAGGTATAGGAGCGGCTGCCGTGATGTAAGCACGTTAACGCAGCGCATACTGACTCGTCGTGTTGTGTTGTCTTGCATAGGTTCCGTAAACGGCGGCCGGAACCAGACTGCTTGCTGCCACCCTGTGCCCGCCGGGGCAAAAGCCGGCCGCCAAAATGTCATCTTTCCCATCCTCTGAAAACAGGTAAATCCTGCAGATAGATAAGGTCGCCTGCATAGCCCGATCCTTCCTTGAGAACCGCTGCTTTGCAGACTATTTGAGCGCCCGCCTTTTCCATGAGCATTTCAACAGCTTCCATGCTACCCCCTGTTGACACCACATCGTCAACCACGACTACCCGCTTGCCCTTGATTCTGGCTGCATCTACCCCGTCGAGCACAAGGGTTTGCGCTCCCTGGGTAGTTATCGACTCCGCCCGGACTACGAGAGGGTGCTGCATGTATGATTTCACGCTTTTCCTGCACACGATATACCGCCGGCGGCCTAATATGGTGGACAACGCGTGAAGCAGAGGAACCGCTTTCGCCTCGGGCCCTACCAGGAAGTCAAAATCATAGCCCGCAAGTTCCGCTGCCAAAGCTCCTGCACAAACATTCACCAGTTGCGTGTCGCCCAGCATCACGAAAGATGCAATCCATAGATCAGGCTTAACCTGGATAACAGGAAGGTTTCTTTTCAGCCCGCAAACTTCGAGTTCATAGTGGGTTTGACCTGTATATCTCACTCTTGCCGCCTCCGTTAGTTGCGATGATTATACCGGCGTCTCCCAGCCCGGTTGACGTTACAGATAGCCGATGCTCCAGCACCTACTATGGTTATACCTGGCCATCATAGCGTGTTTTGTCACCGGGGTTTCAGATGTAGTTGCGTTGAGCTTTCTCCAGTTCTTGCATTACCTGCTGCTTGAGTTCCTCAGGTTCAATCACCCGGGCATGGCTGCCGAAGCTCATCACCCAACGCATAATCTCGCCCAAACTCCCTGTGGTGAGCGTCATCCTGAGATTGCCGTCAGAAAGCGTTTCGAGTTCCTGGCTGTGGTGCCACTGTCTGTTGCAGACATACGGAACCTGGCTTGAATCGAACTCTATGACTACCTGCGTGGGAGTGCCCCGTTCTATAATCCAGCTGTAACCTAGGTATTCGGTTATTGAGAACTTCGCGGGAATCTCGAAACGCTCATTCGTTACTGAAAGGGATTCCATCCTGTCTAAAGCAAAGGTGCGGACTTCCCGCCTTTTCTGGCAATATGCAATGCAATACCATGCGCCTCCTACCAACCGCAAATGATACGGCTCGATTCTCCTGCTGGTGTGAGCGTCGCGGCTGGCGGTGTAGTACTCCATATCAACGGCCCTGCGTTGTTCCATGGCTTCAACGAGTATTCTGTAGTTTTGGGCTACTTCCACCTCTTCCCCTCGCAGAGGATCCACATGAAACGACACTGCTTCTACGGCTCTCTCCAGGCTGACGTCAACTTCCTGTGGCAAGAGCATCCTGATCTTAAGCATGGCGTTTTCCACAAACTCCTCCAAAGGCGTACCCTTGCACTGTGCCAAAAGCTTCTGACCCAGAAACAAGGCGATCGCCTCTCCTTCCCTGAGCCTTACAGGAGGAAGTGAGTAAGGCTGTGTGTAGCAGTATCCCTTCTTGTTGCGGTCGTATTGAATAGGAGCGCCAAACAAATCGCGTAACCTCTCAATATCCCGCTCCACTGTCCGCCTGTGCACTTCAAAATGCTCAGCCAAGTATGAGCAGTTGGGATGCTGCCCCTGGGATATGAGCCTGTGAATCTCATACAGGCGCCAGAATCCCGTAATGCCTTTGCCGTACATAACCTCTGCAACCTTTGGTTTGTACTCATTAGGCTGCCGCTTGCGCCGCTCATACTGAGTTCTTACGAGGCCTGACTTTGAGGCTGTCTTGACCTTGGACTTACCCATCTGTTTCATGCTCCTTTATTTGATACTTCTCCTGTGAGCAATTCTTGCGAGCGAGTGTTCTGCTTGATGCTAAGTGATGTGGCTTGCCACTGGGCGATAAATGCTCAACCTTTTGGGATCTCAGTAAGTATGCGAATTGTCGCACTTCTCACACATTCATATACTCCGTAGACCAGGTATTTCCTGCCAGAGCCACGAACCTGTACATGGAGCGCCTCGTGTCTCTATAGCATCACCCGCCTATAGGTTGATGCGGCGATAAATGGCGTTTCTGTGGTTCCGGCGACTGTTGAGCAATGTATATGATTCCATGGATCAGAACCTTAGCGGGATTCAATGCGTCAGTTTTAGGTGGCAGCATGGGAAAACGCAAGCACGACAACACCGGGACAGCGTGGTTCTGGACTCGCAACCAATAGTTGACACTCAGTTGGTAGACTGGCTGCGGCCCTGGCTCCAAAATTGAGTGAGACGATAATGTGGGGTGATGAATCGGTGAAACAGCAACGCGCAACCCTTGGCGATCGGATTCAGGAACTGAGGAGGGCCCAGGGCTTCTCCCAGGAGGACTTGGCTGAGAGACTAAATGTGAGCCGCCAAGCTGTCTCCAAATGGGAAACAGGATTATCAAGTCCGGACACGGATAACCTGATACTCCTTGCGAGCTTGTTCGAGATTTCCGTGGATGAACTCGTCGGGATCGAGACCAGACAAACCCCGCCCGGGAAGGAAGCGACCGGAAGGCGAAATACAGGCATGACCAATGCCTATGGTGTAGCCCGCGTTATAATCACCTTTATGACCATTGCTCTGCTGGTGGTCATAGTGATTGTAGCAGCAAGCATCTGGTTTTTGTCTATCAGGGGCGAACGCCCAGATGAAGAACTGACTCAAGGCGAATATGCGCTCAGCTGGGATAGCGGTTCCCGCAGGGTCAGTCTCCACATTGGTCCACAGGAAGGGCAATTCCCATGGAACACAGGACTTTCAGGCGACGACACCTTCTTCACGTCAGGGGATATGCCTGGTGCGGAATTTCACACGGTAAACTGCGACAACATATCGATCGACTACAGCCGTAACATAGAGACGGGCAGGGAGTTCGTTACGTCCATAAGGACGACATCGCTGGCTTACTCAACATCCCGCGGAATCAGGCCCAGCGATACTGAGATGGAGCTCATAGCCGCCTACGGCGACAGCCTCTTGGTGAAGCCTGAATATTACAGCAGTAAGAACGAATTTTGCATGTACAATACTGTCTATGCGTTTTCAGAAGAAACCGACGGGTACAACTTCCTGATCTTCTACGTGCTTGACGGACAGATCACCGGCATAGAAGCAAGGGCGGCAGGTGACGGAAGCCCCGCCTTTTACGTCGATAACGTTCACTCCTTCCGCCTGGTGAACGGAAAACCGGATTACAGTCAGAAGCAAGATCCCGACTTGGAGACCGTGTCAAAAGAGCGCAGGGTTTACATAGCTCTTCATACCCTGCTCAACTACTCGCTTACCGACAAGGACGCAGCTCCGCACCGTGACACGGTATTTTCAGGTCTCAGGTTTGTCGATTGGGAGGCATACGGAAAGCTGGGAGAACTGGGCAAGGATGCCGACACCGTTCAGCAGCTCTTCACATGGATTAAGGAACAGGAAGCATATAGCGAAAGCGAGATTATAGATCTTCAATTAGCGCTTCTATCGAACTTAGAAGAAACATACGCCGATATGTACTCATCGGTGCTGTGCTATGTTTTCTTGAAGGAGCCGGCGGTTTTCATTGAGTGCCTGAGGATTAACCCTGACAATGCGGAAAACAGCAAGAGGGTGGCTGAGTTGACAGCATACGGCGCAGCATCTGAGGGAGTACTGGAGGAAGTTAAGGCTACGCTCCAGGAGTGGATTGATTGCGGTGCACTCACCGATGGTGCAGTACCGTGGGCGGAACTGATACTGCAATACTGCGACGAGACTTACGGTGAAGCGGGTTAAAGGATATATTCCTATTCTAAAGAATCAACCGGAGGGCAGATCGTGTATACCAAAGGCGCGTGGTTTCAGCCAACCACCGATCGACTGGTGCACCACATGCACCATTTTCTTTGAATTTGGTGGGATGACAGTCATAGATGGTGCACCCGGTGCTCCATTTTCGCCGGGTTTCGTGAGGTTAGAGTCATGAATGGTGCACCACATGCACCAATAAGAAGTGAGCCTCCCGAAAAAGCTAGTGGAATGGTGCATTACATGCACCGTTTTACCGGGATCTCGCAAGTCCAGGGCTCCGAATGGTGCACCCCGTACACCATTTGGCTAGGATTTCGCAGATCTAGGGCTCCGAATGGTGCACCCCGTACACCAAGAAAACGCGTCTCCGCCCGAAATACCAGCTGAATGGTGCACTATATGCACCAAAGGCATACGATTCTTGCGGGAGTGCTACCAGATTAGTACACCAGGCGCACCGATTTTTCCTAACTTCTTAGGGCAACAGTCATAAATGGTGCACCTCGTGCACCATTTTGCCGGGATTTCGCAAGTCCAGGGCTCCAATTGGTGCACCCCGTACACCATTTGGCTAGGATTTCGCAGATCTAGGGCTATGAATGGTGCACCCCGTACACCAAGAAAGGCGATTCTTCCGGGAAAGCTAAGAGCCCGGTACATCATGTGTACCATATTGACAGGACTCTTCAGGTCTGCGACTCAAAATGGTACATCCTGTGTACCAAGACGAGCCAGCTTAGCCGAAAATCTTGACCGATCGGTGCAACACGTGTACCAAAGACGTACACATAATGTGTACCTTCCGCCGTTTCTTGCAGACGGAAGTAGCGAACCGCGAAGTTGAACGCACGAGATATTTCCCCGACAGCACTCGCAACTCAGGGATAAGACTAAGAAAAGCCAAAACCGGCCGGCCAGACTAGCTGGTCTTCAGCCTTTCCGCAATCGTGACCCTAACAGTATCACCAGGCTGTTTGCCGATCTTAGCACGGATGTCCTTGCGGACTCCGATTATGTGACAAGGTGTGCCCATCCTTACCAATATGCCCTGATAAGGCTACACCATCGAACTTAGCTAGGACAGGCACCCGGCTTCTCCCAAATTCAGCTTTACCTTAGGTCTGCCCTGCCCCGGCAACAGCCAGCACCGCTCCTAGCAGCACATCTGCGCCCTTCTTGAGGTCTGCGTAGTCAGTCCACTCCTCACAACAGTGGCTCCGCCCGCCCTTGCTTGGCACAAAGATGAGCGCAGCATCCGTCAGAGTAGCCATAATCTGCGTGTCGTGCCCCGCCCTGCTTATCATCCTTTTAGTGCTAATTCCCCGCACCCGGGCTTCCTTTGCCAGGATGTCCTGCAAATTAGGCGACAGGTGTGCGGGCTTTGCGTCGGAAACCTGCTCCAGGGTATACGAAACCCCTTCCCGGACACATGCCTGTTCCACGGCAGAGTAGAGCCTGGAGTGTAACTCATCCAAAGCGGACTCGATGTGAGACCTCAGGTCCACGGTAAACCGAACCATACCAGGCACAATATTGGCCGCTCCTGGGAGCAC
>DUVI01000011.1 GCA_012841065.1 Bacillota bacterium
CTATGAACCCGACAATTATTCCGGCCGATGCACAAGCCAGAGCAACGGGGATCATCGTGGTCGCCCCGCGCTCCAACGCTGCCATAAGATCCCTAAAGGTAAGGCGGTTGGAGGGTCTCAACGCCCAGAAAACCGTCAGGGTGGCAATGCCGAGAAATGCTGACCTCATAGGGGAGTAGCCGATGAGCAACGCAACCACTATCAGCACAAGAGGTAAGATACATGTCGCTGCCATCCACAGGTCGAGATGCTGACCTTTGTCGGTGGTCTCTACCAACGGCCTTATCCGCTTTCTGCTGGCCTGGAGATCAATGGTCATGAATATCCCCAAGAAGTAGAGACAAGCGGGAATTACGGCGTGGACCATAAGCCGCCTATATGGGGTCCTGGTCATTTCGGCAAGGATGAAAGCAGCAGCACCCATGACGGGGGGCATGATCATACCGCCTGTAGATGCAGCAGCCTCTACTGCCCCTGCGTACACCGGGTCAAAGCCCATTTCTTTCATGAGAGGAATTGTAACAGATCCTGTCGTGGCTACGTTCGCGACAGAGCTCCCTTCCAGGGTACCCACCAGGGCGCTCGCTACCACAGCAGCTTTAGCAGGACCGCCGCGGGTCTTACCGGTCAGCCTGATGGCCAAATCATTGAAGAAATCGGCCGCGCCTGACCTGTCCAGGAACGCGCCGAATATGACAAACATAATCACGTCTATAGCCGACACACTTGTGGACACCCCAAACATGCCGCCCGTCGAGTTGAACATCTGATCGATGATTTTCCCATAAGTGAACCTGGGACTGGCAAATCTCCCGGGGAGCATCCACCCGTACATCCCGTACAAGAAGAAAATACCTACTAGATAAGCTATGACGCTGCTGACGTGTTCTTTGGTTGCCCACACCAACAACACCATTAACAGCGTACCTGCGATTTTGTCATACAAGTTCGGTGCGCCTTCACGCCCGATTATCCCGTAATAATCTACGTGGGTGTATACTGCGATGGCCAGGGTGAGAATCACTCCCAGCCAACCTAACACCGGGTTTCGCTTCTTCTCGTAAGCCCTGGCTACGGACACCATGTATGCGAGGGCGAGAGTGAAGAGGACGTGCAGGGTTCGCTGTCTCCATGCTTCTAATACACCGACTTGCGCCCGGTACAGGTGGAAAACAGACATCAATACAGCGATAATGACGACCAGGACGGCCAGGGTTTTTTGGAACTTGGTCGTATCCGCGCCGGCCTCGGCAAGCCTGTCAACATAGGTCTTGTGCAAGTTACCACCTCCTTTTCTGTTGGAGGGAGGAGCAAGCTCTCCCTCCAACAGTCTCCAACAGTGCGTCGCATAGCAGCGTTTCTCTGTCTACCTTGGATTACGTTTTGGGTTGCCTCCTCTTCGGCAGTTTCGTGTCGTGTGCTCCGTCTCGTCTCGGTTTCCTGTACCATGGGTTGTGTTCTCTCGGGTTGCTTCTCCTCAGGCTGCTTCTTCGTCAATTGCGTCGACTTAGGTTGCTCTTGCTCGAATTACTTCTTCTTGGAATTGATCAGTTTGAGCACCTCGGGAGACATGACCTCATCGGTGAGCCCGGACATGATCCTCTCCCAGGACAGCAGGTCCACAAACGGGAGCTCGTTCACGATCTCGTCCTTGTGCTCCGCGAGTACCTCAATGATCTTCGCAAGGAAGTCCTCTGGCAGGCTCTTGTTGGCAATGAGCACCCCGGAATAACCCAGCAGTGTTACGGGTTCCTTCTGGCCATCGTAAATGCCGGCGGGCATTTCGGTGGCAAACAGGTACGGATACTTGTTCAACACGGCCTGGAGCTTATCGGGCTCAATCGGCAGCAATCTTACGGGTTTGCTGGCCTCGATTTCCATGATGGACGAGTGCGGGATCTCGCCACACAAGCAGAAGGCGTCGATGTGGTTATCTTTTATGAGCGACGCATACTCACTCCAGGCGACATAGCTGACAGAGCCGCCGTTGTTCCTGATATCATCGTAGGTGAGCCCGTAGGCGTCGAGCACACTACTGAATATCACCTCTGATATGAACCCGTGTTTACCAGGGGCCACTCTCTTGTTAGCCAGGTCATTTATGGAATAGATGGAGCTGTCAGCCAATACACCTATCTGCGCATAGCTGGTCAGCACGGCACCAATCGCGGTTATATTCTCTGCTTTGTAGTCGCCTGTCCCGTCAATGGCAGGATGCAGAATCGCAGAGCTTGTCATGCCGATCTGCGCATCCACACCCTCATTGACCAGGCGGATGTTGCTTTCTGCCCCGCCCTCAATGACATTGACTGTCAGGCTGGAGATCTCCCGCATCAGGATTTCAGAGCACTTCACCATCGTGGGGTACCAGGGACCTCCTGTGGGACCGGAAGCTATCACTATCGACCGAGGCCAATCCTCATGGGTTTCTTGTTCGGACGAAGGTTCTTGTGGTGATGAACAGCCAAACACAAACAACGTCGCCAAGCAGATTATCAGGCTGAGCACACCCCATGTCCGGATTATCGGATGCTTAGCCACTCCATTCTCCTCCTTTCATAGTTCTCAAACAATTCACGGCCTATCACATATGGGCAGCTCCTTTCCGCTGATCACCTCCCCCGCTTTTGCGGCTTAATCTATCAAGGAATAGATTGAATGCTGCGATCTTATGGTTGTACGCCACGTCTCCTATTTCCGAACAACGACAGTCCTCCAAGAGCTCCTTCAGTTGCTTGTGTTCTCTTAGTGACGCAGCAAGAATCTCCGGAATTATCGCAAACAGCGACCTTGCCCGCTCCGTGTTCTCCCAGAGCGTTACAATAAGGTTCTTCAAGTACTCATTTCCGCAGGAGTCGTATATGAGGAGATGGAAACGGCGGTTGAACTGTCCGTATGCTGCCGTGTTTCCTTGCTCAACCGCTATCTCCATTTCACGCAGCGTTTCGGACAGCGAAGACAGTAAATCGCGGCTTACCAGGCCGGCACTCATTCTTTCGCAGACGAGTTTGGTAGCATACGCTTCAAGCGCCGCACGGACGGGTAACATATCAGCGATGTCATCTCTGGAGATTTTCGTCACCCTGGGGCCCATGTGTGGAGGAGCCTCAACCAATCCCTCGGCCTCAAGCAACCGGATTGCTTCTCTCACAGGTATTTCGCTCGTTCCAAGCTCCTCTGCGATTTCCTTGATGACGATGCGGGCTCCCGGGAGGAGCGTTCCGCTGATGATCGCTTCTCGTATGGCGGAATGCGCGATCTCAGTCTTGGTCTTATACTCACCTGAATTCAACGACATGACACTAACCTACCACCTTTTGGCAATTAAAATATATGATATATGATATATTCCCTTACCCTATTCGACAAAATCCCGGTGATTCCTTCTTCGGGCCGTGGAAACCTGGTTCGGAATTAACTGGTACCTGGCCCCAGAGGCTTCAGACTGGAGTTGAGTCCATATAATTGTGTAAAATTGATGGCCTCCTGAAATAAAGGGAGCCATGTCCAATTCCCTCAGTTAGAATTGAGTTGACATAAACCATCTAAGGAGGGATTGCCATGGCTCAGTACAAGATTACCGTAGATTGTCAGACGCACTTCATGCGCAACATACTGGATGCCACGCCCAAATCTCTAAAAGTGGAGATCCGCCAGCATGTACGTGCCATTCTGGACGCACTCAGTCCAGCTTTCTTCCGATTCGGTGTCTCCCAACATCTGCCCGCATGTTGCTGGGTCAAACGCTGGCCAAATACAGCGACAAGGTGCCTAAAGCCATGCGGGTTCCAGAGGAGGGTTTTGACGATACAACGGCGGTGTTTTGCTTGCCGGACAAATACCGCAAAAGTCTGCGTACGACCAACTCCGTCGAACGACTCAATGAGGAGAACCGGCGCCGGGAAAGAGTCATCCGGAACTTCCCGAATCGGGATTCGGTGCTACGACTGGTTGGCACCTTGATGATGGAGTTGGCTGAGAAATGGGCAACCGAGCGAAAGTTCTTTGACATGGCCGAGTATTTCGAATGGCGGAAGACCAGACAAAAGAAATCTGACAGAGTAACGAGGATCGTATGACACATGTTGACATCTATTCTGACTGGGGGAATTTTTACACACAATATTGGACTTGACCTTGATAGCGTCCGCTCTCATCACGCTCAAACCTGGTGCGAACAAAATCCTCATCAAGTAGGCCCACATAATCCAATGTCAACTCCGACACAACAATGCTGGGCCTTTTCGAGTCCTCAATGCGCGACTCAATGTCACGCAAGACTTGACTCTTACCGCAGTTGTTAGGACCTATAAAGACGATAATACTGTTGTGATTCAGTTGAAGCACAGTGCCGTCGTTAAACTTGATGCTATTTACGAATACTCTGGGCTCTCGATTGTCTCTCGCTCTCTCAACTTCTGTATTCATCACAGACCTCCGCAATATCAGAGAACTTATCTCTTTCTGCATATGTACGGATGCTTGTATGTCCCATTCTTCTCTTGTGTGCTGTCATATAGGTTGAGATAGGATGACCAGCCCATTTTCATCTACTCTGACAACACTTTGTGCTCGGCGGAGACATAGTCGAAGCTTCGTTCGATACATGTTGATGCGACACCGAAACAGTATTCCAAAGCGTCACAACTCAGATTCTGCACCTTCTCACGAGTGTCCTGCGTACATAGCTCGACTCAATCATCACTTGGGTCGAACGTTTGGAGTAACGCAAACCCTCTTCGTCTAAGCTAAGTGACGATAGCCTTGATAAAGGCATCCTTCGCATCAGCATAGAACTCGATGTTAATCTTCGTAGCCAGTTCGTCTGGGAGTTCAAACAGTTGCCTTCTTGAAGAGATAGGCATTAGGAGCGTCGTTGCCCCTTTTTCCAGCGCCAACTCAGCCACAGCAACAGGATTTGGTATGATCTCAACAGAACCGCCAAGATTCAGGGCACCTACTACAATCAACCCACCCTTAATACTTTTCTCAATTAGCGCGCTACAAAGCGCAATTAACACTGGCAAACCCAGGCCATGACCTGTACGGTCCACGTCCATGGCACGCAACTGGATTGAAAACTCATGGGCACGCGGGTCTCGGTCACCGACCAGTTCTTTAGCCCTCACGTACATATTCTGTTCCCCATAACGTACACTCTCCCGAAATGCTGGAGGTACAGGTGCGTTGAGAATCTTTACCCCGTTGCCCGGGCCAACTGTGACCTCTATTCGATATAGAGATGGCGAGACTTCCTGGCCACCCGGGCTAATAGCCCATACCTGGCCTGCAGGTAGAGGATCGCTGCCTATCACTTCGTCACTGTGGAGTTCGGGTGTGGAAATAAATTGCTCTACTCCATCAACTCCCATAAAGTAGCTGAAATGTGTATTCCTAAATTCTGTCATCAAAATACGCTTTTGCTGTTCCTTTACTCTACGACGCGCTTCCAAAGCTAAACGCACTATTTTCTCCAATTCTTCATCAGGGACTGGCATCTCAGGATCAGGGAACAATAACTTGATCAGTCCGCTGACTGTCTTGTTAACAGCTTCGATATCCCTACCGCTCAGAGCTCCTCCCCAGTTAACCCGACCTTGTAGTACAGATATCCGGCTACCATCGCCCAGCCTATGCCAACATTCTGACAAGAAGTCGCTGACCAAACCGAAATGCTTCGTCAGGTGGATATTTGGACTAAGTTTGGGGAATTCCCAACCTGGAACATACGCTTGTATCCTATCCATAAAAGCAGTATCATCCCGCATTTCCGGCGGAAGGGGACTAAACAGATGACCAATGCGCTGCTGTTGTTGAATATCCACGTCAAAGTTTCCAAGCATCACAATGCTGCCTGAAGCACGGATACTCTCTTTTCCGCGGGAGAATTCACCGGAAGCCATGTAGCCTTTCATGATGTTGACTCCATCCTTCTTGTCGAAGGATATTCCGGACACTTCATCAAAACATACCACATCATAGTGACAGACAAGCCCTCGTTGCCCTGTGGCGTTATTCACAAACATCTTCGCCACAGTAGCTTTGCCTCCTGAAATCAAGTGGGAGTAAGGGGAGATTTGCTGGTACAAGTGACTCTTTCCGGTTCCCCGCGGACCTATTTCAACAAGATTGTAGTTGCGCTCTACAAAAGGGACCATCCGTAATAACACGACACTCTGAGCCCGCTCCGAAAGCGCCTCGGGTTCTAAGCCTACAGAACGTATCAGAAGATGTCTCCATTCATCAGTAGTAAAGTGTTTCCTTGCCCGCTGCAGAACGGCTAGAGCATCGACTCTTGAAAGCTGAATAGGTCGCAGATGTTCGATGGCAAAAGGGCGTCCGTGCTTTTCCTGAGCAATAGCAGCGTCATATACAAGGGTGACCTCAGCATAAAATCCATCGGTCAGCATCCTTTCGTTTTCATGAACTAGTTTATCATCAATCCGAACATCTCTTAGCCCCAGACTGGGCAGTTCAGCCACAAAGCAATCGTTTCGTGCATCAAGTCTGGCCTTTACGATATCGATTATTCTGACCGCTCCGACCTCTCTCGCTCGAGCCTTAAGAAGTTCCTCTTCGCCGGTTCTTACCGTACGATTCCTTAATTGCCTCTCAACAATTTCAAGCCCTTCTTCGATCTCTTCTTCGTCTACAGTCGCACAATAACGACCCAGCAGGAATTCTACTACATAAGTAGGAACAGGATATTGCCGGCTATACTTGCGCACCAGATCCTTTCGAACCAGATACCCGTCGATTACAGAAGCCGCCAATTTGTCTAGGGCGTCAAGTTCCATACTCAGTCATCACCTCCAACGGTAGTTGCCTTCCTGGCCAGCACCCGTCCTGATTGGTCAATGAGCACAAGACTAACCGTAGTACCTTCCAAGGAATCGTCAGACACAATAAGGCTAACACGTCCGTTGGCATCAACCTGTTTAGGCGAGGCAATGCTGGAATTGGGATCATTAGGTTTCATCCGAAGGTCAGCCATAATCTCAGTATTACTAGAGTCGACTTCAACACGGCAACGCATCCCATACCACTGGATTTCATTTATTGTTGCTACAACTTGTGTTAACCTACTTGAAGTGAAGGTCAAGACTGGGATAAGGCATTCCTGGAGGCTGATCCCACCGTGTGTGTACTCATTGCCCCTGACAAAGCAAGCGACGCCAGGCGCGAATGCGAAGTGGTAGTTGGGATTCCAGTACCATTCGGCAGTAGGTACATCCACATGTGCTCCTGGCCTTATTGTGGCACATCTTGTCCAGCGACTTTCAGTGAGATACTTGGGCAGACTTATTGCTGGCAGTCCACCGGGAACCAGTAGCCATCCATGGTCAGTAACAACACGCACCTGTTTCCAGCCGGCAGCCAGCAGCGCCTGGATTCGCTCCAAGACCAGATCCAGATGTTCATCAATATGAGCCGCGAGCCTGCTTTGGGAACTATGCCCTAGCTTGTCAAATTCGCCAAACTCTGTCCACCCTCGTGCATCTAAATCATCCGGTTGACCAGTCTCAAGTGAATCTAACACATGATAGCCGGCTTCCATCAGTAGCTTACGAAATCGATAGGTAGTCAAAGGTTTATCATCTTCAATATCCTGGGGCGCCAGTTCATCGCCAGGCTCGCTGCCGATCAGCCTTCCTGCAAGAGGGGAGACTACCGGTTTACACGTTGCAGTTACCGTGGGAAGTCCCGCCCAGCGCCAGTCCACATCAACCTGGAGCTGTCCTTTTTCGGCCATGGCAACTAATCGCATGGCAACGTCGAATCTAAGTCCATCCACAAACAGTAAACATTGTCCAAATCCGGCTTCAATCAAAGCCTGGCTTTCGGTAGCAATACTTGGCAAAGCAAAACCCCGAATCAAGCTTTGGAGGTGTTGTGCTGCATCATCCAGCCAGGGAAGATAGATACTCCTAATAGCAATCTGAACTGCCTTAGTATCCTCTGCTGATCTCACACTGCCGATTGCCCTTAATGCGGCATCATCTGCCAAGTATCCGCCTTCTACATACAGATCGGCCATTGTCTTGGGAGTATCACCCCCAAGACTTTGAGAAGTTGTTCGGGCTAGAGTTACCAGGTGTCTTAAGGCCTCAGCTAAGGGGCTCTTTCCCAAATTGGCCCAAACCCATTCTCTCCGCGTGCCGTGTTCTCTCTCGAGTTGCTCGATCTTCAGTCTAGCAGCAGCGGGAGTCAACCCTTCTAGTCCTAGAAGACTTTGTCTCAGTTTTTCCTCCTCTCTCTCATTTTCATCTGGCCAAGGCTCCTTGTTGAATATCAATTCTGCTGGCTTGGCTCGCCGCAAAACGTCAGGAATATTCGGGTAAATTGTAGCTGATTCGGTATATCGTTCCCACAAAGTTTTCCACTCTTCTTGCTCCTGTCTTCCTAGTTTTTCGGCTGCAACCAGCTTACCGTCCGTTTCTGGATCGAAACCATATACGTCCTTGCAAAGAGAACAGAATGCTTCCCACTTTGCCTTCTCCCAGGTCTCTCGTACGAAAGACGAATCATTCAACCATGACAACAAGTCTTTAGGCGTATCGGTAACCATTAGTGTGTTAAAATCTTCGGCTTCAAGACGTTTACCTCTCAACCGTGATACGGGGGTAGTAGCTAATTGAGGGAGTGCTCGTAGCATTGCCGTACGGGTTTGCTTATCTCTAGATACGTCCAAACCCAGCCCTTCTTCAGCTACAAGAAACGCTTCGACTGTCCAATCCCTGCCGTTGCGTTGCATCCAAACTGTCCCACGATACTGCAATTCTACCAAGGGCTTAAGACTATCCCGACATTCTTCGCCAGCACGAAGTATCTGTCTGCTAACGTTAGGCATGTATATGATCGGAGCGACATCCTCTGGTAGTCTTATTTCCGATAACATTCGCTCAATAGCACAGCGCAACCAAATCGCAGGACCGGTTTTTTCCTCAGGATTATAGTCTCCAAGAGTCAAGAGTTGCGGCATAATACGACGCAGCTGAGATACAAGAGGCTGCCACTGACCATCAGCATCAGTCCACAGAACCGCCGCAGGCGGTACAAGGGTACCGGGGTCATACCTAGTACTTCGAATCAAAGAAAGGCGGACTGCCTCAAGAAGAGTACTAGCTGAAGTTTCACTTGTTCTAGTCAACATACTCATCTACTCCTGTTAACACTCTCACGCGCTTTTCTCTTTTGTTCACGGGTCAAATGCACATCGTTAACACGGTTTCCTGTAAACTCATCTTCATTCCAGAACCAGGGGAACTGTTCTTTGGGACATACCGGTTCTTTACCGCGGTCTTTGCCCTACTTAATGTTGGGCTTCCAGCGAAGAACACCTGCACCTTTTCGACCACCAGGTATATCCGAGGCCATAAACGGTCGTATGTTGATACGCACGCCGTCGTTAATGTCAGGTTCCCATCCAATAGACTGCTCTGCGATAGGCTTCCAGCGAACGAAAATGTCAAAGGGAGGTTCACCTTCTAGAATAGCAATAAGGCGCTTTTGCAGTTCCAAGGCAGCTGCCAATCGGTCCTCGGCCCCACCTTCGCCCCGCTTTACCCCGTCTTCCTGTCGAGTAATCCACTCGCCAAGATAGCTGTAAGTGAGGCTTTCTAGCACCAGTCTGCCTCTACCATTACCCTCGGCAATCTTATGATAATTCACCAGTGCATGAAAACCATCTCGACGACGGCCGTCCCAAACGTGCCAGATGAAAGGGCGATGGTGGAACAGCTTACAATGCTGTTCAAAGAAATCGTTCCGTAGCCACTCGTCAAGATCCTTCGCTTTAGAACCCGTTGCTGCAATAAGTTCCTGCTCTTTAGTAGGCGACCACTCATCTCCATAAGCAGCAGCTAGCAACGCGCATAGACGCTCTGCAGCGGGCTCTTCTCCGCGAACAGCGGGGATACAGACTATTCCTTCGTTGTCAACATAGGTCTCCAGTTCCCTGCACCGCTTTACCAACCTACGTGCTTCCTCCGACAATCTCATCGCTTCAGCCAGTTCAGCTGGCCAGCGATAGCCCAAGAGGCGAGCCACCGCTACCTGGAGAGGGTTAGTTGAAACTGCTGGGTACCCGTGGAATATCCACTGCGTCGGATCATCTGAATAAGGTTCGGGAAGACCATTCGGATATTTCTCAGAAGCAACTTCCTGCCAGTATTCCAAGTCAAATGGTACCTTAACCAGGCTTGCATTGGTTACCTTTAATGCCTGATCAATCTTCCTTACAGCTTCATTGTACTCAGTCGAAGAACAGAAACACCAGATCGCCGGAAGATGGGCAGGATTATGGGGAATAATGACTGCAGTGTTATTGTCCCATACTTCTCCAGTATACAAGGTTGCAGGTGTGGCTCTCATCTGCGCCACTGCGACGCCTTCCTTACCCCACGCTTCAATCCCTTGAACGCGTGCCGAAGCACTCTTTGCCAGCTCTCCTTTTCCATCCTCCCAGAATAAAACATGTTCACGTCCACCAAACAATTGCGTAGTTTCAACTGTACTCTGTTGGAATACCCACGCATTGGAATAAAACTGCATTTCCCAGAAACATCTGCCAAAACGCAAATAGTCACCAGTCGCTACCCCCTGTAAACTAGCTGCGTACTGCTCGAGGAGTTCCGCTGAATATTGCCCTTCAAATACCAGTCGCGCATCAGGGTTTTTCAATTGCTCCGCCTGTACCACTAACTTGATCTCCATAGAGTGAAGAAACATCGCTTTTTCCTGCGCTGTTTGAAAGGTGCTAACATCGAGTCCTGAGAAAGAATGACCAGCGGGTGGGATAAGGGCAGATATTATCAGTAGAGCTACATTTACCACTTCTCCTGATATCGTCTCAAAGGCACGGGGACCAAGGCGTGCTACGACATTCCATTGACTTGTTTTCAACATTCGACGTCGAAATTTCTTGTAGCTAGTGAGAAAAAGCCAATTCTGTGGCATTACCAATGCCGTACATAAAGCAGACAAGTATACCGCACATTTGACTCACGAACTAGGCTACCGGACGCGAAGCCTATGATGCCGTATACTAGAGAAGTCTGCTTGTTCTAAGTATCTTAGGGTCTGTGAAGCAGCCGTGAGGCCTTACCGAGCCTTCTTCATCTCGGCAAGCATATAGTCGGCAAATTCTCTTGCAAGCCTCTCATCCAGGGGTGTTTTCACACCATCTTCATACTCGTCCAGAGCGGCGCAAATCAGATCCCGGAATTTGTCAGGAATGTTCCTACGGTCCCACCACCCGCCTTCACTCTTTGACAGCACCAGGTCATCGTTTGCATACGCCAGCACCCTGCACACGTTCAGAATCATATACATCGGGTTATGAACAACATCCTTCCGGGCACCTGCGATGTCATGCCAGAGGCTATTGAGATAAGCTTCTCTGCTGACCGGTCCAAACACATCGTCGATTGCCTTACCGTAGAGGGTTCTACCTGTGTGACGAAGGACAGAAATATGTGACGCAAGGTCTTTGTCTGTTCCTTTCAGCGTCTTCAGATATTCATCTGGGAACCGCTCCAGATGCCAGGCGGAAAAGTGTAGTTCAAATGGCGTGGGATACACAAACGGGTTGCAAAAAGAAACCGTCCTGCAAAAGCATAGTAAAACCCCTGCACATAATATAGGAGTTTTTGTAAAGCCAACGGGGTAATGTCTTCGCACTCATGAAGCAGATATTGGATACTTAAGTCTAGTTTCGAACCTGTATTTTCTTTTTCTCCAAGCAGTTCCTTTACCCTTCGCATGCTTTTCTCATATGCTTGCGGTGATTTTAGGTTAGCTTTATTCTTCTCTAACAATTCTTTGTAATACGCTGGATCATCATAAATCTTCTGAAGGATATCTGAATACTGTTTTGTAGGCACATAGCCTTCATCATACCTCGAAAAGGTCACTTCCCCCCAACCCAAAAGCAATGACAATGGGCGCTTTCCGATATTGTACTTCTCCGGAATCTCTCGTATCTTCTCCAGAGAAATAATGCCGTTCTTCTGTCGGTACGCGTCGTACAATCCCTTTAGGTTTTCATCCTCTATGTCCATTACATAAACTTCACTACCACATTCCGAACAAACGGCCTTCTTTCCGGGGTACGTATATTCTTCACCCTTAAGTCTTCGAGTAAGTAGTACGATTCCACGGTATTCGCCAACCTGAAAGAAATCTGGCTGAGGCAGGCCACCACAGTGCTGCCCAAGTCTTTGCTGGGGCTTTACATCCCCTTTGAGAGGCAGAAGATAGTCCTTGGATACTTGCCGTTTCCTCTCACAGCTTATGGGGCACTGTCCCTTGTCATCGGGTTGTTGTTTGGCTTAGGAATAACCGGCATGCTAGTCCTGTTTGCCTCTGCTTCTATCGCCTATGCTGCAGAACTACTCCTCCCGCTAATGAAGGGAAGTAAGGTGAACAAGGCCGTTCGGCTGCTGCTTAACGCCTTGCTGTTCTCAGGTACGTACCTGGCCCCAGGCATTTTTCAGGGAGGCAATCAGCCCGGCTGCGCTCTCAAGTGCTCGGAACCAGCCTTTTTACAGGGCGTTTGCAGGTACTGCCTGTTCACCTATGACGACGATGTCATCGTGTGGAACTGATTCCGCCATTCAGCTCCATGAGAATGAGGCTGCCCGATTTCTGCAGACGTGCACAAGCATAGCGGCATTCCCTTCTTTCAGGAATGCCGCTATATGTTCAGTCCGTGTTCAGCGTTGCTCAGCCTGTGTTCAGCATGTGCTTACAACTTGGCTACATGCCACCGAGGCCCATATGCGCTATATCATCCCCAACCAATCGCCGAAGATC
>DUVI01000084.1 GCA_012841065.1 Bacillota bacterium
AAAAACTCAGTGCGGAATAAAAAGAAAATAGCCTTTTCTTATTTAATAGTACTAAAAATCGAAAACATTTTACAGAGAAATAAAATAACCTTCATGTTATAGAAAGACTTTTGAAAGAAAAGGAATTGATCCTGAAACACATCCGTGATCTCTCTGATGAAAGTGTGGAGGAACAATGGAGTGAAAACAATTACTGCCAATACTTTTGCGGGGAACAAGAGTTTCGGCCTTGCGTACCCTGTGAAGCATCGGAGCCGGTTCATTTTCGCCATCGCCCCGGCATTTCCTGTTCTTGAGCAATTGCCGTCAACGACAAGCTCATTGTCAAAAAGATGATTGCTGCTTTGGCCTCAAACTCGGCCGGAAATTTTCCTTTGTTGCTTTTATATGGCCGCTAAATTAGTTATTATTTTCTGTTTTCCCGGCTATGGTTTTTTGCACGATTTTTTCAAGCATTGCCACAGCAGCAGCTACTGCAACAGAGATAAACGTAAGTGCGATGCACATGGCAAGAAAACCGGCAGGGTCGTCTTCTTTATTGTGAAATATCCTTATATATAGTCCGCCCATTGCAATTAGAATGCTTAATACAATTGCGCAATATTTTATACTTCTTAAAGTCCTTACTGAGGTTGGTGAAAACAGTTTATTTTGGTTGATATAGCCGAGTAATTTGAATGCTTTGTACAGCGCAACAAAAAAAGCGATGGATGAGGCATATCCATACAAGATGAACGGGTCGAAATAAATGCTGAACAGGTCTAAGTTCTGTGCCCTTCCTTCGGTCAATGGAAACCGAATCATCAGGTAAAGGGTAGCGATACCGATAAGCACGATAACTACCTGAAGGAATAGTAAGAGGATTCTTTTCATGATGATTTAATGAATATGAATTATGCATACCGGGGTTGTTTTATTTTAGTTGCCCTTTCAAAAATTGGCGGCGCAAATCTTCATCGAATTTTTCTATGGCATACCGCAGCATCGTTCTGGGCATTTCGGTGTAATGTTTCAGCAAAAAAGCCATTTCGGCTTCTCTGTCCCTTTTTCCAACTTCTCTGAGCATCCATCCCACAGCCTTATGAATCAAGTCGTGATGATGATGCAGCAATATTTCGGAAATTTTGAGCGTGTCGTGGAACTCGCCGCGACGAATAAAATACAACGTGGCAATAAGTGATGCTGCGCTTTTTCCTTACAAGCCTGTTCGTTTAATTCGTCGATTATGCTTTGGGATAAATTTCGGGTTAGATTGCATGGCACTTTTCTGTTGAAAAGCACAGAGGTTTGATCGGACTGAAAGCTTTAATTATCCGCACCGAAACCGCTATTAATTATATTTTGCTGTTGGTTGCCGCATTTTATTCAATTAGCAAGTTTTTTAATTCATCAATAGTCATTATTGAATTATCATCAATTTCTGAAATTCCCTTGTGTAACATTCTATGGCAATTACTACAAACCAATACGATATCATGTCTTGTAGTTTTTGTTTCTTTTGTTTCATTGAGAGGTTTTAAATGGTGTGCTTCAATAAAACCTTCTCCAAGTTTCCCATATTTCTCAAGGAATGAAAATCCACAAACCTCACAGTTTAACATAGGATTTGCTCTCATTGCTTGAGTTTTTATTTTCTTTATTAATCCACTATCTCTTTCGTATCGCATATGAACAGCAAGTTTACTTTTCCCCTCAATTGAAATTGGTTCAAAGTCACCTGTTATATTAACTTGTTTTCCATCTTTTGTATTTCTCAGTTTATATAGTTTTAAAATGTTTCTGTGAACAAACAAATGAAAATCCTGAGTTAACCAATTCCAGTCTACTTGCTCAAAAGTATTTTTTGTATTTATGTTTAATTGTGGGTTTTCTGTGAAATATTTATTCCAAACTTTAAGATGAATTTCCTCAATAGGATATTTTTTCAACTCATCTTGAGTCTGTCTCATGTAATCTTGGCAATTCAGCAAATATTTTTTACCTTTTTTGGGGAATTTCTTCAAATCAGTATTAAACAGATAATTAATTGTAGAGTCAAATCCAGTCATTGGAATTGGATATATTTTATCAGGAAACAACGAAGATAACCAAGCACTTAGTCCGGTATAGCTCATACTCCTGTTAGACCAATCAATATTTTCAAAACTTTTTAATTGAAATTGTCTGAATAGAATAATATCATTATGAGTAATGAACGTATTTAGTTTTACCCTGCCGCTTTTTTGAATAAATTGAATTCCTCTTGATCCATCATATTTAATTGACTGGGAATTTAATAAAATATCTAAAATCTCATTATCTGATTGTTGTTTGAAATCAATATTGCTTTGTAAATAATTAGCAAATTCAAATTTATACGCTTCGTCTTCAATCCAAGTCGATTCCTTTAGATGTCTCAGATATTTTTGAATAGTATTATTTATGGTATCCTTTTTCATTGTTTTATTTTCGGTTCAGTGAGTGGAAGTCTTTTTGGTAGGCGGGGTTTGTTGGCGGGTGTTGATAAACGGTTGGAGGTATGAAACGTTGGAGAGCTCGGTGCTACCCTATCAAGATACAACGTACTTTGATGTGAGAACGAAGGCTCAATTTTCCCATCTGATTGTATAATTTCCTGTCGGAGCGAATTCAACCTACTTTCCGTTTATTACTTTTTCTTGTTTAGTTCTATTATTTTCTAAATATAAAGTGTCAAGTTTCACAAGGTTGTTTATGAAAACTTGGATTTTTATTTGGCTTCAAATGTAAAATTTTATTTTTAAATTCACAAGGATTTTGTTTAAAAAAACCTCGATAAAACTCTCCGGGAAATTCGCACTTCTAAGTTGAACTTACGAGGTTTTAACATAAACCATTTTTCTACAACCTGAAAAGG
>DUVI01000002.1 GCA_012841065.1 Bacillota bacterium
CCTTGAAACGGCTGCGGGATTTTGGCAATACAGTGATCGTCGTGGAGCATGATGAGGAGACAATCCTGTCAGCTGATTATGTGGTGGACATTGGGCCAGGCGCCGGCAAAGACGGGGGCCATGTTGTGGTCGCAGGCACCGTCGCCGATGTGATGAACTGCAAGGATTCGCTTACTGGGGCATACCTTTCAGGCCGGAAAGGTATTGCGGTTCCCGAGAAGCGGCGCGCTTCCGATCGGTTCATAAAGATCGTGGGGGCAAGGGAGCATAACCTCAAAAACATCGATGTCAGGATCCCCCTCGGCGTGTTTACCTGCGTTACAGGGGTGTCAGGTTCGGGTAAGAGTACGCTGGTGGACGATATCCTGCACAAAAAACTGGCTTCCGTGTTGCACGGAGCCCGGGAACGGGCAGGAGCCCATGACCGGATTGAGGGGGTTGAACAGCTTGAGAAAGTGATAAACATAGACCAATCGCCTATCGGCCGCACCCCAAGGTCCAATCCTGCAACATATACGGGTGTATTCACTGATATCCGGCAGCTTTACGCCATGACTCCCGAAGCCAAGATGAGGGGTTATAAGCCCGGCAGGTTCAGTTTCAACGTAAGAGGTGGCAGGTGCGAGGCGTGTAAGGGCGACGGGATTATCCGCATAGAGATGCAATTCTTGCCCGATGTATACGTGCCATGCGAGGTGTGTCACGGGAAGCGGTACAACAGCCAGACCCTTGAGGTGAAATACCGGGGCAAGACAATAGGTGACGTACTCGACATGACAGTTGAAGAAGCGCTTGAGTCTTTCAAGAATGTGCCTGTGATCCGGCGCAAGCTGGAGACGCTGTTTGATGTAGGGTTGGGATACATCAAACTGGGGCAGCCTGCCACTACCTTGTCAGGGGGCGAAGCTCAACGGGTGAAGCTGGCATCGGAGCTCTCCAGGCGGGGCAACGAGAGAACTCTGTATATCCTGGATGAACCCACCACCGGGCTGCACTCTGAAGATGTACGCAAACTCCTGAATATTCTGCAGAGGTTGGTGGATGGAGGGAGCACCGTGGTTGTAATCGAACACAACTTGGATGTGATAAAAACCGCCGACTATATAATCGACCTGGGGCCTGAAGGCGGAGAGAACGGCGGGTATGTAGTGGCAGAGGGTACCCCTGAGCAAGTAGCTGTGTGCCCTTCTTCATACACAGGCCAGGTCCTCAAGCAGGTGCTCAGCATTGTGCCCCCGCTTCAACCTGCCGTAAGCGGTGGCGGGATGACGGAGGCCGGCGGAGATGACAACTGATTTCTTGAACCGTGCGTGGGCGGGGTTCAAAGGTGACAGGAATCAACTTGCCGGCCATGTAAGCGAATTGCCGGCTTCTCCGGGTGTGTATGTATTCCGGGGCCAAGGCGGCGAGGTGCTCTACGTGGGCAAGGCCATCAACCTCAGGAACAGGGTACGATCATATTTCGGAGCAAACCTGTCGGCAAAGAGCGAAGCTCTTATGTCGAGGGTGGAGGGCCTGGAGATAATCGTGGTGGATTCAGAGGCGGAAGCTTTCATCCTCGAATCCAACCTGATTAAGAAGCACAGGCCGCGATACAATATTCTCCTTAGAGATGACAAGCAATACCCCTATTTGAGGATAAACCTCAGCGACGAGTGGCCCACTGTATCGGTGGTAAGGCGGATGAGCAAAGACGGAGCCAAATATTTTGGGCCGTTTACCAGGCCAGGGTCTGTGCGGGAAACCCTTTCTTTCTTGCGCAAGATTTTTCCTTACAGGACTTGTTCAGATAAGAGCCTCGCCCAGGCGGCCCGGCCCTGCCTCAATTACCATATAGAGCGGTGTTTAGGCCCATGTACAGGCAAAATCAACCGGGAGGAATACATGGAGACCATCCATGAAGTGATCAAATTCCTTGAGGGGCGGCACAAGGATGTCAGGGACAGCCTGGAAAAGCGCATGTTGGAACTGGCTACCAATTTGGATTTCGAAAACGCCGCCAGGCTCAGGGACAGGATCAAAGCTCTCGATGATGTGACTGAGAGGCAAAAGGTCGTGCTCAACGACATGAAAGACAGGGATGTGCTGGGAGTGGCACGTTCAGGGAAGTACGCATTCGTTGCCCTGCTCCCGGTACGGAAAGGCAAACTCATGGGCAGGGAAGGTTTTGTGCTCACGGGAAGTGAGTTGGATGACGCGGGGGAAGTGCTAAGAGCTTTCATCCTCCAGCATTACCCCCATGCTCCGTTTGTGCCAAAAGAGATAGTCATTCCCGTAGAGCTGCCCGATGAAGGGGAGATCACCAGGTACATCGGTACCAAAGTGCGTACCCCTAAACGCGGTGTGTTCAAACAACTTGTGGAAATGGCTTCCGAAAACGCCCGGGCTATGATGGATACAAGCATGCCCAAGTACCAGAGGGAAGCCGCTGAACACCAACAAGCCATTCAAGACCTGGCAGAAGCCTTGAACCTCCCGCGTTTGCCAATAAGGATAGAGGGCTATGACATATCCCACATCTCAGGCAAAGAGGCTGTTGCCTCAATGGTGGTACTCAACAACGGAAAACCTGACAAAGCTTCTTACCGCCGTTTCCGCATTAAGACAGGAGATAAGCCCAACGATGTTGCCATGATGCAGGAGGTGTTGTGGCGACGGTTCAAGCGGGGCTTAGAAGACCGGACGGAGATTGAAGAGAAGGGCCAAACCCTGCAGAGGAAAAGCAAGTTTGCAGTATTCCCCGACCTAGTGATAGTGGATGGGGGAAAAGGCCAGGCCAACGCAGCAAAACAAGTATTGGATGAGCTGGGGCTCGACATTCCTGTGGCAGGGCTGGCAGAGAAAAATGAAGAACTGTTCCTTCCCGGTGCCAAGCAACCGGTAATCCTGCCACGTGATTCGGGTGCCTTGTTTCTGGTAATGCGACTCAGGGACGAAGCTCACCGGTTTGCCCTGTCGTATCACCGGAGACTCAGGCAGAAAATGGCTTTACACACTGAGCTGTCGGACATCCCGGGGTTAGGGCCTGAAAGAATCAAGCAACTCCTGAGGGCCTTCGGCAGCCTGGATGCAATACGCAAAGCCTCCCTTGAAGATCTGCAGGCGACTCACGGCATAGGCTCCAAACTGGCTCAAACCATCTATGATCATCTTAACAAACCCCAGTCACCCAGATAAAATTAACGTCATAGCTTAATAATATTAATATGGGTATTGACATTGTCAAAGTCACCTCATATATTAATGCCAGAAGGTGGGGGATCAAAGTGGCTAGAGAAGTAATAGGACGTTGCCCGGTATGCTCTGAAGCCCTGGAAGTGACCGAACTTACGTGTCCCGCGTGCAACACAAGGATATCAGGTCATTTCAAGATGTGTAAGTTCTGCAGTTTAAGCGATGAACATAAGTACTTTGCAGAGGTTTTCATCAAGAATCGCGGCAACATCAGGGAAGTCGAAAAGGAACTTGGGATTTCCTACCCAACCGTTCGAGGGCGGCTTGAAGCGTTGATAAGAGCCCTTGGATATCCGGTGGATTCAGATACAGATCACGCCGGTGACAAAGAGTACTCTGAGAAACGCATGCAAATATTGGATAGGCTTTCCCAGGGTGAGATCAGCGCTTCAGAAGCTGCGAGGTTGCTTAGGAACCTTAGTTCCAGGTAAAGGATGGGCTGCACCTCTCCGGTTAGTTGTCAGGATGTCGGGAGTGCAGTGATTAAGGAGGAGGCTCCATGTCCAAAGAAGAGAAGATGCTGATTTTGCAGATGGTGGCAGATGGGCAGGTTACACCGGAACAAGGTGTAGAACTGCTACAGGCATTGGAACCGGGAAAGGCCCGTGGGCCGTCGGGGCAATTCGACGGCGTTGATATCGGTGGCGTTGTGAGGCAGAGGATTGAAGAAGCAGCCATGAGGGGAGAAGAAGTTGCCGAAAGCGTAGCAAGCAACATAGGAAGAATGATATCCCAGATCTTTGCAGGCGGTTACATGGGCGGCTCGGAGTTTGAGTTTACCGAGGAAATCAGAGGAATGTTTCCGGAAGAGGGCGAACTTCAGGTGCACCTTAGTACATCTAACGGCAGGATTGCCGTTGAGACCTGGGATGAGCCAGGCTACTTGCTCACAATAACCAAACGGATCCGTGGCCGGGATGAAGATGAAGCCAGGCAAGCGCTTGAGAACTGCTACGAGTTCAGGCAAGAAGGTCTGACCCTTGAGGCCAGGACCTCCGACCAGGCCGACAGAGGCATGAGAGGCCTGTTTGTAGCCTTTGCCTTGAAAGTACCCGCGTCGAGAAAAACTTCTGTAAACTTGAGTTCTGCCAACGGACGGATAACCACCGACGGGGTGAATGGAAATAGCTGCTCACTCAGTACGGCAAACGGGCGGATAGTGGTGACCCGATGCGAGTTTGGCAAAGCCAGGCTGAGTACGGCTAACGGAAGAGTTGAATATGATGGGCGTGCCGGTGATCTTGACGCCTCAACCGCTAACGGGGCGATTAATGCAGAAATGAAGGGCGCAGGCGACTGGCAGTTCAGCAGTGGCAACGGCCGCATAGAGATTAATGTCAGCAAGGATGCTAACGCGGCGTATGAAGTGGACTTGTGCGCACGGTCAAGTGGCATCACAGTTGAAGGTATGGACGATGCGGAAGTGGTGGAAGATGTGGTCCGGGGAAGGCACAGGCGGCGATACCGGGCACGTTCCCGTGGATTTGAAAGCGCCGGTGTGAAAGGACGCATAAGAGCTACGACCGGTAACGGCAAACTCCGGGTTTGGTTTTGAAAGGAGAACTTGGTATGGAAGAGGAACGCCTTCGCATTTTGCAGATGCTAAAAGACGGAAAGATAACAGTAGACGAAGGTGTGAAGCTACTGGAAGCTTTGGACCCTGGCGCCGGAGGATCTGAGCCGGCCGATCAGCCGAGGGCAAAATGGTTGAAGATACGCGTTACCGAACGGGGAAAGGAGAAGCCTAACGTAGCGGTAAATCTTCCTCTAGGGCTGGTAGACTGGGCGCTAAGGGTAGGCAACAGGTTTGTGTCTCTGGGTGGAACGGATATGAACGATATGGGCATAGACCTGGACCAGCTAAGGGCGGCGTTGCTGCATGGCGGCAGGGGCAAAATTATCGATGTTGTGGATGAAGACGACGGAGACCACATAGAGATTATACTAGAGTGATAGAGTGATCTTGAGGCTGACAGGAGGGAGCAACTTACTGCTCCTTCTTTTGTTTGTCCCGCAAAGCGTCAGCTTTTTGGGCTATCCGCCTTAGCCTGTGATTCACCGCTGACTTTGATATGGGCGGATTGAGGGTTTGTCCCAGTTCTTCCATGGTAAGGGCTTGGTTGTTCAACCGGGCTTCAGCAATTTCACGGAGGGCTTTGGGGAGCCTGTGCAATCCGATTTCCTGGTCGATCAGGAGGATATCTTCGATTTGCCGGAGGCACGATTCAACCGATCTTGATAGATTAGCTTTGTCCATGTTCATTTGCCTCTGGACGGAGCTCTTAACGTTCTTTTGCACCCTGATATCTTCGTACCGCAACATCGCACGGGATGCGCCCAGAAGCGCGAGGAATTGGGAAATCTGATCGGCATCTTTCAGGTAAACCACCCACGCGGAGCGCCGTTTTACAATCCCGCTCTTTAACCCCTCGCCGGCGATGAGTTTCCGTACAAGCTGCGCGAGGCTTTGCGTGGGCAAGGCTATCTCAAGATGATGCCCTCGGACAGGAGAAATAAGGGAACCTTTCGCCAAGAATACGCCTCTCAGGAAACTCCTTCTATTTTGAGTGTCATCCAGTTCATCCGGTTGGCCTTTCCTGACGGCTTCAGCCCCTGAGAGATTCTTTCTCAGGTAAAACAGCCTGCGCAGCAGGTAAGGCTTTACATGTAGTCTGTGGGTCGAAAGCTGGGCTGAATGCTGATTTGGGATTGTCCGGATTTTGGTGGCCTGACCTCTGGCTTTGCCATCAAGCAGGCTCGTTATGGCATAATGCTCCCAGTAGGCTTGAGTTGTACCTGTTATCTCAACCCTGGATAACTCTTCTTTGAGTGTTCGGGAAAAGGTGTCTCTCTCGATTTTCATTGAGTTCAAAACGCACCTGTCTTTATGCCGTTGCTCCCGGTCTCCTGAAGTGGGAGTCGACAAAAGCCGTTATGGCAGTTGCCACCTTGAAGGGATCGTGCCGGGCTAAATCGCCTCTTGCAAGAAAATCGCCTGATATCACTTCATAACCTGCCCGTTCAAGCCCTTCCAAATCAGCAGTTACGTGGTACTTGCCTTCTTGCGCATACTTCTCAAGCACATCACCGGGAGCGCCGGCGGTATTGACCAGAATATAGGAGAACAGCGGACCTGCATGGTTCTCAATGGCCTGCACATGATCCAAGACTGTGAAGCCGTCAGTTTCGCCAGGCTGGGTCATTACATTGCAGATGTAAAGCTTAGACGCAGCTGATTCGCGGACAGCCTGCCTTATCCCCCGGACCAACAAGTTCGGGATAATCGAAGTAAATAAGCTTCCAGGGCCGATTATGATCCCGTCGGCGTTCCGGATGGCCTCTACAGCATCATCAAGCGCAGGAGGATCTTCAGGGCGCAACCTAAGATTCTTGACCTTCCCATTGGCCAAAGGTATGGCCGTTTCGCCAAGCACAACCGAGCCATCTTCCATTTCCGCCACCAGGATCACATCGCTCAGGGTTGCTGGAAGCACTTTGCCTTTAACAGCAAGGATCCGTGACATAGCCCTTATTGCTTCCTGGAAGTCCCCAGTCATCTCGGTCATGGCTGCCAGAAACAGGTTCCCGAAATTGTGTCCTTTGAGCTTGCCTCTTGAGAACCTGTGATTGAATAAAGCTGCCATTTCAGGCTCAGCTTCAGCTAGGGCCAGCAGGCAGTTCCTGATGTCTCCGGGAGGAAGGATTCCCATGTCCTTCCGGAGCAGCCCGGAACTGCCTCCGTCATCTGCTACCGTCACAATGGCCGTAATATCATAATCGAAGGCCTTTAGCCCTCTCAAAACAGTAGCCAGCCCTGTCCCCCCGCCTATGACCACAATTTTCGGGTATGGTTGTTGTTTCACTGGGCAGGACCTCCGGACTCTCCGATGTGGATATCCCTGTGTTCTACAACAACCATATGTTCTTTGGACTCGAAATAGGATTTTAAGCTTTCGGCGATGGCAACTGACCTGTGCTGCCCCCCTGTACATCCTATGGCAATCGTAAGGTGGGTCTTGCCTTCTTCAATGAAATTAGGCAGCAAGAAGTCCATGAAACGGGTCAGGTGCCGCAAGAATCGCTTGGTGAGGGCAGAGTCCAGGACAAACTTGGATACCTGTGGGTCAAGCCCGGTGAGCGGCTGTAATTCCGCAATATAATGGGGGTTGGGCAGAAAGCGCGCGTCAAACACAAGATCAGCATCTTTGGGCAGGCCGTGTTTGAACCCAAAACTGAGCAGGGTGATGATAAGCTTCTTTATCTTTGTGTGGCGGGCTATTATTTCATAAAGCTCCTTCCTGAGATCAGACGGAGTCAAATCTGACGTGTCCACTATTGTAGTAGCTTGGTCCCGGATAGATTGAAGGCGGCTCCGTTCATCCTTGATCGCTTCGAGAATGCCTTCTTGGAAGGACAGAGGATGCCTTCTCCGTGTGAGTTTGTATCGTTTAATCAGAGTGTCCTCATCTGCTTCTAAGAACAAGATCAGCGGGTTTATTCCCTGGGATTTGATCTCTGCCAGGGCGTCGGCGAGGTCCTGGAAGAACTCCCCTCCCCTGATATCCACGACCAGGGCTATTTTCTCCCTGGGCTCTACTCCTTGGGCGCAAAGCTCCAAGAATTTGGGGATCAATGACGGAGGGAGGTTGTCCACACAGAAGTACCCAAGATCCTCCAGGGTTTTCAAGGCATGTGACTTTCCGGCGCCTGACAACCCAGTGATTATGACAATACTGGCATTTGGGTTCAAGTACACATCAACCTCGATTCAAAGATGACATTTAAGGTCAGTTCCCGGCAGCGCCTACTCCCATAGACTCCCAGAGTTTGGCGTACAAGTGCGGCTTGACCAGGAAATTCAAGTCCGCACCTTCCTGCCAGGACTTATACATGCTTTTTCCTCTGTACAAGCCCAATTCAGGGATATCCCCGGGGTTCTGAAGCCGGGGCTTGGGATGCGTTCCGTAACTGTCATTGGGCATAAAAATACTCTTGTCCCTATATTCAACATTATAATACGCCATACCTTTTCTGGCCCTGATTGGCTCATATATTGAGGAAAACTCCCTGGCAACCCAATTGGCCATGACCAGAGGCTCGCTGTCAGGGTTTACGGTCACATGTCCGTAAGACGGCGGGATTAGCAAAATATTCCCTTTCTCAAAATCGGCGATCACAAAGTCCTCAATCTCGCCGGTTACGTCGCCGCCTTTCTGCATGAGAAAGTGGGCTTTGCCGTGAAGCACTTGGTACACTTCGGGATATGTGTACAATTGGCCCGGAGCCATTGGGTGGTAATGGCCTAGCGTCTTGATGTATTCAGAACCGATCTTGCCCGGATGGATTACGGTGATGTCGTAACGCAAGCCGGCGTTCATCATAGGTATCATGTCTTTTTCAAGGCCGGTGGCCCTGTACATGTGGTAGAGGATGTCGGGCCCGCTTTGCTCCGGGTACAGCAATACTTCCGCCATATCGCTGCGTCTTCTGGCTTCAGGCGCCGGTGATATCACACCCTCGCCGAATTCCAGGTAACCGTCATCTCTTAGGCTAACCGGGAAACCCGCAATATCGGAAAGATCTATCATGCTGCGCTCACCTCTGGTTTAGTTTGTGTCCTTTGGCCTTCTGGGCTTGCAAATGACCTCGAGGATTTGTGTGTCAAATATCGCGTTGGCGTGAGCCGGAACCAGCACCAGGGCTGTATCTGCACCTCTGCGTGTGCCTCCTACTGCGATTACCGGTTCCCCATAAGGGATGAGGCCGGCATCCAGGGCCATGGTTGCAATTTCCACTGCTACTTTAGTGCCCTGGGAAAACATCCGTAAAGTATGGGAAATCAGTCCTCCCGGGTAGAGCCCTCCGAACTTGCCTGTCACTGCTCTTTCTACGTTGGCAAACAGGTGGGTGGTGGTTAACACTTCTGCCCCTTGTTGCTTAAGTGTCTCCCTTGCTTCGGGACTCATCTCGTCAAACCCGGGCTCGCGGAACCCCACATGGTGGGTCACAACCACTATCCTGGGTTCCTTGCCGACAAAGAAGTCCGCTGTATACCCTGTGTTTGAAGCCACCACTATGTGATCGATGCCCAATTCTCCGGCCCGTTTGAGCGCCAGCCGGACTGTTTCCTCTGTATTGTGTTTTCCGGGGCTATCGAAATAAACGGCCAGTTTAATCTCCTCCTTTCCAAATCTACCACTACCAATAATACACAATAACAGCGAAAAACAAACAACCCGAAAAGCAAGTTCCGTGATTGAAGCGGAAGCGGCCCGTTCCGGTACAGGGTGCACTGGGTACCTGATTGGGCTTGATAACAGACCGGCGGTGCCGGTTTCTGGTATCCCTGCTTGCAGTTTACTCTGTCCGGAAACAAAAAAGAAGGTTTCCTTAAGCAGCAGACGAATGATATTCTATAGACAAACAGAAAGGTGGGCGTTTAGTTGCTGGAGCAGCTTCGTTTCTTCACATGGCAGGATGTGTTGCTTGCCATAGTTGATATCGCTGTGGTGGCGTACTTGTTCTACAAGATCTTCACGCTGATCCGTGGAACAAGAGCGGTTCAGCTCCTCAAGGGAGTTGCCTTTCTGTTTGTGCTCGTGTCATTGACCCAGTGGGCAAGGCTCTATACCATCAACTGGATCCTGGTGCAAGTAAGGACCATGCTTCTCGTAGCTCTGCCCATTGTGTTTCAGCCTGAGCTGCGCCGGGGGCTTGAACAGATAGGACGGGGAAGGTTGTTTTCCAGGGCGCTGTTCCGCTTTCAAGATGACGACGTAGAGAAAACCGTGGACGAGCTGGTCACCGCGTGCTTCAACCTATCCTCTCAGAAAACCGGCGGGCTCATTGTGCTCGAAAGGGAAACGGGCCTTGAGGAGTTCATGGAAGATGCCGTGCGCATTGACGGCCTTGTGACCAGCCGGCTTATCGAGAATATCTTCGTGTTTGGGAGCCCCTTGCACGATGGAGCCGTCATTATCAGGGGGGACAGGGTTGCGGCGGCTGCAGGTTTCCTTCCTCCGACGGAAGATCCTGTGGCTGTGGAACTGGGTTCCAGGCATAGGGCGGCCCTGGGCATTACCCAGGTGTCTGATGCCCTGGCGATAGTGATATCCGAGCAGACAGGCACAGTTTCACTCGCCTCAGGAGGCAGGTTAATCAGGGGCCTTGATCCCAAGACCTTAAGGGAGAAACTCTTGGAGGCGCTTGGCGCACAAACGACCATTCAAAGTGGCAGCCGGAGGCCTGGAAAATGATTCGGAGAGTAATAGCTGACGATTATGCAGCGAAGATTATATGTTTGATTCTTGCCCTCATCGTCTGGGTCCAGGTGTTTAACGATAAGAATCCTCTGGAGAGGCGGATTCTTGCGATAGATGTGGTTCCCAATGCAGCCGGTGAGGAACTGATCATCGTGTCCACCGACCCGCCCAAGGTCAACGTCACCTTAGAAGGCCGCGCCAACACTCTGGATGAGATCGACGAAGAGACCTTGAAAGCGGTAGCTGATCTGTCTGAGGCGGGGGAAGGCGTGTTTTCCGCCGAATTGTCGGTTGATGCCCCTTACGGCGTGAAAGTGGTTGAAATAAATCCCCAGGTAGTCAGCTTCCATGTGGACGTGATGTCTTCGGCAAACGTTGGCGTGGCCATTGAAACCCTGGGGGTTCCTCACGAAGACTTTGAGATGGGCCAACCTGTGCCTTCGACAGGAACCGTGAGGGTGGCAGGGCCTAAGCGGCTGGTGGAACGGGTAAAATACGTAGCGGGTTCCGTGGATATTACGGGTGCTGGTGAAGCAGTATCTACAGTGGCCAAACTGTCAGCACGTGACGGGGCCGGCAATGAAGTCGCGGGAGTAAGCCTTGAACCCAACCAGGTACATGTCACTGTACCCCTCAATCCGCTTCCGCCATCAAAAGCCGTGCCCGTACAAGCTGTAGTCACAGGCGAGCCACAGGCCGGGTTCGCAGTGGGGCCTGTTACGGCCAGTCCGGCACAGGTGAAGATACGGGCCGATGAACAGGTGCTGAGGACTATCGGGCATATATCTACCAAGCCCATTGATGTGAGCGGAAAAGACAGCACTTTCTTGCACCAAGCCACCCTTGATCTCCCGCAGGGGATAACGGTGCAAGACGGGCGTGTGCTTATTACAGTTGAAATAGTTGAGGATATTACGACCAAGACCTACCAAGGCGTAATAGTCCAGCTTGAATCCCCGCCTGTCGGCTATGCGTGGGAGATCGATCCGGCAATAGTGAGCGTCGACATTACCGGCCGGAGCGATATTCTGGATAAAATTGATAAAGACGACATAACAGTTTATATAGATGCCTACGGCAGGACCGAAGGTACTTCGGATCTGGTGGTTGCTTACAGGATAAACACTCCTGAAGGTGTCGATGCAGATACCCTGCAACTTGATATTAAGCCGGCCCGGGTCAAACTTACCTTGACCAAACGCTAAACCGGAGGTTCTTGCGGAGCCTCACGCGGAGGTTTGTATGCCGTGGGCCTGTATGGGAAGATGACCGGAGGTTACTTGGATGAATCTGTTTGGAACTGACGGTATTCGCGGTGTTGCCAACGAAGATCTGACGTGTGAAACCGCTTTCAAGCTGGGTCAGGCCGTAGGCCTGCGCCTTTCGCCAGGCAAGCAGGTTTGCGTAGGAAGGGACACCAGGATTTCCGGCGACATGCTGGAAGCATCACTGGTTGCAGGAATCACCTCTACAGGCAGGGATGTAATACGCCTGGGAGTGGTTACCACCCCGGGGCTTTCCTTTATTGTGAGCCGTTTTAACCTGGGCGGCGGGGTGATGATTTCCGCATCTCACAATCCCTTCGAATATAACGGGCTCAAAGCGTTCGGCCCTGATGGAAGAAAGATTTCAGACGATACTGAGCTGGAGTTCTCCCAGATGATACTCGGCCGTTCTGATAACCGTCATTTGCCCACAGGTGCCGACATCGGACGGGTAATCGACGGAACCGGTATGGTTGATGCCTATGTTGAGTTCCTTGCCCGGTTTATCGAGCCTGGGATGTCCGGGCTGAGGATTGTGATCGATGCAGCCAATGGTTCTGCATCTTACCTCGCCCCGAGAGCATGGAGCCCCCTCAGCGCAAATGTGAAGGTTACTAACTGCAAGCCTGATGGGATCAACATTAACAACGAGTGTGGCTCAACCCACCCGGCGTGTTTGGCTGAGGAGGTAGTCAGGGGTGGGTATCATGCAGGTTTTGCTTACGACGGGGACGGTGACAGGTGTATAGCTGTAGACGAAAAAGGCAGTGTGCTCAACGGCGACCACATAATGGCGATCATGGCTTCAGACATGGCGGAAAACAGCCGGCTTACGGGGAAGACTGTTGTGGGTACGATAATGGCCAACTTCGGGTTGGAGAGTTATCTGTCTTCGTGCGGGATAAGGTTGCTCAGGACGCCTGTGGGTGACCGCTTCGTGCTTGAGGAAATGGAGCGTGGCGGATATACCCTGGGCGGAGAGCAGTCGGGCCATATTATCTTCGGAGATATTTTGCCGGCAGGCGACGGTATGTTGACCTCCCTGTGTCTCGCGCGGGCGCTTGCCCGGTCCGGCCGCAAGCTATCGGAACTTGCCTCGGTTGTCAAGCAAACACCCCAGGTGTTGGTAAACGTGGAGTCCCAGTGTCCTGAACTGGTCGTGAAATTGCCCCAGGTGCAGCAAGCGGTCATGAAAGTAAGCAAAGACCTCGAAGGCGTGGGACGGGTGGTAGTACGCCCCTCAGGCACGGAACCTTTGGTCAGGATAATGGTTGAATCCCAAGATGCCGGACTGGTTGACAGGTGCATTGACTACCTGAAAGCAGTGATCACAGAGCAGGCACAGTCAGGGGCTTCCGGCTGGAAACCCCCGAATGCTTAAAGCTTCATCAATTCATCAAACAATGCCCTCCAGGCCTGCCACGCTTTCTTAGCTTGGGCATTGGTGTAGTCTGTGAGCATTGCCCTGGCTCTGGCCGGATCCTCCTTGAAAACTTCATATACTTGCCGTTCAAACTGGGCCTGTGATTCCGCCCATAGGTTTTCCAGGGTATCTCTTGCCTCTGCAATCTTTGGGAACACTTGGGCGTATGCGGCGTCAGCAAGATCCTGAACCGATTGAAAAGCCCACCATGCACGGCCGGGACGGTAGGACAGGTCACCTTGTGGAACGTCGAAGTGGCTGGCCAATGCTGCTTCCGGCGACATCCATGAGTAGCCTGCAGGTATCTTCGTAATCCCCAGGTACCAGGGCACATAGGGGCTGGTACACGGGTTAAGCAGCGTCCGCCATATACATGTGAATTCAGGTTGCTCCCTGAATTGGATCACAAAACTCTCAAGGGTAGTGGATGTGCAGATGGTGCGCGTACCCGTCCTGTGAGGGTTTATGAGATAGCCCTTGGACAAATCGTCGCCGGTGCCCTCGTAGTGGGTGCGCAGGATTGCTTTTACATCCTCTACTCCCAGTTTGTCCGGAGGCCTTACCGAAAACGCACGCACATCGTCTGGCTCAGCCTTGAGGATGAGCCTCAAGGCGTTCTTGTGGCGCATGATATTGCCATCCTGGTTCTTTTCCGGGTCCTGGTAAGCTTGTGCAAAACTGAAGCTGCTGTAGTCTCCGGGGCGTCGAGGGGCGTACCAGCCACGGCTTATAGCGTAAACGATGATATCGTCTGATGTTATGTAATTGGCTTGGTCTGACAGATCTACCTCGTGAATGGTATACCAATTGGGTATGAACATCACTTCGTCATCTGGAACCCTCTTTGCCACATAGTGCTTGCCTTGCACCACCTGGAGCACCCAACCCTCGTTCTTGTCCACAATCTGGTAAGCGCGGCCTGATGCAGTGTATCCATACTTCTCTATCAGTTGTGCCGCAATTTCCACACCTTCCCTGGCCGTCCTGGCCCTCTGGGCAATGATGTGTCCTAAGCCATACCCAATTCCCCCGTTGGTGAGTTCAGGCATATCTTCCCGGGAGGGGGAGCAGTTGTCTGTAGCTATTGCCACTCCCCATTCGTTGATGAACGTATCGCTGAAAGAAGATTTCCAACTGGCTCTCGTTTCTGACCACAGGTATGCCCAGGTTTGCTCAACCTGGGGGATCTTGGCGCATTCAGGTTCGAACTCAAGCAGTCTGCCCCGCTCATGGGTTGCCCTGGGTACCAGATGCTGCATCATCACGTTGTTGCCTGAATCGTCTTCGTTGTGTCCAAAAAGCACTTCGCCGGTTGCCGATGCCTGTTTCCCTACGATGATTGCGCTGCAATCTTCCAGGGCAAGTTCGGGATCTATTCCAACAGGAAGTCCGTCCATGGTGTGCTCCCTCCAGTATTTGTGGCTTGGCTCAAAGCCAATCACCGAAACCCGCATTTTGTTTTCAATATGCCGCTAAGGGTTTCCTTCTCACAAATGCCAATACTTAATTGACAAAGGGTACCGTTTCGACTGCAATATATATATGAAAGTGAAAGGCGTGATGGATGTGCATAGGCCCGTTCCGCTTCGTATAGGCCTGGATGTGGTGCTCATATCCCGCGTGAAGCAGATGTACGAGAAGAGGCCCCGACAATTTGTCGAAAGGTTTTTCGGAGAACATGAAAGGGAGTATTGTCTTGCTGCGGCCCGGCCTTGCCGCCGGTTTGAGCGGTTTGCAGGGCGTATTGCAGCCAAGGAAGCGGTGATGAAGGTTCTCGGACATGGCTGGCCTCATGTACCGTGGACTGATATTGAAATAGTCAATGACGGGTCGGGGCAACCTGCAGCTAACCTCAAGGGGAAAGCGTTGGACATCATGGAGCGGCAGGAATTGGCATCCATACAGGTTTCCATCACTCATGACGGGCAAGTGGCCGCTGCAGTTGCGGTTGGAATCTCTACGGCGATTAGGACCATGTGAGCCCATCTCAACCCACCGGGAGGGGTGGGCTAAACTCATAGATGTGGTAATTCACCAAAGGTCAGGGGAGTTGATCGAATGTTCATCGTTTCTGCCGATGAGATGCGCCGATTGGATAACATGGTGCAACGGATGGGGGTACCCGCCCTCCTGCTCATGGAAAACGCAGGCAGAGCCCTGGCGAACCATTGTGAGAGGTTGTTGGCAGGGATTCCATTTGAAGCACACGAGACAGCTCAATCAGCCCCGGTACAACGCAAGAGGATTGCGGTTTTGGCAGGCCAGGGACAGAATGGCGGAGACGGGTTTTGCGCTGCCAGGCATTTGGCTGCAAGGGGGCATGACGTAAGGGTGGGCTTCTTCGGGAAACAGGCCAGGTTGCCCGAGGAAGCGCTTCTCAACTACCAGATGCTTGAGTCTTACCCTGTGGAGGCTTATTCGTGTGAATCTATGTCCCCTCAAGAAGTGCTTGACGCCCTGGGCCATCCAGAACTGATAATCGATGCCCTCCTGGGGATTGGAGGCAAAGGCGGCCCACGATTTCCCATGGACGTGGCGATCAGGTGGGCCAATTCCCAGGGTGCACCTGTGGTCGCGTGCGATATACCTTCGGGCGTTTCAGCCGATACAGGCTACGCCTATTCTCCTTGCATCCAGGCAGATCTTACTGTCACCATGGGTTTCGCCAAGATAGGGCTTGTCAGCTACCCAGGCCGCATGTATACAGGGGAGTTGGTTGTTGAAAACCTCGCTTTCCCTCCTGACCTATTGGTTGATTTTGACGCCGGTCAAAACGGCCGGACCTGTCAGAGCCAAGAGAACCCTCATGGTGAACAGCCCCAAGGGCGTATGAGAATTCTTGCCAAGGCAGCCACGTTTGAGGAAGCAGGCAAACTGATGCCCACAAGGCGGGGGAATCACCATAAAGGGAAGTCGGGCCATGTCCTGGTTATTGCAGGTTGTGTAGGTATGGCCGGAGCCGCGGTGTTGGCTGCCAAGAGCGCTCTCAGGGCCGGTGCCGGGACCGTCACCCTCATCTGTCCCGGTGAAGCGTACAACGTGTGCGCAGGAGCGGTACCTGAGGTAATGGTAGTACCGTGTGGTTCGTCAGGTGTGTTCTACCCGGCTAAAGAATGTATTGACGTGGTGCAGAGCCATCTTGAGAGGGCCGCGGCTGTGGTGATCGGGCCGGGGTGGGGGAGGGGAAATTTTCAGACACGGTTCCTGAAGGAGATCCTCCCTGTAACGTCGAAAAAAACCTGTGTGATAGATGCAGATGCGCTGTTTGCCCTGAAACAACTGGGCGGGTTTTCATATCTGGCCGGCATCCAGGGAAGCTTTATTCTGACACCCCATCCGGGGGAAATGTCAGTGCTTACCGGGCTCAGCGCAGAGGAAATCGAAAAAGACAGGCCCGGTTACACAAGACAAGCGGCGCGTCAATCAAACAGCATCGTGTGCCTTAAAGGTGGCGGAACGTGCACTGCCGCGCCTTCAGGAAAGCTGTTTGTGAATACATCAGGCGGGCCCGGTATGGCGACTGCGGGTTCAGGTGATGTTCTCACCGGAGTTATTGCCGCGTTGGCTGCTCAAGGGCTCCCTTCTTATTCAAGTGCTTGGCTGGGAGTGTTCTGGCACGGGGTTGCAGGAGAAACTGCCTTGAAGCGTAAAGGATCCTACGGCATATTGGCCGGAGATATCCTTGAGTGTTTACCCGGGGCCAGAGCGCTTATAGCAGGACAAATTTGACCGGTTTCAGAAGCAGGCTGAGGGCCGGCTATAAGGAGGCCGAACCTATCTTGGCTAGAATGAGACGAGTGGTTGTAGCGTTCCCCGAAGACATATTGGCAGGTATTGATGACATAGTAGTAGAAACAAACAAGACCCGTTCCCTGTTTATACGTGAAGCTTGTTGTTTTTACATGGAAAAGGTGAAACAAGAGAACATGCGGGAGCAGATGAAAACCGGGTATTTGGAGATGGCCGAGATTAACAGTCTCTTGGCTGAAGAGATAGCGTGTGATTTCGATTGCTGTCCGAGATTCGGGCCTATCGATGAATGCAGTGCCTATGCACAAGCTGTTTCCCGGCATGATGTATCTGCCAGATGGAGGAAGTCTTGATTGGAGCCTTCCAGAGGTGAGATTTACTTTGCCGATCTAAACCCTGTTCTTGGTTCAGAACAAGGGGGATTTAGGCCGGTCTTGATCATTCAAAACGATATCGGAAACAAGTACAGCCCTACAGTGATTATCTCTGCAATTACTTCCCAGATTCAAAAGGCGAGGCTTCCAACTCATGTAGAACTCCCTGCACGTCTCTCAAACCTTGAACGAGACTCAGTTATCTTGCTCGAACAGATAAGGACCATAGATAAAAGACGTCTCAAGAAGAGGGTAGCTAAGCTGGACAGCGAAATTATGTCTCAAGTGGATGAAGGCTTGGTAATATCTTTAGGGTTAAAGCCTTTGTAGTAGTAAGGCCGGTTGCGGCAGTAAATCTCAAAGGAGAGGATGTAGATGAAACCGGTAATTGGCATCGTAGCTAGTTGGAACGAGGAGAAAGAGTCCTCTGTGTTGTCCTACACGTACGTTTCTGCCGTGCTGGAAGCGGGTGGAGTTCCTTTGGCCATACCCATGGTGGGTAAAGATGAAACTGATGAGATCCTGCCCAAACTGGACGGCATCGTGTTTCCGGGCGGCGCCGACGTTGACCCGGCCCGGTACGGAGAGCGGCCCCATCTGAAACTCGGCAGTGTCAACCCAAGGCTCGATGAACTGGAGTTGTATTTGGCCAGGAGAGTATTGGATATGGGGCTCCCGGTTGTGGGAATATGCAGAGGCTGCCAGGTGGTTAACGTTGCAGCCGGTGGCACTTTGGTCCAGGATATCCCGTCTCAGGTTGGCGGAGCGATGAAACATCAGCAGCAGGCTCCCAGATGGCACGGTACACATGAAGTCATCATTGAAGAGGATTCCCTGGCATTTGAGGTGTTTGGTGTCAGGCGGCTGTCGGTGAACTCATATCACCACCAGGCAGTCAGGGATCCGGGTAAGGGTTTGGTTATTTCAGGCAGGGCTCTCGACGGCGTCAACGAGGTGGTTGAGGGGCGCAAGAATTTTGTGCTGCTGCTGCAATGGCACCCTGAATGCATGTGGAAGCATAACCGTGTTTTCCTCAGGCCGTTTGAAGCACTTGTGGAGGCCGCCAAGAATTCTCATGATTGAGTGGAGCAAGTAGACGATGAACAATTCGAGGCCTAGGTGCAGGGATCTTGGGATCTCTATCGGAACGCTCCCCACAGGACCTTATAATGCGATTACCGATGTTCCCGGGGTTCTTGTAGGGCATTCGACGATCATAGAGGGTGAAGGGCCTCTTGTTCCAGGAAGAGGGCCGGTGAGAACGGGCGTAACCGCTATCAGACCTCATCCTGGCAACTTGTTTCAAGAAAAGGTGCCGGGAGCCGTGTATGTGATAAACGGGTTCGGGAAAGCCACAGGCCTTGCCCAGGTTCAGGAGCTCGGGGTCATTGAAACCCCTGTTATCCTAACCAATACCCTGAGCGTAGGCCAGGCCTGGGATGCCCTCTGCGAGTACATGCTGGAACAAAATCCTGACATCGGCGTGACTACAGGTACCGTGAACCCCTTGGTGCTTGAATGCAACGACGGCTACCTGAATGACATCAGGGGCCGGCATGTAAGAAAGCATCATGTGTTGGCAGCGTTGAATGAGGCGTCATCGGGGCCTGTAACGGAAGGCAACGTAGGAGGCGGTACCGGGATGTCGTGCTTGGGTTTCAAGGGAGGCATAGGTACAGCTTCCAGGTGTGTAGAAGTTGGTGAAAACCAATGGTCTGTAGGCGTATTGGTGATGTCCAATTTCGGTAGCATGAAAGAACTCAGGATATCAGGGATCCCGGTCGGGCTGGAACTGGAGAAACGTTTAGGGAGGCAACATAAGACTCCCCCTGGTTCCATAGTTATTGTACTGGGAACAGATGCGCCCGTTTCACACAGGCAGCTTAACAGGATCGCCAAGAGGTGCCAGGGGGGACTGGCGCGTGTAGGCTCCACTTTCCAAAACGGAAGCGGCGATTTCGTCGTGGCGTTTTCTACGGCTAACCGTGTGCGCCATAAAGATTCGTCTGCTTTTGTAGAAGGCAAATGGCTGAGGGATGACTCCCGTGACTTGGGCCGGATTTTTGCGGCTGCTGTTGAAGCCACTGAAGAAGCGATCCTTAATTCACTGTCGGCTGCAGACACTATGGAAGGGCGGGACGGCAACACCAGAATGGGCCTGCCTGTTAGCATGGTGCTTGATATTCTTGGAACCTGGAAAGCCTAATACAGGGTTACATGGTTTACGGCAGGAAAAATTGGATAATCGTCGAATGTTGAATGTTGTAAGAAGCAGATCTTAGGGAGGTTTGTAATGCCGCGCAAGAACAACGATAGCCAAGCGGAGCAGAGCCGGCCGGGTGAGACCGGAAGACCCGCTTATCTTAGGGGGTTGAGGCCCCGGGAAAAGCCCCCGGGTGAGATCAAGGAGGTTGCTCCCGTTGAGGAGGAACAAGAACCTAAGGAAGACGTGGAACTGTATAGGTGGACAAATTGGCTTCTTCCTAGGCGCCCCCTTGTTGCCGTTCTTGTCATCGGTTCGCTCATAGGATGCATAGCTCTTGCATATTGGGCGGTACCCCAACCGTTTTTTGTCGCGGTTATCACCGTGATATTCCTTAATCGCCTGGCTCCGTATCTCTTTCCCGTAACATTTGTCCTTACTGAGGAAACAGCGGGCTACAAGACGTTTCTGGCGCGCGATATCCGCAATTGGGATGTGTTCTTGGCCTACAGGGAATTTCCTGACGGTGTGTTCCTTACACACGATATACGGACTCTTAGAGGGCGTCTGAAGGAGGGGATTTTTCTCTACTATTACGAAGATTGTTCCAACAAAGATGAAATCCTTCGCATAGTCGGCTCTAAGTTGAAGCCTCTCGATGAAGCACTGTCCACCGAACCCGATAAGAAGGAAAACAAGGGCGGACTGCGTTCAGCTTTCGAGCGGATTCGCAGGTTGCGCTCCAAGAAGTAATGAAGTAATCAGGACTACTCATCCTCCAGCATAGCCTATGAGAGCTTTTTTCTTCATTCTTTGATTAGCGACAGGGAGAGCAAGGAGGGATCTGGTATGGAAGAGAGAAGAGTTGAGTCTATTTTGGCCACAGACGTTGGCTCTACTACCACTAAAGCTGTTCTCATTGAGAAGATCGGGGATGAGTACAGGCTGGTCACCCGCGGAGAAATGCCCACCACAGTAGAAGCCCCATGGGAAAACGTGATGATCGGCGTGAAGAAAGCCGTAAAGCGGGTAGAGGAACTCATAGACAGGCCGCTTCTTGATGAGGATGGTAACCTGATTAGGCCAAAGCAAGGCGAAAAGGGAGTCGACATGTACGTTTCTACATCCTCAGCCGGAGGCGGGCTCCAAATGATGGTGGCCGGCCTGGTGAAGTCGATTAGCGCCAGTTCAGCTCACAGGGCAGCGTTGGGAGCCGGGGCGGTAGTACTTGATGTCATATCAGTGGACGACGGACGATCTCAATCAGAGCAAATCACCAGAATCACCGAGTTACGCCCTGACATAATCCTGGTGTCAGGCGGCGTCGATGGGGGTTCTGTGGCATATCTGGCGTTAATTGCGGAGATTATCAAACAGGCTAACCCTCAGCCACGTTTTGGTGCCACGTATAAACTGCCCCTTATTTATGCGGGTAACAAAGACGCCCAGGATATTGTGATGCAAATCTGCGGAGACACAATGGACGTGCATCTGGTCCCTAACCTCAGGCCGCGTCACGACATTGAGAACCTCGGGCCCTCAAGGGAAGCCATACACGATCTCTTCATGAACCACGTCATGGCTCAAGCTCCCGGATATGGCGAACTCATGGAATTGGTAGATACAACTATTATGCCCACACCCGGTGCTGTCGGAAAACTGATTATGGTTCTGGGCGAACAGAATAATCAGAGCATTATCGGTGTGGATATTGGCGGAGCAACCACTGACGTGTTTTCTAACTTCGAGGATACCTTCACGAGGACGGTGTCTGCGAACCTGGGGATGAGCTATTCGATATGCAATGTGCTTGAAGAGGCAGGTTTCGACAATATTCTACGCTGGGTGCCTTTCGGCATGGACCAGTCACAGATTTCAGACTGGATTGCCAACAAGATGGTCAGGCCTACCACTATACCTCAGACTGTTTACCACCTTGTAGTTGAGCACGCGCTTGCCAGGGAAGCTCTGCGGCTCAGCTTCGAGCACCACAAGAGCCTCGCGAAAAAAGTCGAGGAAGAAAAAGTCGGATTTGGCCGTGAGAGCGGAGTTGCCAAAGCCTCGGGACGCGACATTATCAACATGATGGAGCTTGACATGCTGGTGGGTTCAGGCGGCGTACTGTCACATGCCCCCAGGCGGCACCAGGCTGCACTCATGCTCATAGATGCTTTCCAGCCTGAAGGGATCACCCAGCTGGCCGTAGACTCTATTTTCATGATGCCCCACCTGGGAGTGCTTTCATCTGTGTATCCGGACATTGCTGCTGAAGTATTTGATAAAGACTGTCTGGTGAGGCTGGGCACAGTCGTCGCGCCTGTCGGCCAGGCACCCAGAAATGGCGTCTGGGCGACAATTCACATCACCATGCCCAATGGGGAGATTGTGGAGCGTCAAATCACAAGCGGCGATATCCAGGTTATCCCTTTAGATGTAGGCGAGACTGCATCATGCAAGATTCAGCCTAACGGCGCGCGTATAGATGTGGGTGCAGGCAGAGGCAAGGCTTTTGAAACCGAACTCCACGGCGGGCTTGTGGGGATTGTCTTGGATGGCAGGGGCCGTCCAATAGAGATACCCGAAAGCGGGGCTGAACGAATCAAGCGATTGACCTCGTGGTTTGAAGCGATGAACGCTTATCCGATGGAGCCCATTTACGAACTCCAGGAGCGGTATCCCATCAAAGAGGAAGACACAAAGGGAGGGAAGAAACGTGGCGGTCTCTTCGGTTTATTCAGGAGATAGTCAAACCGGCCGGATAGAACTTATCAGAAAAGCAAGGCGGCTGCCTCTGCCAGGGGAGGTCCTTGTTAAGCAGGGAGATCAGATGTTGCCTGACACGCCTGTTGCTAAGATAGCTTTAAGGCCCGGTATTCCCTGGGTCATTCCGGCTGCCAGGTTGCTCGGTATAGAGCCTTCGGAACTGGGAAAAAGCATGCTGAAACAGGTGGGTGAGCGGGTCAAGACCCAGGATGTTATTGCCAGGGCTGAACAAGGGCTGTATGGCCGGAAGGAAATCACCTCACCTACAGACGGTGTAATCGAAGACGTATCTGACCGTTCCGGAAGGATTACCATCCGCGAGGAATTTGGTAAGGAAGAGCCGCCAATAACCTTCGATGTGGCCTTTGAGATCGGTTGCAGGCCTGAAGAACTTCCCCAGCACATGCTAAGGCAGGTAGGCCAGGAGATCAAGAAGGGCCAGATGATCGCTAAGAAGGGCGAAGCTCAGGCGTTTTTCACCAAGACTGCCTTGGCTCCTGTATCCGGCATTATATCTAAGATTTGTACCGAGACGGGCAAAGTCACAATTGCCAGGCCGTTCAAAGAGGTTGTGGTAACTGCGTATGTGCAGGGAACTGTCTCTGAGATTATTGAGAATCGCGGGTGTGTAGTTGACACTGTGGGAATCCGGCTCAACGGGGTATTCGGGCTGGGAAGAGAGACCCACGGCGAACTCAAAATGCTCTGCAACAGCCCGGATCAAGTGCTCGAGGCAGACATGATCACCGAAGACTGCAAAGACAAGATTATCGTCGGCGGGTCTTTTGCTACCAACGAAGCTCTTTCCCGGGCGCTTGATGTTGGAGTAAGGGGAGTGATTACAGGCACGGTCAACTACTTCAACCTGACCCAGTCCCTTGGAGTCAAACTTGGCGTGGGTATAACGGGCCAGGAGGATATTGACATAACCGTAATACTTATGGAGGGGTTCGGCCACCTGTCCATGCGCAAGGAAGCATGGGAGACACTGGCTTCCTTGGAGGGAAGGATGGCTTCGATCAACGGTGCAACCCAAATCCGGGCCGGAGCGATAAGGCCTGAGATTATCGTGCCTTTCACGGACTATAAAGGCGAGCTGGCTAAACCTGCTGTGTTTGATCCTGACTTGCGGGTAGGAATGGATGTGAGGATCATCAACGAACCCTATTTCGGGGCCACCGGGAAAATCTGCGAGATCGTCAGGGAACCTGTGGCAATCGAGACTGAAGCCAGAGTACCCGTTGTCCGGGTTGAACTTTTGGATGCGGCTCAAGTGGTGGTTCCCAGGGCTAACGTCGAGCTGTTGTAACCTGAGCGAGCAGCTGTGGATGCCTGGCTAAAGCTGCTCGTTGTCTGCTGTGGAATTATTAGGTTGCAATGTGTTGGCTGGAATATTGTAAAATAGACACAACGCTATCCGCTGGGAGGTGAATAGATGCTTAATTTCCGCGAACCAATTGATGAGAAGCGACGAGAAGAGCTGTTGGACGCGATGGCTAACAAAATCAACCAATTCGGGATGACGGTTCCTGCGATTTTCTTCTTGGAGATGAACAAGCCCTTCAGTTATATAGGTGGACAGCTCATGCATTTTTTCTCTCCGATGATCGGAGTGTTTTTCGAGACCTTTGAAGATTATGCATACTTCTTTGATGATAGGAAAAACGTAGAACTTCTGATTCAGCGGCTTGAAGCTCTTGCTATGGAAGAAGAGGAAGAAAGACGCAAGCAGAAAGAGATGAAGAAAGCAGCAAAGCAGAAGAAAGCAGAAACATCAATGCTGGATGAAGCGCTTAAGATGGGACCGCAAGATACGAAGGATGAAAAATGATACTGGTATAAGAGGATTTTTTGCGGTGGATGTCGTAATTGACCCAAGTAGTCTTATTGTGTCTTGATGGTGCCAGTGAGGGAGGGGAAGACTTAGTGCAGGAGCAGAAAAATGCGTTTCATCTGGACAGAGAGATAGACTCTGTGTTGGCTACTGACTGTGGTTCCACAACGACCAAAGCTATCCTTATTGAAAAGATCGACGATGAATATCGCCTGGTCGTGCGAGGAGAAGCTCCGACAACTGTTGAGGCACCTTTTGAGGACGTTACAATGGGTGCAAGGAATGCTATCAGAGAAATTGAGGAACTTACCGGTAGGCGATTTCTCAACGATCAGGGTGTAATCACACCAAGGCAAGCTGACGGTTCAGGGGCAGATATCTACATGTCAACCTCATCTGCAGGTGGAGGCCTCCAGATGATGGTGGCAGGTGTGGTTAAGACAATGACCGCCGAATCTGCCGCACGAGCTGCTCTGGGAGCCGGGGCTATCGTAATGGACGTGATTTCAGTAGATGACGGCCGGAAACCCCACGAGAAGATCCAGCGGATTAGGCAGCTCAGGCCGGACATGATTCTGCTTTCCGGCGGAATTGACGGGGGAACGATCACCCACGTAGCAGAAATCGGCGAGCTCATATCCGCCGCTGATCCCAAACCGAGGTTGGGTATAGGGTACAAACTGCCGATCATTTACGCCGGCAACAAGATGGCACGCAAGCACATCAACGATATCCTCGGTGAGAAGACCGACCTTAGAATCGTGGATAACCTGCGGCCTGTACTTGAAGCCGAAGTGCTCGGGCCGGCCAGGGAAGAGATCCACAACCTCTTCATGGAGCACGTTATGGCTCAAGCGCCGGGTTACAACAAACTTATGCAGTGGACTCCCGTACCGATTATGCCCACCCCAGGGGCAGTTGGCGCTTGTATGCAGACTGCTGCAAAGGAATACGACATGAGCGTCATAGGGGTTGACATCGGAGGCGCTACCACTGACGTATTTTCAGTGTTCGGCGAGTTCTTTAACAGGACTGTGTCAGCTAACCTTGGTATGAGCTATTCCATCTGTAACGTGCTTCTCGAAGCAGGCGTTGCGAATATCGAGAGATGGATTCCGTTTACCATCGAAGAAGGGGCTCTCAGGAACAGGATCCGGAACAAGATGATTCGTCCCACCACTATTCCTCAGACCCTTGACGAGCTAATCATCGAACAAGCTATTGCAAGGGAAGCTTTGCGCCTTGCTTTTGAACACCATAAGAGCTTGGCAGTAGGGCTTAGGGGTGTACACAGGCAAAGGACCATTGGAGATACCTTTGAACAAACCGGAAGTGACGAGACATACATCGACATGGCTGAACTTGGCATGCTCATCGATTCAGGCGGATGTCTGTCCCACGCACCCAGGCGGGCACAAGCTGCCATGATGCTCATTGACGCTTTCCAGCCGGAATCCACAACCATGCTGGCGGTTGACTCAATCTTCATGATGCCGCAGCTGGGTATTTTGGCATCTATCCATCCGAAAGCTTCAATGCAGGTGTTTGACAGGGACTGCCTGGTCAAACTCGGGATGGCAATTGCTCCTAAAGGGCCCAACGGTAAGGTTGAGTTCGGCAGCCCCTGTCTGGAAGTAACCCTTGAGGTTGACGGTCAGACCCTCGAGGAATCAGTGCCCTTCGGTTCCATGAAGGTGATTCGGCTCTCCGAAGACAAGACTGCAGAAGCTGTGATTCGCCCAACCAGGCACTTTGATGTGGGCAAAGGATACGGCCATGAACTCAAAACCACCGTCAACGGCGGAGTGGTCGGAGTGATCATAGATTGCAGAGGCCGCCCGGTTGTACTGCCTGAAGATCTGAAAGCACGCAACGAGAAACTGGTGGAATGGTTCCTTGCGATGAACATGTATCCTAAGGAATCACTCGGGCAATACGTTGAGGTTTAAGAGGAGGGAAGGTATAAATGGCACACGCATATACACCTGGACTCAAGGTTACTGAGAGAGCGGTGATCACCAAGACACGCCGCCTTCCTATCCTCGGCGAAGTGCTGGTTGAGAAAGGACAGGCGGTTTCGCCGGACACTATTGTGGCGAGAACCAATATTCCCGGTAACCCGCAGACCGTTAACGTGGCAAACATTTTAGGCGTCGATCCTGATGACATTGCCGATTTGATGAAGAAGAAGGAAGGCGATTTTGTCAAGGAGGGCGAGATTCTGGCCGAGTACAAATCGTTCTTCGGGCTTATCAAGCACGATGTAGAATCGCCCACTGACGGGACCATTGAGATGATCTCTACAATTACAGGGCAGGTCACTTTGCGTGAACCACCGGTCCCCATTGAGATAGATGCCTATATAGACGGTGTGGTCGAGGAAATCCTCCCCAAGGAAGGGGTTATCGTAAAGACAGAAGGCGCCTTTATTCAGGGTATTTTTGGCGTCGGAGGAGAAGCTCAGGGCATTATCAGGGTTGCTGTAGAAGGCCCCAATGATGTGCTGGATGCTGCTGCCATCAAACCTGATGACAAGGGCAAGATACTTGTGGGCGGTTCCTTGGTGACCGCCGAGGCGATTAAGAAGGCCGGCGAAGTAGGCGCCACGGGAATTGTGGCCGGGGGAATAATCGACACCGAATTAATCGAGTACCTGGGCTTTGACATTGGCGTAGCAATTACAGGCCATGAAGATATTCCTGTAACTGTGATCATCACTGAAGGCTTTGGAAAGATGAGAATGGCAGACCGCACTTTCGGCCTGCTGAAGAGACTGGATGGCTTCAAGGCTTCAATCAACGGTGCAACCCAGATCCGCGCAGGAGTCATGCGTCCTGAGATCATCGTGCCCGGTTATGAGGCTGAGTCCACTGATGAGGGCCTGGACCTCACTGCAGGGCTTGTACCAGGCACACCCATCAGGATCATCAGGGAGCCTTACTTCGGCATGCTGGCTGAGATAGTCGAATTGCCGCCGGATCTTGAGGTCATCGAATCTGAGGCCAAGGTGAGAATCCTAAGGGCCAAACTGGAAGACGGCACAATTGTCACCGTGCCCAGGGCAAATGTGGAGATAATCGAAAGCTAAGAACCAGGCTGTCAGTGTAGACTTAGAAGGAGAGGGTTTCCTCTCCTTTTGTTTTTGGCACACAATGGCAATACTGAGTTATGTGGATGTTATCCCACATGTGTTTTGGTATGAGATAAAGGGATAACATGTCTGGGCGCAGAACAGAGTTAAGCGTGTGATGCTTGAAGAATGCGGAGAAAGGAGGAACTAGACTCAAGAGGCCATGGACCAACAGATGTATCGTGAATTCATGGATGAACACGTGATCCCCCTCAAGGCCAGGCTGGATGATTTCTTGCCTGTGGTCTTGGGCTTGCGTAAGGCTGCGCAGATTGTGATGCCTGCCGAACTGCCTGACGCCGGCATCCTAGGTGCTACCATCGACGATAGCTTTCGGCAGAAAATGGCCGGCAAGAGGCTTCCCGGCGAGTCGCTGACGGATTACCTTAAGAACAGGACCGCCCGCATGCGGAGCAAAAACAAGGCACAGGATCTACGTTTCCGGTTGCAGATGCTCAGGGATATCTACAGAGATGTTGTTGAGAAATCCAGATCGTACCAGGTATATATGAACTGGATAGACAAATGGGGATTGCACCGGAAGGAACTGGAAGCCCGTCCTACTATACGGGAGATATACATCTTCGAAGATGAGGACATTGCCGTCCAGCTTGAAGAACTTCAAGATCTCCGGAAAGACATAAGGTACAACTTCGCCAAGAACCCCGATCCCTCGTTGAGCGGCTCACTCAGGGTGTTCCCTGAAGAGCATAATTCTGCGTTCTTGCGCAAAGCCGGAGGCATACTTGGATTTCCCGATTGCTGCATAGAACGGTATGTGTTTGACAGGAATTCAGGGGTTTTGAGCCCGGAAGTAAGGGCTTCAAACCAGATAGCCCATTCAGATAGTCCTGATGATGTGGACACCTATGCGTATTTCACCAAAGACTTCTTCCCCTGCCAACCCGATTGCCCCGAAGCTGCAAAGATAGGCAGGGCAATCCATAAAGCGCTCTGCGAGGTAGATCCTGACCTTGCCAAGAGCTATGAGGAACATGTGGCAGGCAACATGAGATTGGTCAAGCAGTATCCTGATATCATACAGAACAGGCTGGCGAGATTGCAGCAGGAAGCCAGGCAACAAGAGGTTGAGCCGGGTGAAGAGTAGATCTGACATTATCCAGCACTCGTTGTTCGAAGCTGAACCTGTGCCGGGGCAGCACAGACTGTTCAGCGGACGAGCGCCGGAAAACACCGTGCCGCGTGTAGAGGATCGGCCTGCAGGGCTTGCAGCCATTGACGACCTGGATCTTTTGAGGCAAACTGTGCTCAAATGCAGGCAGTGCTGCTTGAGGGAAGGCGCCAGGGGCGTCGTGTTCGGCGAAGGCAACCCGAAGGCTGACATAATGTTCGTGGGGGAAGGTCCGGGAAAGACAGAAGACGAAATGGGAAGGCCCTTCGTTGGGCGGGCCGGGCAGCTTCTGGACCTCATGCTTAAGTCACACGGGTTTTCAAGGGAAGAGATATTCATCGCCAACATAGTGAAATGCCGTCCGCCTGGGAACAGGCTGCCTACACCTCAAGAGGTAGAGGCGTGTCTTCCCAATCTCATGGCGCAGATCCGGGTAATACGCCCCAAGATAATCGTGACGTTAGGAGCTCTGGCTTCTCAAACCTTGATAAACCCAGGTTTGAGGGTCACCAGAGATAGGGGTAAATGGTTTGAGAAGGACGGAATCAGCTATATTGTAACGTTCCATCCTGCTGCCGTGCTTAGGGATGAGAGGAACAAGAAGCGGCTCATCTGGGAGGATTTTGGCAGCCTCAAGCGAAAATATGCTGAGTTGTGCGGGTGAAAAGATACTGTCTAATGTCACAGGAAGGCAAAACTGTCAAACGGACCTTCGTGGCCGGGACTCCGGCTGAGACCAGGTGTCTTGGGAAACTCCTGGGAGAGCATCTTGAAGGTGGAGAAATCATCCTGCTGGCCGGTTCCCTGGGGGCAGGCAAAACCACCATGGTACAAGGAATCGCTGCCGGACTCGGTATACAAGAACCTGTCAAGAGCCCGAGCTTCGTCCTGGAGAGGATCTACCGGGGCAGACCGGCCCTCCATCATTTTGACTTCTACAGGCTTACTCAGGAGGACATTATAGAGTCAGGCCTTTTGTATGATATCGAGGATTCAGCGGTTATAGCCATAGAGTGGCCTGAGCGTGCCGGTGAAGCTTTGCCGGGATGGACTCTGAAAGTCAGCATTGAGTTCCATGAGGAATGGGTGGATTCAAAGCGGGTGAAATCGGAGAATAAGCGCAAGATCACCATTGAAAGCAGCGTAGTAAGGTGGGTAGAAGTTATTGAAGCTATCTGGAAACACAGACAAGCAAACAGCTAGGATTTTGGCCATAGAAACAAGCACGGAGCTTCTGGGAGTGGCGCTTGTAGATGATACGGGGATACGCTGTGAGTTTACAGCAGTAGAACCTATGATCCATTCAAAGATGCTGCTTCCCTTGTCTAAACACGCGCTGGAGACGGTAGGTTGGGCTCCTCATGACCTGGATTGCCTGGCGGTATCGGGCGGTCCCGGATCGTTTACGGGACTCAGGATAGGCTTTGCCATGGCGCAAGGCCTGGGTTTCGCTTTGGATAAGCCTATTGCCAAGGTGCCTACCTTTGAGGTTTACCTGAGGCAATGTTCCCCTTATCCAAGAGTCGGTATAGTGCAAGGGAGAGCCAGAAGCCAGACTGTATGCGCTTTGTACGAAAAGGCAGTACCGGAGGTATCGCACGGCGGGCAGGCCTCTGGGACCCAATCGGGTTTCAATGAAATCGTGCCTCTTACCGCCATGGGTTCCAATGAGTTCTTGGACTATCTGGTGGATTACCTGGGCGATACTGCTTCGTTGCCTGTGTGGATTGCAGGAGATGCTGCAGATCAGTTTGCCGCCATGGCCGGTGAAGCGGGAATTGAGTGTGTCAGGACGGTTGACAGCCACCTCAGGCTGCCGGCTCCGGGGGTCCTGGGCTTGATCGGCGTTGAGATGTTCCTGGAAGGCAAGGCGGTGTCCGCGTCTTCAGCACTCCCTGATTATTACCGGAAATCCCAGGCTGAAGTGGTGTTTGCCTGCAAGACGAAGAAGGGGGACAGAGGTGATTAGCGCAGAGAAACTGGTCATCAGCAAGATGACCCCAAGGGATCTTGACGAAGTGCTTTCAATCGAGCGCCAGTCGTATCCGACGCCGTGGTCCAGACATGCTTTCACTTCTGAGCTTACGGCAAATGTATACGCCCATTACTTCACAGCCCGTATTGACGGTACTCTCGTGGGTTATTTTGGGATGTGGGTGTTTTTCGATGAAGCCCATATCACCAATATAGCTGTCCATCCCGGATTCCGGCGCCAAGGCATAGGCGAACGGATGATGAGATTTGCATTTGAGAAAGCCCGGGAACTTGGCGCTACCAAGATGACCCTGGAGGTGAGGCTTTCTAACCACGGTGCCCAGAGCCTCTACCGGAAACTTGGTTTCGAGGACAGGGGTATACGCAAAGGATATTACTCTGACACCAATGAGGACGCAATTATCATGTGGAAAGACGACCTAAGCCCTGACGCCCCGCCGGAAGATAAGGTCCAGTGGATGCTATAGTTGAACCTTGTTATTGCTGTCATCGTTGTTATCGCTGTACCATCGCCTTACACAGCAGTTTTATGACCTTGGTATCATACCGGGGTTTCGCCCTTGTCTACGGCAGAGCTACTGAATTGATGTCGTCTCTGGCCTTTTCCGCTGCGTTGGCCATGGCTTCATAAATACCGTTATCACTTGGCTGTGGGAGGTTTTCATAGGCGAAAATAATGCCCCTTGAGGATGAAACCACAGCCCCTGTGCCGCCTGGGTAGAAAGCTGCCTTTACGTCACCGGGCGTTCCGCCTTGTGCGCCGTAACCGGGTACAAGTAAGATTGACTTGGGCATGACTTGCCTCATCATATCCAAGTGTTCGGGGTAGGTAGCTCCCACTACTGCACCGATATTTGAAAAACCGGACTTGCCTATATGTGACTCTCCAAGGCTGTTTACGCATTCGGCTACTTTTGCTGCTACAGTTCTTGGACTTGCATCAGGCTCATCAGACACTTTAAGATCTTGAAACGCATGGGAGCCTGGGTTCGATGTCTTTACCAACACGAACAGCCCGCAGCCGTTCTGACTGGCCATGTTCATGAAGGGATGGAGGGTGTCAGGGCCAAGGTAGGGATTTACGGTAAGTGCGTCTGCAAACAACTCAGATCCCGGATCCAGGTACGCCTTGGCGTAGGCACCTGCAGTGTGGCCTATATCTCCCCGCTTTGCGTCGAGGATTACGGGTATGGCATGCTTCCGGGCGTTTTGTATACATGAGGCCAGGGCTTTCCACCCCATGAGCCCCATGCTTTCGAAAAACGCGGCCTGGGGCTTAACTGCACAAGCGTAGGTTTTGGCTACTTCTATGATGGTGGAACAGAAAGCGTCGAGCAGGAACTCATCTGATTTGCCCGGGAACGCAGCTTTGAACTTGGATTGGTCTGCAAGAAGCCGTTTTGGATCGGGATCGATGCCGATTACAACCCTCGAACCTGTGCTGTTTATCCGGCCGTTGAGTTTGTCTGCAAAATGCATTCTACCTACCTCGCTATCCAGTGTTATGTATTGTCTTAAATGTTTCACTTAAACATTTCATGAATGCCCGGAAGTGTCAATACTGCAACTCATGTGGGAGGCGGCCAGAATTGCAGTAGGATAATCACCTATCAAACCACTGGGACCGCCTCCGGTGTTTCAGGGTATAATTGGGATAAGTCTTGAGAGGTGATCACATGCTCATACTTGGGATTGATACATCTTGCGATGATACTTCGTGTGCTGTTGTCAAAGACGGGCGGCAGGTCTTGTCAAATATTGTTTCTTCCCAGACAAACCTTCATGAGAAGTTTGGAGGGGTTGTACCTGAAATAGCTTCCAGAAGGCACTTGGAGATGCTCATTCCGGTGTGTGGCGAAGCTCTTGAACAGGCAGGTGTGACCCTCAAGGATATTGACGGGATTGCCGTTACCAATGGGCCGGGGCTCTTGGGCTCGCTATTGGTCGGGGTTGGTTTTGCCAAGGCCCTGGCTTATGCGACCAAGGTGCCGCTTATTGACGTTCACCATATTGCAGGACACATCTATGCCAACTTCCTTGGCGAAACGTTGCCTGAATTCCCAGTGCTTAACCTGGTGGTGTCGGGAGGGCATTCTGAGCTAATCCTCATGGAATCCCACGGGCGGTTCACCCTTTTGGCTGAGACCAGGGATGATGCCGCAGGTGAAGTGTTTGACAAAGTCGCCAGGGAAATGGGACTGGGCTTTCCCGGAGGCCCTTACCTGGATCGTTTAGCTGAATCAGGTGATCCGGATAAGATTGCCTTCCCCTTGCCCAAAATCCGCGGCTCCAAGTACGATTACAGTTTTTCAGGAATTAAGACCCGGGCTTTGCTGGAATTCGAATCGGCAGACAAGACCGAAGAGTCAAAGCGTGACCTGGCGGCCGGTTTCAGAAAGGGCGTGGTGGATCAGCTCTTGAACCCGGTGGAAGAGTTGATCAGGCAAACAGGCGCCAGGACCCTTGCGCTTTCAGGCGGTGTTGCAGCTAACGCGTTGCTCCGGCGGGAAAGCCAAGCGCTGGCTGACAGGCTGAACATCCCACTATTCGTCCCTTCAAGGGAATTGTGCACTGACAATGGCGCCATGATTGCTTCGGCCGGCTATTATAAGTACAGGGAGGCCGGTAGCAGCCGGCTTGAATCTGAAGGCTTACTGATGGAATGCTCAGCGGGCCTTGAGCTTCGGTCGTGGGGAGTGGATATGTGATGTTGCTTGAGCGTACACCGCCCCCATCCATGGAAGCCATGTTGTACCACGCCCAGATGCAAGGGATTTTGCCCCTTACGTCCCGCTGCAACATGCAGTGTGTCTTTTGCTCCAATGCTTACAACCCTGAGACCTGCGAGGTGTTTACCATACCACCCAGGTCCCTGGCTGAAATCGAAGATACTATATTGTGGCTCACAGGCTCCAGGGGGCCTATTGTTATCGGTGAATCGGTTACCAGGATCAATGAAGGTGAACCGCTTACACATCCTGAGTTTCCGGACATCCTTAAGCTATTGCGTAAGCACTACCCTGACAGAATCATCAGAGTTACAACCAACGGTTCATTACTTACCCCTGAACTTATCAAGAGGCTTTCAGAGTTTGACGTTGAGCTGATGGTATCTCTGAACACCGTGGGTTACAGGGAACAGGTTATGGGCGACAAGCAGCCTGAGACAACCTTGCGCAATGTAGAAGCTCTTGGCGGCAAAGTGAGGTTTGAGGGAAGCATAATTGCATTGCCGTTTATAACCGGATGGGAGGATATTAGGGATACCGCCAGGTTCTTGAGGGATTCGGGGGCATGGTCAATACGGATCTTGGCGCCGGGATTTTCCCGGTACCACCCGCTTAGCGAGTACGCGGCTTCATTCGACTTGGATGAAGCAAGAGGGGCCGGCCAGGAACTCCAGAAAGATCTCAAGATCCCTGTGTTGTTCGAACCTCCCGGAATCACATCGGTAACCCCGGTTGTCGAGTATGTGCTGCCAAGGTCGCCGGCCAGGCGGGCGGGACTAAGGTCCGGAGACGTGATTACTCAGGTGCTCAAGCGGTATGTGATGTCGCGGACGGAAGCTTTTGAGCTGATAAGGGATCATGAAAAGCCGCGGGTAGTTTGTGACAGGCAGGGCGTGCTCTATGAAACTGTGATCAACAAGCACAGGTTCCAGCCGTCCGGGCTGGTGATGTATGACGACCTGGACCCTGATGCATGGTTTAAGTGGGAACTTGAATCCAGGGTGAAACGCAGGCGGGTGCTTGTGCTTACCTCAGGACCGGCAAAACCGGTTATCGAAGACGCGCTGGAAGTACGCGGGCTAAACGCGAAGGTTGAAGCGGTGCCTTCTGTGTTCTTCGGAGGCAATATCGATGCTGCCGGCCTTCTCACCGTGAGAGACTTTATCGCCAAGTACAGTGAGATCACCGGTGGAGGTTATGAACCTGAGATCGTAACCCTGCCTAAGAGAGCCTTTGATCCTTGGGGCAGGGATCTTGAAGGGGTCAGCTACAGAAGTTTTGAGCAGATGTCGGGAAAACCTGTTGTACTTGCTTGAGTTTCGGAAGGATTGTCCGGCGTTCCAAAGAATGTTAATCATAACAAACGTTGCTTAGGGGGTTGAGCGATTGGACTTAAGAGAGTTTCTCAAGAAAGCCTCGCTGGCCCATGGGGTGTCGGGGTTTGAGTTCATGGACATTGCATCATTGGCAAAGGATGCAATGGAGGGCTTGGTGGATGAAATCCACGTGGATGTGCTCGGCAATGTAATAGGAGTGAAGCATGGTCAAGGTCCCCAGCCCAGGCCGAAGATCATGCTTGCAGGCCATATGGACGAAATCGGCCTGATTGTCACCAAGATTGAGGAAGGCGGCTTCCTGAGGTTTGCCCCTGTAGGCGGGGTAGACCAGCGGGTCTTGCCTGCCCATGAAGTGATAGTGTACGGCAAGAGGCCGCTCACAGCCGTAATCGGGGTGAAACCTCCCCACCTTACTTCGCCTGAAGAGGCCAAGAATGCTCACAAGATGAAAGACTTATTCATCGATACCGGATTGCCTGAGGAAGAAGTCCGCAACCTGGTTCGTGTGGGCGACGTTGTAACCTTCAAGCGACAGGTGAGCGAGCTAATGGGCGACAGGTTGTCAGGCAAAGCTCTCGACGACAGGGCAGGGGTTGCGGTTATTCTGGCTTGCCTCGATGAGTTGCGCAAGTACAAAGTGGACGCAGATGTGTATGCTGTAGCTACCAGCCAGGAGGAAGTAAGCTTAGGCGGCGCCGTTGTTTCAGCTTACGGCATCCAGCCTGACATCGGCATAGCTATCGACGTGTGCCATGGTGAAACTCCTGGGGTCCCTGAGTGGAGAACCTCATCTGTGGGGAAGGGGCCTGCCCTGGCCCAAGGTGCCAACATTCATCCTAAGGTATTTGCCGCGCTTGAAAAGGCAGCTAAAGAAACAGGCGTCAACGTACAGAAGGAGATCGCTCCTGCAGCCACAGGGACCGATGCATGGGCCATGCAAGTTACCAGGGCAGGAGTAGCAACCGGCCTGGTTTCCATTCCTTTGCGCTATATGCACACATCGGTTGAGACCCTCTCAATGAGTGACATAGAGGGCGCAGGCAGGCTATTGGCCAGGTTTATTGCGTCTTGTGATGCAGGTTTTGTGAAGGAGTTGAAGACATGGATCTGAGAACTCTTACAACCCTTTCAGGGGTTTCGGGAAACGAATATGAAGTCCGGTCCGCGATAATCGAACAACTCCAGTCCATGGGGATTTCATACGAATGCGACGTAATGGGCAACGTGATCGCCAAGAAGGGCAGCCGGGGTCCGAAAGTGCTGCTCGATGCCCATATGGACGAAGTGGGGCTTGTAATAACCCACATCGAGAAGAACGGGTTTCTCAGATTTGCCCGTGTGGGGGGAATAGACCCGCGGGTATTGGTTTCCAAGCGTGTGCTTGTAGGCAAGGAAAAGCTTCCCGGTGTGATAGGAGCGAAAGCTATCCACCTTCAAGAACGTGATGAACGGTCCCGGGTAATCCCCATAGACCAGCTGTTTATCGATATTGGCGCAGAGTCCCTGGAACAGGCCAAAAGCAAAGTACAACCGGGGGACTACGTGGCATTCGACACCGAGTACGAAGAACTTGCCCCAGGGATCATCAAAGCTAAGGCGTTGGATGACAGGGTTGGGTGTGCGCTCCTGTTTGAAGTGCTGAAACAGGACTGGCAGGACATACAACTCTATGCCGTGTTCGCAGTCCAGGAAGAAATAGGGCTCAGGGGAGCAAAGGTTGCCGCATTTGCAGTTGAACCTGACATGGGCATAGCTCTTGAGGGCACGGTTTGCGCTGACATACCTGGAACTGACAAGGAATTTCAGGCAACCCGGTTGGGCAAGGGGGCTGCCATCAGCATAATGGACAGAGGCTCTATACCCAACCGTGCAATGCTCGACCAGCTTGTGAAGATTGCTGAGAACGAGGCGATACCTTACCAGTTCAGAGAAGCTACTTCCGGGGGTAACGACGCGGGCGCTATACAGCAAGCTAAAGCAGGTTGTCCTGTAGCATCGGTATCTGTGCCTTGCCGCTGTATACATACCCCTTGTTCGATCATGTCAATGTCAGATTTTGACGCAGCCCGGAAATTGGTCATCAAGTTCTTAGAGAGTGTTGAGGGAGGTTTCAGACCGTGAAAGACCTTATCAAGAGACTGACAGAAGCTTTTGGGCCTTCAGGTTCCGAGGGGCCTGTAAGGGAAGTTATCAGGAAAGAGGTCGAGCCCTACGTTGACGAGATCAGGGTGGATGCTATGGGCAACCTCATTTGCCTCAAGAAAGGGAGCGGCGGAGGCAAAAAGGTAATCCTTGATGCTCATATGGATGAAATCGGCGTTATAGTGACCCATATAGACGACAACGGTTTTCTGCGGTTTGCCAATATCGGGGGAGTATCCCCTATGGTTGCCCTTGGACAGCGGGTATATTTCGAAAACGGCACTTTCGGTGTGATCGGATGCGAAAAGCTGGATGACATCAAAGATCTTAGACTCGAAAAGCTTTATATGGATATTGGCGCCACCAGCCGGGAAGAAGCTTCCAAGAAGGTTAAGGTAGGCGATATGGCCGCTTTCTTCCAGCCTGCTATTGACATGGGCAACCGCATTGTAGCCAAAGCCATGGATGACAGGATTGGTTGCGTGGTGGTAATTGAAGCTTTGAAGCGGATAAAGCAATCTGAACATGATATCTACGCGGTGTTTGCAACCCAGGAAGAGGTCGGGCTGAGAGGGGCCAGGGTAGCCGCTTACGGGATCAATCCGGATGTGGGCATAGCTTTTGACGTTACCGGCACAGGAGATACCCCGAAAGCTCACACTATGGAGGTTTCCCTTGGCAAAGGGGCTGCCATAAAGGTCAAAGATTCCAGCTTGATATGCCATCCCGGGCTCAGGGACTACCTTGTGAAACTGGCCGAGGAGAAGGGTATCCCTTATCAGATGGAAGTATTGCAACGCGGAGGCACAGACTCCGGCGCCATCCAGCTCACCCGGGCAGGCGTGCCGGCCGGGGTGATTTCAATCCCGTCCAGGTATATCCACAGTCCCTGTGAGATGGTGGATCTGGGAGACGTAGAAGCTTGCGTCAACCTGTGCGTGGCTGCATGTGAGAGTCCGCTGGATTTCTGAACAGTAAGCAGGTCTTAGAATCTAACAGGGCGTTCCCCCTCTGACTTACCGGGAACCGCCCTGTTTTATTTGTGTACTCTTGCAGACCGGTCTTGATAGCGATCTGCACCTTCTTGCCAACTTATCACCGGCCCGGATACAGTTCTAATAGGTGCCTGCCCCTGAGCCAGCTGAGAAGTATGCCTCAAGAGCTTTGAATATGCCCTTGGCTGCAGCTTCCAGAACATAATCTTGCTTGAGCAGGTTTTCTTCCCTGGGGTTGGACAAGTACATTACTTCCACCAACACCGAGGGGCAATGAGATTCCCTGTTGACGAAGAAGTCTGCGTTTCTCACTCCCCTGTCATAGGTGCCAAGACTTGCAGTCAGGTGTTTCTGGATGAGCGTTGCCAGCCGCCTGGACTCAGATGTGTTCAAAGTGGTGCTGCATATATAAGAAGTTGTGCCCGCAGTCTGAGGGTTGCTGTGCCAGTCGTTGTGTATCGAAACAAACGCGTGAGCTTTCTGAGACCAAGCCGCCCTCTTCGCCAGATCCCCGGAATATTCATCTATGTCGGGCTTCCAGTCTTCAGGGGGAGTGGCATCTTCATACTCTCCCAACCTTGTTAGAATCACGGTTGCACCGGCCGACTCCAGGAGGTCACGGAGTTTCAGCGCAATCTTCCAGTTTACCGCGCGTTCCTGGTAACCGGTAGGGCCTGATGCCCCGGGATCGTTGCCTCCGTGCCCAGGGTCAACCACTATCACCTTGCCTGAAAGCCCTGGGTTGACGAAGAAAGCTTCGAGGGAGTTGGCATTTTTCTTTAGCAGGTAAGCACCGCTTAAGGATGCATCCAGCGATAGGCTCACCCCGTCATTGGTGGTGCCTATGTCCACTTGCCTGACCAAGTCACCCCGCACCCGGGAAGCTTGTCCGGTGTAAGAAGCGCCTGGCAGGAACATGGTAACTGAATTGCCGTTCCTGGTGACAGTCGGCCAGGTATATCCCAGTGTATGGACAGTGAGCGCTTCTCCGTCGTCCTCACGCTTAACATCTACCGCGGTTACAGTCGGGGCAAAGCCAAGCACCACTTTTCCGGCTGATTGCTCCTGTACCACGTATGACGGTGTTTCAGAAAACTTGATGGTAACATCGCTACCTTCAACCTTGACTGATTCAAACTCGTAAGCATTTATGTCGAGCCTGCCTGCTGTGTTGAAAAACTCTGAGGTGCTTATCATCACGGTATTGTCTGCTTGGCGTACAATCTGGCAGTCTTGAAACGGGCCCTGTACAGTAAGGGTGCGTATGCTGGAACTTGCGTCAAGGGCGATGGAAAAGCCGGGAGATGTGCCGGCTGAAGCTCCTGTGGTCAGCCACGCAGCCACCCAGCCTACCACACCTTTAGGGGGTATGCCCCTTATCCAACGATCCCGTACTTCAAGCACGCGGATTGTGTCGCCTTTTTGCACCATGGATATCACAGGGTAATTGGTGCCCGGGCCTGCCCTGAAATTCACGTCAGTGGCATTTACCGTCGTGGTACTGTATTTCCCCAGAGACCACGAGGTCTCAGATACTCCGAAGGAAAGGGAGGGATCGTTTACTGCGGAAATCGTCGCATCAGGGCCGTATACCCAGCCTCTTATCCCGGCCGAAGTCTGAACTGCAATCCAGGCCCCTCTTGAGGTAATGTATTTGGCAGAATCGCCCGTTCTCAAGGTAGCCATGGCAGGCGAACCTTTGATGGGCCTTTGATATACGGTCACCGATTGGCCCCGGGGACGCACTACCATGTCTTCTGCCACCGGAACGGTCTCTTCAATAGTGGGCAGGGTGAGTTGCAACAGTTCCTCATATATCCAGGCCGTCCGGCCTCCTCCCAGGGCGACCCTGATCCAGTCGTTCCGCTTAGCTTCAGCAGCGTATGTATGGCCTCTTTGAGTCATCCCCACTACAGGGTAATCGGTGCCCGGTCCCTGGCGCATGTTAACATCGGTCCTGGTTACCACTGCGGTGATGCCCCTGGATCCCAGGTCGATATCAACGAGCCATGCCGCGATCCATGCTTCCCGGCCTTTATATGAAACCTTAAGCCAATCATTTTGCCTTGACATTATGTCCAGCCAGGTACCTTCAAGCACTGTTCCTGAAGCGCTGTAGTTTGTCCCCGGGCCCGACCTCAAATTACAAACATCTCCTACTACAACTCCTTTGAAACCTGAGAAGTCAGAGGTCAGAAGCGAGGCACTGCCGTTGGACAAAGCCGTTCCGGGGGACCATATGAGGCCCAGGGTCACAGCTAAGAGGAGCATGCCCGGCAACACCCGGCGGCTCAATATTTGGAAATGTTTCATCGAAATATGTCGGATCGGTTTTGCCATATGTATTTACCTCTCATTTCAGTATGGGTTCTGGTGCTTTCGCTGAACTTCTTACCTGATATAGTAATCGTAATCATTCTTTCGGTTTAGACGGAATTTCCAAGGCAGATGTTCCGTTTCGACAATTTTAGCAATAACTATGATAGAGAGGGAATAGGCGGAAAAAAGCAGTCGCCGAACACAGGTGTCCGGCGGCTGAGTGAAAACCTACAGGCCCCAAATATGATCAAAGGGACGGACAAACCGGCACAGGCCAGTGCATATTATTCTTCGCTGCTTTCATCGTCAACGCTGTGATCATGAGTGCTGTGATCATGGCTGCTGCCGTTATCATCGCTGACGACGAGCCCCTGCTTCTTGTAGTAATCCTGAATGGCAGCATGTACTGCCTCGGCGGCCAGGTTAGAACAGTGCAGCTTCTGGGGTGGCAGCCCGCCCAGGGATTCTGCTACCTGCTTATTTGAGACTTCCAGCGCTTCTTCCAAAGTGAGCCCTTTAACCAGCTCGGTAACCATTGAGCTGGTAGCGATGGCCGCTCCGCATCCGAAAGTCCTGAACTTGATGTCTTCAATTCTGTTATCTTTGATCTTCAGGGTTATCCTCATCGTATCCCCGCACACCGGGTTTCCCACCTGGCCAACGCCATCAGGGTTCTCCAGTTCCCCTACATTTCTCGGGTTGAAAAAGTGGTCCATAACTTTGTCATTGTACATGTCTTATCCCCGCCTTTACATCATAAAACGCTGCCTGGGCCTAACGGCGACATGGCACGAAGCTTCTCTACTATTGGTGGCAGAATCTCCAGCACGTAGTTGATATCCTCTTCTGTATTGGACATCCCCAGGGAGAATCTCAGGGATCCATGGGTCGTTTCGTGCGACAAGCCCATTGCCAAGAGCACATGGGACGGTTCAAGGGAACCTGAAGTACAAGCCGAACCTGACGAGGCCGCTACGCCCATCCGGTCGAGGTTGAGCAATATGGATTCACCTTCCAGATACTTCACGCTCACATTGACGTTGTGAGGCAGCCTCAGTACCGGGTGCCCGTTGAGAACCACATCAGGGATCTCATTGAGAAGCCCTTCAATCAGCTTGTCGCGCAGTTTGGTGAGTCTTGCTGATTCTTCCGGGAGTTCTGCTTTAGCCAAGCGGCACGCTTCGCCGAACCCCACGATTCCTGGGACGTTTTCAGTGCCGGCACGCATCCTTCTTTCGTGGGCGCCGCCGGTCACCTGGGGTGTAAGCCTGACGCCTTTTGTCACATACAGGGCTCCAACTCCTTTAGGCCCGTATATCTTGTGGCTGGATAGGGTAAGCAGGTCAACGTTGAGCTCTTTGACGTCGATTGGAATCTTGCCTGCGCTTTGCACTGCGTCAGAGTGGAACAAAGCCCCATGTTCCCGGGCTATTTCCCCGATCTCCTTAATGGGCTCTACCGTGCCCACTTCGTTTTGTCCGTGCATGATGGAAACCAGAATCGTGTCTTTTCTGATGGCTTTTCTTACGTCATCCGGATCAATCAACCCATACTTATCACACGGCAGGAACGTGACTTCAAACCCTTCCTTCTGAAGAACTTCAAAAGTATGGAGCACCGCATGATGTTCAATCTGACTTGTGATCAGGTGATTGCCCCGGGACCTTCTTGCATGGGCAACACCCCTTATCGCCAAGTTATCGGCCTCAGTGCCCCCTGACGTGAACAGTATCTCACTGGGAGAGGCCCCGATCAGGGAGGCCACTTTTTCCCGGGCGTCGTTGATAGCTTCTCTCGCCTCGTATCCCCATCTGTGTATACTTGACGCGTTGCCAAATTTACCGGCGAAATATGGCAACATGGCAGCCAGCACTTCGGGTCTCACCGGAGTGGTTGCCGAATGGTCTAGGTAGACCTGTCTTTGAGCGTTGGGCTGACTACTCATGGTCAATGTCCCCCTTTTGTTCGATGTGTGCGGCCCCCTCAACCAGGTCATGTAAGGTTATTGAATTGAGGACGCCTTCAATGGCATCTCCGACTTTTTGCCAAACCAATCTCGCTCTGCAATCATCGGGGCAGTCGCAGTCCGAAAAGTCTTCATGCATGCACTTGACAGGCGCAACAGGTCCTTCGGCCACTTTCACGATTTCACCGACGGTAATCTCCGCCGCCGGCCTGGCGAGCTTGTAGCCGCCGCCAAATCCACGTTTTCCTTGTACCAGGCCGTGCTCTCTGAGCGGGATTACGATTTGTTCAAGATAGCCCTGGGATACTTTTTGGGTGGCGGAGACTTCTGCAAGCGATATAAAACCGTCTCCGGTCCTGGCCAGTTCATACATGAGCAATACTGCATAATGCCCTTTAGTCGACAGCGAAAAAGACAGTTGTTCTCACCTCAATCAGGATCTCAGTGTGTGCGAATCTAATCCTATTATTCTACTAGGATTATAACAAGTCAAGCATATTTGTTTAGTAGGGAATGAGTTTTGGAAAATATTCAACAGGAGGTATTATAACGACCGGAAGCGAAGAACAAGGAGTGAATGTTGACTACACTTTATTAGTATCGTGAGGGGTTAACGTGGGTAATATGAACATTGATGAGAAGTCCCTCCGGGCGATAGTCAAGAACCTGGAAAGAGATGTGGAGAAGAGGCCCAAAGACATCGCTACAAGGCTTCAGCTGGCCTTATCCTACATGAGGCTTGCAGATGCTGACAATGCCCGGGTCCACCTGGAGAAAGTGATTGAACTAGATAAGCGCAATGTGGAAGCCAATTATTACCTCGGGGTTCTTTGGGCTGATACAGGCAATCTGGAAGAAGCCAAGAACGCATTCAAGAGAACCGTTGCCCTGGATAAGTCCCACTCACCGTCCCACTATTTCCTGGGGAAAATCTATGCTTTTGAAGGTAATTTGGACGCTGCCATCTCCCAAACCGAGAAGGCCAGGGATGCAAGTCCGGGTAACGTGTTTGCCCGGTCACAGCTGGGTGAACTGTATCTGGCGAAAGGCATGATCAGAGAGAGCCTGGATGAATGGCTTGAAGTCTTGAAGTTGGAGCCTGCCAACCTTCAGGCGTTGCACAATGTAGGAGCTATATGCACAGACCTTAAGATGTTTGATGAAGCTATTGATGTCCTCGAGCGTGCAGAACGGTTGGGCTCAGACGCCCCGCTCTTGTTCTACAACAAAGGGCTTTGCTATTTGGGCAAAGGTGAACATTGCAAAGCGATCGAAGCTCTCACCAAAGCCAGGGAGCTGGAGCCGGAAAATACCGTGACCCTTATCACCCTGGGAGAAGCTTACGCTATGTCAGGAGACATCGACACGGCCATGGCTAAATGGCAGGAAGTGCTTGAAGCCAACCCTGACGACGTGTTTGCCACTTACAACCTGGGGCTTGCATTCCTTGAGAAAAGCCAGACAGACAAAGCAGTTGAAATGTGGGAGAAATGTGTATCTTTGAATCCCGCGTACGTCCCTGCACGGCAAAACCTGGCCACCCTGGCAGTCAATGCGGGGGATTTCCGCAAAGCCATAGATCATTGGCTTGCAATAAGCAGCTTGGATCCTAATAATCCCCAGCCGCAGATGGTGTTGGGAGAACTCTACTACAGGGCAGGAAATCTCATCCAAGCCAGGCGGTTCGCTGAGGAACTTGTCAACATGCTGGAGCAGGTTGAACCCAAGGACAAAGATGCGCGCAAACTAAGGTCGGACACTGAGTTTCTCTACGGAACCGTGCTCATTGCGTCCGGCAATCCTCAAGGCGGCCTTGAACATTGGGTGAAAGCCCTCAATTACAATCCTAACTTCGCCCTTGAAGCAAGCGGGTTCATATCCAGGACAATCTGGCCTGAACTCATAAAGTTCGCCGAGGATTATGCCAAGACTGAAGATCATAAGAAAGTATTGAGCTTGGTAAGCAGTTTCGTCAAAGAAGATACCCAGCCTCCTGAGGGTGTGCAGGCAGTTCCTGAGGTAGAAGAACCTAGAAAGGCAGGTCTTAGGTGGTTCTCACGGGGAAAGAAGTAGCAACCGATCCGGGTTTGCAGGGCATCGAAGTGATTGCCCTGGTTGGCCCAAGTGGAACAGGTAAGTCCCATCACGCGATGTGGATTGCCCAGGAATATGGCTGCCAGGCAATCATAGATGACGGCCTGCTTATTTCGGGTTCAAGGATTGTGGCAGGGAGATCGGCCAAGAGGGAGGAGACCAAGACTGCCGCGGTCAGAAGGGCGGTGTTTACTTCGGCCGGGCATGCGTTGGAAGTCCGGTCCGCCCTTGAAGACCTGGACATACAGCGGGTGCTGGTGCTTGGCACGTCAGTTTCGATGATACAACGCATAATTTCACGGCTGGGCCTCCCTGAGCCTTCGCTCATATTGGACATAAGGGATTTGGCCAGTGAAGAGGAGATCCGGGAGGCCCTGTGGCGGCGCCGGCAAGAAGGCAAGCATGTAATTCCGGCCCCGGCGTTTGAGGTGAAAAAAACCTTCTCCGGTTATCTGGTTGACCCTCTCAAGATCTTCGTCAGGGCCCGGGAGAAGAAATCTGCTGTCATGGAAAGAAGTGTGGTCAGGCCCACATACAGCTATTTCGGCAGCTTCTACATCGCTGACAATGTTGTGATGCAAATAGCTACAAGAATCTGTTCCGAAATTGAGGGCGTGAAACGGGTTCTGAGGGTCTTGGTGTTGACCACGGGCGACGGTGCCATCCTTGAAGTGGAGTTAGTGCTTAAGTACGGCGCTGAAGTGTTTGCCGTAATGAGGGAAGTCCAGTCAAAACTCAAACAAAAGCTTGAGCACCTTACCGGAATTTACCTGCTGAGCGTAGATGTAATTACCAAGAAAATCGGATTAGATTAGGCTTGGCCGGAGCAAGCGACGAGCAGTGTTGCAATAGTAATAGAAAGGGAGGGGGACCATGAAACCGGCCTACGGGCTCGAACTAATTCAAACACAGAAGCTCGTCCTAACGCCTGAACTGCATCAAGCTATCATGATCCTGCAGATGAACGTTCAGGAACTGTCAGCGCTTATAGCTGAGGAGGTTGAAAACAACCCCCTCTTGGATTTGGTTCACGACACAACGGAAAGATTGCCGGAACATTCCTCAGAAGATGAAGAAGACTGGATAGCGTATTTCTGTGACTCTTCAGACCTTGGCCTTGGCGGGAGAGCAACGGGCAGATCTTCAGATGGGCGCCTTGATGCTTACTGCGCTCCGGGCTACGTTTGCGCCCAAGCCAACCTTTCAATCCGAAGTCACCTGTTATCCCAATTGGGCGTGTTACCCCTTGGCCATAAGGAGCAGAGCATCGCTCATTTCATCATCGGAAGTATAGACGACAACGGGTATTTGCAGGCTACTGTGGGCGAGATTGCATCGGCAACGGCAAGCACTTCGGAGCAGGTTGAGGATGTGCTTAAGCTAATCCAGAAGTTTGATCCTCCCGGGGTTGCCGCCAGAGACCTCAGGGAATGCCTTGAACTACAAGCTCAAGCTAAAGGGCTCAGCCGGCTAGCATTGCAAATCATCAGACATCATCTGGATGACCTTGCCGACGGTAGGTACACCAGGATATGTCAAAGCACCAATGCTTCGCTCAAACAAGTGTTGAGGGCCAGGGACTCTATCGTCAAACTGCAGCCAAAGCCAGGCGCGGCATTTTCAGCAGGCCATGTTACTTTCATAGTGCCCGACATTACCGTGAGAAGGATCGACGATGAATTCGTAGTGATTCCAAACGACAGTGCTTTGCCATCTATCAGATGGAATCCTTATTACAGGAAACTGCTTACAGCCGGAGAGCAAGATGCCAGGAGCTACCTGGTTAAGCAGATGAAAAGAGCCCGTTTCCTGCTAAAGAGCATAGAGCAAAGAAGGTTAACCATATCCAGGGTCATGGAGACCATTGTGGGGCGGCAGCGGCGATTCTTCCTGGAAGGGCCTGGACATCTGGAACCTATGACCCTCAAAGACGTTGCACACGAACTTGATATCCACGATTCCACAGTATCCAGAGCTGTATCAGGTAAGTATGTGGATACGCCTTTCGGGGTGTTTCCCTGCAAGATGTTTTTTACCCCTGGGGTGGAGTCTTACGGACATGAGGTTTCACAATATAACATAAAGAAAATGATTGAACAAATGATCCGCAGCGAAGACTCCGGGAATCCGTTGACCGACAGCCAGATCGCCCATGGTCTCAGCAGGCGGGGAGTAGAGATCGCGAGGCGCACAGTTGCCAAGTATCGCTCCCAGCTGGGAATTCCTCCTTCGAACCGCAGGAAGAAACTGTGATTGCAGTTCCGGATTGCTTGAGGATGCAAAACCTTCAACGGGGCTTGCTATTTGACGTTTGCGGTGTTAGGCACTACAATTATCACTGTATAACGTGATCTGAAGTGTCTGTAAACTAGGGTGCCTGGTTGCATTTTAGTCGAGGTTGCATATGTTAATTCTTACTTGCAATCGAGGTGGAGAAGGTGATTACTATCATAAAGAAGATGATCGGAGGCGTGCCGGTTCCTGACAAGAAGGAACTATCTGAGAAATCTCCGGTAGGGTTCGCAGGAATTCCTGATGAACTCGTTCTTTTTGTGTCTCAACATATAGGCGCCTCGCCGGTGCCCTTGGTGAAACCAAAGGACACGGTAAAACGGGGGCAGATCATAGCTGAACCTCAGGGGTTCGTAAGTGCTGCCTTGCATGCCCCTACTTCCGGGGTAATTAAGGCTATTGAGCCGAGATTTCATCCTGTTCAGGCCCGCATGTGCGAAGCTATCATACTTGAGCCTGACGGCAGGCACGAACCGGTTGAAGAGCTATCTCCTGTGGCATCTGATCTGGATAGCATTTCACCGGAGAAGATCAGGGCCGTGGCCGAACAATCCGGAATTGTGGGGCTTGGGGGGGCATGTTTTCCCACATCCGTAAAACTTACCCCTCCTGAGGACAAGCATATAGATACCTACTTGCTCAACGGATCTGAATGTGAGCCCTATCTCACTGCAGATCACAGGGTAATGCTTGAACAAGCGGACAAAGTGATCTTTGGGTTAAAGGCGCTGATGAAGGCCTCCGGAGTTGAACGCGGGATCGTGTGTATAGAGGATAATAAGCCTGATGCCATTGAAGCTATGAAGCAAGCTATGTCCCGTTACGACGGGTTGGAGCTTGCTGTGTTGAGCACCCGGTACCCCAGGGGTGGGGAAAAGCAGCTCACCCAGGCTGTCCTGGGCAGAGAAGTGCCTCCTCCTCCGGGCTTGCCTTATGATGTGGGGGTTCTGGTATCAAACGTAGGTACTGCCTATGCGTTGGCTGAGGCCATACTTACCGGCCTTCCCTTGGTCGAGAGGGTTGTGACGGTTACGGGCGAAGGTGTGGCCAAACCATCTAATTTCAAAGCTCTCATCGGTACCCCGGTGTCGTACCTGATTGAGAAGGCGGGCGGCTTTTCGGGTACTCCGGGTAAGGTGATTATGGGCGGCCCCATGATGGGATGTGCCATCAAGAGCTTGGATGTTCCGATAGTGAAGGGTACTGGCGGGATACTGGTGCTCACTAAGGAGCAGGCAGCCCAAGAGCCCATCCTTCCGTGCATTAAGTGCGGCAAATGTATCGATGCGTGCCCCTTGGGACTGCAACCCTTGTGGATCTCGGCTTATGCTGAGCGTGGTTTCATGGAAGAAGCTGAAAGCTTCAGGGCAATGGATTGTATGGAATGCGGGTGTTGTGCTTATATCTGCCCTGCAAAGAGGCCGTTGGTGCAATGGATAAGGATGGCCAAGTCAGAAATAACATCGAGACGGAAGGCTCGCAGGCAGAGCTAGGCCTGTCCGGAGATACGGAGGTATTAGCATGGGAGATAGATTACTGGTAACACCGTCACCTCATGTGAAGAGCACCAAGACTGTGCAGGGAATTATGCTTGACGTGGTAATAGCGCTTTGCCCCGCCGCAATAGCCGGAACTGTGTTGTTCGGTTTCAGGTCGGCCTTAATTATCCTTGTTTCAGTGGCTTCGGCGGTGGCTTCAGAAGCTCTTTATCAAAAAGCAGTAAAACGACAAGTGAGCATCAATGACTTCTCAGCGGTGATCACAGGGTTGCTCTTGGCATTGACGCTGCCGCCGCATGTACCTCTGTGGATCCCGGCAATCGGGGCTGCGTTTGCGATTGTACTTGTAAAACAGGTTTTCGGCGGTTTGGGGAATAATTTCCTAAACCCGGCGCTTGCCGCCAGGGCGTTTCTGCTCGCCGCATGGCCTTTGCATATGACACAGGATTGGGTTAACCCCATGACTTATGATGCAGCTACTTCGGCGACGCCCCTGGCCGGGTTCAACGCCACCGGGCAGACTGCTTTCACGCTCAAACAAATGCTCCTTGGCCAGAGGCCGGGCTCGATTGGGGAAACTTGCATACTGGCATTGCTGCTGGGCGGCCTGTACCTGATTGTCAGGGATATAATAGATTACAGGATTCCTTTGGGTTACCTGGGTACCCTGGCTATAGGCACATGGATTTTCGGAAAGCCCGGGGCGTTTTTCCAGGGGGACCCGCTGGGTGCCATATTCCTGGGCGGCGCCTTTATCGGTGCGTTTTTCATGGCTACTGATTACGTGACCTCGCCTGTCACCCCACGGGGTAGGTTGTACATGGGGATAGGCTGCGGGCTAATCACTTTAGTGATTAGGCTTTGGGGCGGCTACCCTGAAGGGGTTACCTACGCGATCTTGTTCATGAATCTTGTTACGCCGCTGATTGATAAGTATGTGGTGCCGAGATATTACGGTTCTGGTCACGACAAAATGGCCCGTAAAGGCGGGAGGTGAAACCAGATGAAGGAGAACAGAGCATCTCTCGGTTACGACTTTATTAAAGGATTCATAAAGGAGAATCCGACGTTCGCCCTGGCGGTAGGTATGTGTCCTACACTGGCGGTTACAACGTGTTTGGTTAACGGGTTTTGGATGGGTGTTGCAGTGATTTTTGTGCTTACCTTTTCCAATGTGCTTATATCGCTGCTGAGGAAGCTAATCCCTGACGAAATCCGTATCCCTGTATTTATCATCATGATTGCAACTCCGGTTGTGATAGTTGAATTGGTGATGAAAGCATATTTGCCTGAGATGTACAGCATTTTGGGGATTTTTGTGCCGCTTATCGTGGTTAACTGTATAGTCTTCCACCGTGCTGAAGCTTTTGCGTATAGGAACCCGGTGCTCAACTCAGCAATGGATGCCCTGGGTTCCGGCATGGCTTTTACCCTTAACCTGATGCTGATAGGTGGTATACGGGAATTCTTGGGCACGGGCCAAATCGCCATTGGAAATGTTGTATTTCCTAAAGCACCTCTGTTTGAACCTGCGGCGGTTATGCTGACGCCTCCAGGCGGGTTCATAACATTGGGTGTCCTTATGGCTTTGCTCAATATTGTTATAGCCAGGGTGGGCAAGCGGAAACAAGCTTAGTCTGATGTGGGTTGAGGCGACAGCCGGAAGGAGTGAATTTGCATGGAAGTGCTGGGAATAATCTTGGCAGGCGTGCTAGTGAATAATTTCGTTTTCATGCAGTACCTAGGGATCTGCCCGTTTTTGGGAGTTTCTAAAGACTTTGATATGGCCACAGGTATGTCAGGTGCGGTGATCTTCGTGATAACCGTGGCATCGACGGTGACGGCAGCTCTTGAACAATATGTTCTGAAGCCGTTGGAGCTGGAATACCTGAGGACTATTGTATATATCCTGGTTATCGCATCATTTGTGCAGTTGGTTGAGATATTTATGAAGAAGACTTTGCCCGGCTTGTATCAGGCCCTGGGGATATACCTTCCCCTCATTACCACCAACTGCGCCGTCTTGGGGGCGGCTATGTTGAACGTGACCAAGTCATACGGGGTCGTGTTGAGCACTGTCAGCGGGTTTGCAGGAGCTCTTGGTTGGAGTCTTGCGATTATTATCTTCGCAGGGATACGCGAAAGATGGAAGTTAATGGACATTCCAGCCACTCTGGACGGTTTCCCGCTTGCCCTGATATCAACTGGCCTCATGTCTCTTGCATTTCTTGGCTTTTCGGGGCTCTTCAGCAACTTGGTTAAGTAGGGAGGGAGCATAGATGCTATCTGCGGTCTTGACATTAGGGGCGGCCGGGCTTGTGTTTGGCGGTTTCCTGGCTCTGGCTGCTCAGAGGTTCAAGGTCGAAGAGGATTCCAGGGTGGCTGAGATCCTTGCAGTTTTGCCCGGGGCCAATTGCGGGGCATGCGGCTTTCCCGGGTGTGCAGGCCTGGCTGAGGCAGTAGCCAAAGGGGAAGCTCCTTGTAAAGCTTGCGTACCAGGCGGGGATGCGGTTGCAGAGAAGCTGGCTTCCATCATGGGCATGGCGCGCGAAGCCGTCAGACCGATGAAAGCTGTGGTATATTGCCAAGGCGATGATGACCGCGCCGAGATTGTGGCAGAGTACCACGGGGTAATGGATTGCCGGGCGCTGCACCAGCTGGGCGGTTCCAAAGGATGCCCGTACGGATGCCTTGGACTTGGCAACTGTGTGAGGGCGTGTGCGTTTGGTGCAATATACATGGCCCCCGGCGGGTTGCCTGTAGTGAACGAAGAGAAGTGCACAGGATGCGGCGCATGTGTCAGGGCATGCCCCAGGGGTGTTATTGACCTGGTACCCGCCGACAAGCAGGTTCACATACTTTGCAGGTCCTACGATAAAGGGCCTCAGGTGCGGCAGTATTGCAAGGTAGGCTGCATTGCATGCCGTATTTGTGTGAGATCTTGCCCCCAGAACGCAATATCCATGGACAGGGATACCTTGGCTGTAATCGACTATTCCCTGTGTGACAATTGTGGGATTTGCGCCACCAAGTGTCCGGTTAAGACCATTGTTGACAACAACAATAAATCAGAGGTTCCAGAGGCAGGCAAGCAAGTTTCGTAGCGGGTCTTTTTGTCCTGGGCTCTGTTAACCCGTCCGCTTCAGGCGGATTTGGTGCCTAGGAGGTAAGACGTGACTAAGCAAGGTGACAGTCAAAGAACCAGTGCTGCCTGGAATAAGCGGATTCAGATCGGGCTTATTCCGGCAGTGCTGGTTTTGATTATGAGCGGTTGTTTGCTTTTTGGCGGTAGGGGCCAACCGGTTGAGAAGCAGGTTTTCGACATAATGGACACTGACGTGAGCGTCAAAGCGTTCGGCCCTGATGCGGAAGAAGCTATAACACAGGCCATAGATGAAATCATACGTCTTGATTTGCTGCTCAGCGCTCACAATCCTGATTCTGAAGTGTCGGCAATAAACCGGATGGCCGGCGAAGCTCCTGTTAAGGTTTCAGATGATACCCTGGCGGTGATTGAAAGAGCTCTCTACTTCGCTGAGGTTTCAGGCGGAGTGTTTGACCCCACTATCTTACCTGTGTCAAGACTGTGGTCGGTTGCCCGGGAGCAGGCTCAAGTACCTTCCCAGGAAGATGTGGCAGCGGCCCTTGATCTGGTGGATTACAGGCGCGTGCAGATTGACCGGGATAAGGGCACGGTGTTTCTTCCGGTGAAAGGGATGGGCCTGGACCTGGGTGCCATAGCTAAGGGATACGCAGTTGACAAGATGGCCGGGGTTCTCCGAGCTTCACAAGTTGAGTGTTTCCTCGTTAATGCCGGCGGGAACGTGTATGCGGGGGGCAGAAAACCCGACGATTCACTGTGGCGGGTAGGTGTCACAGATCCGAGAGACCCAGGGGACATTATCGGCGTAATGCCTGCAGAGGACATGGCCGTTGTGAGCTCAGGCGATTACCGGAGGTATTTCGTAGTCGACAACATTGTGTATCACCATATCATAGATCCCAGGACAGGGTACCCTGCTGACACTTGCCGCGGAACTACCGTGTTTGCGCCGTCGTCTACAGATGCAGACGCTCTATCTACAATAATGTTTATACTTGGGCCTGACGACAGCCAGGCCATCCTTGCAGAATTTGACGATATTGGCGTTATTTTCGTCAGGCGGGACGGAAGTATTGTCAGCAAAGGGCTTGTGGAAGGCTTTGAGTTCAAATAGTATTGCAGGTAAGATAGAGTTTGTGGAGTTTAAGCGGGGATAAGTGGGGAGGAATATGCCATGAGGAGACAGTCCCGCACCTGGGTTCTGTTCATAGCTTTGCTTGCCGGAGCAATCGTAGGTAGCGTTATAGGCGAGGTTCTTTCAGACGTAGCACCGATACTCTCCAGGGGGTTTTCCGTTGGGTTGCAACCTCCTTTCCATCTGGATCTCAATGTCATCTCATTGACTTTCGGGTTCAACATCCGCCTCAATTTGGCAGGTGCAATACTCGTTCTGTTGCTGGTGTTGTTGCTTGGAAGGTGAACTGATTGCGGTTAGTACTTGCATCCAGGTCTCCTCGGAGGAAGGCCCTGCTAGAGACTATAGGAATACAACCCCTTGTGGTGCCTTCCAAGTTTGACGAATCGTGTTTCGACCCAAAGGCGATGAGCTCCGAAGATCTGGCCATGGCGCTGGCCAGGGGGAAAGCAGCTGCAGTAGCCCGTGAATATCCGGAAGATGTGGTCGTGGGCGCTGACACCATCGTGGTCCTCGGTGACAGCGTGCTTGGCAAGCCTGAAAGCCCCAAGGAAGCGGCCAAGATGCTGGAGCGACTCTCAGGAAGAACCCACCAGGTGTACACAGGCATTGCCCTCTATGAACCTGGATCGAGAAAGATGTTTTCAGATGTGGACTGTACTCTTGTAACCATGCGACAGATGGAGCCGTCTGAGATCGAATGGTATGTGGGTACGGGAGAACCTATGGGCAAGGCCGGAGGCTATGGGATCCAGGGGAAGGCCGCTTTGTTTGTCACTGCAATAAATGGTGATTATACTGGTGTAATAGGGCTTCCATTATCGAGATTTTATGAGATACTTAAGAAAGCCGGACTTCTGATCACAAGCTTTTTCGTTTAGTGTATATTGAGAGATACATAAGTGGTGTTCATGTTTGGGGTTGGCTGCGAAGGGGAATATAAAAGGAGGTAGCCATAACCCTGAACCGGTTAACGATCAAAGATTGGCCTGAGCATGAGAAGCCCAGGGAAAGACTGTTCCGGGTGGGTCCTCAAGCTCTTTCAGATGCCGAACTTGTAGCGATTTTGCTGGGCACTGGCAACAAATCTGAGACAGCACTTGACGTGGCAAAAAAGCTGATTCACTGGGGTGAGGCCAACTACGGTCCTGGACTTGGTTTCCTGCAAGAGGCTTCCAAACAAGAGCTCATGGCCGTCTCAGGGATAGGGATTGCGAAAGCGGCCAAACTCAAGGCGTGCGCAGAGATTCACAGGCGGTTGCAACAGCCCGGACCATATATGACGCCCCGGATTGAAATAACTTGCGGGCGCGACGTGTATGAACTGTTAAAGGCTGATATGGAGCAACTGGACAGGGAACAGGTCCGGGTGTTGATGCTCAACGTAAGAAATCACCTCATACATCGCGAAGTGATATCTGTCGGGAGTTTGGACACGTCAATTGTACATCCGAGAGAAATATTCAAGAATTGCATAAAACGGAGCGCGGCTGCCGTTATTCTTGCCCATAACCATCCCAGCGGGGATGCGGCACCAAGCGACGACGATATCAGGATGACAAAAAGAATAATAGAAGCGGGAAAAATCGTGGGAATTACCGTGTTGGACCATGTGATAATAGGGCGTGGGCAGTATGTCAGCCTGAGGGAGTCTTTTGCAGGATGGTTTACTTGGTAAGTCTCGACGGTTTGTAACTAAGAGGGGAGTGGCAGAAGGTGCAATGGCTTTTCAAGTATATTACCAGGGACATTGGCATAGATCTGGGTACCGCTAACACTCTGGTACACCTCAGGGGAAAAGGAATAGTGTTAGTCGAGCCCTCAGTGGTTGCCATCCATGCAGACACCAAGGAATTGCTCGCTGTGGGAACTGAAGCGAAGCAAATGATTGGCCGGACTCCTGGTAATATAATCGCTATCAGGCCCATGAAAGACGGAGTTATTGCTGATTTTGACGTAACCCAAACCATGATGCACCATTTCATCAGGAAAGCTTACAGGCGCGGGCTCCTGAAGCCCAGGGTTATTGTGGCCGTTCCGTCCGGCTGCACTGAGGTTGAAAGAAGGGCCGTGTTAGACGCTGTACTCAGGGCGGGTGCCAGGGAAGCTTATACCATTGAAGAACCTATGGCAGCAGCTATTGGTGCAGGACTTCCCGTGGATGAGCCCACAGGCAACATGATAGTAGACATCGGCGGCGGCACAAGTGAAGTAGCAGTGATCTCCCTTGAAGGCATAGTAGCTTCCCGGTCCATCAGGGTAGGCGGAGACGAAATGGATGAAGCTGTTGTCAACTACGTAAAGCGTGCTTACAACCTGCTCATAGGTGAAAGGACCGCCGAGGAAGTGAAGACCACCATAGGATCAGCCTTCGAACTTGACCAAGAGGAGACGATGGAAATCAGAGGGCGTGACCTGGTCACAGGTTTGCCCAGAACCATAAGCGTCGACTCGCGGGAAATACGGAAGGCCCTTTCTGAGCCTGTAAACGCTATTCTGGAAGCTGTCAAAGAAACCCTTGAGAACACTCCCCCAGAATTGGCTGCCGATATTATGGATAGGGGAATTGTCATGACAGGCGGCGGCTCTATGTTGAAAGGGCTCGACAAGTTGATTAGCCAGGAAACCGGTATGCCTGTCCATACAGTGGACGAGCCGATGTATGCAGTTGTCAGAGGCGCTGGAAAGGCTTTGGAAGAGATCGAGACTCTTAGAAAAGTGCTTGCTTCTTCTAAGCGTTGAAAAAGGAAGGATGACTCTCTTTGAGGCGGCTGTTTCCGTATAAGAAGTTGATAGCCCTTGTACTTCTTGTGGCCGCCTCAGTGTTATTGATGAATATCACTGGGAGCTCCCAGGACAACCCCTCGCTCTGGGAGAGGCTGCTTTGGAAAGGGATGCAACCGTTTCTCGGAGGCTTCTTGGCCGTCAAGGATAAGTTCAGCGAGTACAGCGCCTTGTTTCAGCAAAAGGAAGCCCTAATGGAAGAAAACAAAGAACTTAAGAGCAGATTAGATTCGCTTGAGTCGCTCCTGACCCGGTTAAGAGAGATTGAGAACGAAAACCAGCGGCTCAAGGAGCTGCTTGGATTCAGGGAACAGCTTGAACAGGAGTACAAGGCAGCTGACGTAATAGGGCGGAGCCCGAGTAAATGGTTTTCAACGATAACCATTTCCCTTGGGAGCGAAGACGGCGTAACGGTAGACGCTCCTGTGATTTCCAGAAGGGGGCTTGTCGGCAGGGTTATCAAGGTTGAAGCACGCAGTGCCCAGGTATTGCTGCTGACTGATCCTGAAAGCGGAGTGGGCTCACTCATATCAAGGTCCAGGGACTACGGAGCGGTAGTCGGAGGGAACGGGTCGGATGCTTTGGTAATGCGGTTTTTCTCGAGGGATGCTGATGTCCGCGTGGGGGACGAAGTGCTCACTTCAGGTGTTGGCAGTGTGTATCCGGCAGGTTTGGTTGTGGGAGAAGTTGCCGAAGTTTATGTACCCCAACCTGGGCTGGTAAAGGAATGTTACGTAAGGCCGGCGGTGGATTTTGCACATCTGGAAGAAGTTCTAGTGATGATAAAATGAACGGGAAAAGACTGAGCTTCTTCATTACATATGCATTGCTCGCGCCCCTGATGCTGCTCGTGCAATATGTCTACCTGGGAAGTGCACAAGGATTGGATTTAGGTATTGTGCTGGCATGTTCTGCCGGGTGGCTGGGCCCTGTGCCGGCAAGCTGGGTAGTTGGATTTGGCATAGGGCTTATTCAAGATGTATTTGTCGGCAGGACCCTAGGCTTTGCTGCTTTGTCGTTATCCGTGGTTTCTATGATGATGTCATGGGTCCGGGGATTCTTGAATCCCAGAATGCCCTTTGCCGCCAGCATTGCAGCCATGGTGTCAACAGGGGTTGGAGACTGCGTGTCCTGTGCAGTTTTGCGCTTGGTCAATACTCCTCTTACATGGGAGTTTTTCATAAGAGACATATTGCCTTACAGTCTGATATGGGCTTTTGCCTTGATAATACCCGTCAACCTTATGGTGAACGCTCTATCAGGGATTTTGGCTATGGTATGGCCGGACAGCAAGGGAGAAGGGGTCGGTATAACCAGCAATGAATCGCGGCTATAGGAATAGGGATAATAGTTCGGGCAATTTGCCTGCCCGCGAACTCAAGCGAATAAGGGATTATGTACTGGTCCTGGTGATCACTTGCTTTGCCATCCTTACGGCCCAGCTGTTTAACCTCCAGATTATCCAAGGAGAGAAATACCGGTCTCTTTCAGAAGACAACTATATGAGAATCACCCCCATCCCTGCCCCGAGAGGGGAGATACTTGACAGGAACGGGAACGTGCTGGTCACATCGAGGCCTGCATTTACCGTGTTTTACTGGTACCTCGACGAAAGCGAAGCTACAACCACCTTGCCGAGGTTGGCAGATATTCTTGGGATGGAACTTGGCGAAATTGAGGAGAAGGTCAAAAGATACGAAGGCAGGTATTTTGAACCTGTACCCATTGCAAGGGACATTACGCCTGAGATCTATACCAAGATCGCGGAAGATTCCCCCAATCTCCCTGGCGTGTTTATAGATCCCCAGCCTATCCGGTACTACCCCCAGAATGATCTCCTCAGCACGACCCTTGGGTATGTAGGTGAGATTACGCAATCGCAACTGGATGATCCTCAGTGGAAGGATTACAAAATGGGTAGCATAGTGGGCCAGCAAGGGCTGGAACTGTATTATGAGAGCATTCTAAGGGGTAAGAACGGAGGATACCAGGTTGAGGTGGATTACAGGGGAAGGCCTACCGGCAATGTGGGCCCGGGTATTGAACCTGAACCAGGCAAGACAATCCAGCTGGAAATTGACCTTGACCTCCAGACAGCTGTGGAGAATGCGCTAAAAAGCGCCCTGGAGGAAAATCCGGCAGCCAATGGGGCTTCTGCCGTGGTGTTGGATGTGAATACCGGCGGGGTTTTGGCCATTGCTTCGATGCCGGGATTTGATCCTAACGTGTTGATCTCCGGAATAAGCTACACAGACTTGAACCAGAAAATCACTTCAGGCGAATGGCGGTTTGCCAACTTAGCTACTACGGGGTTGTACCCTCCGGGTTCGGCTTTCAAAATAGTCACGGCAGTTGCTGCCCTGGCAGAGGGCAAGACTGATCCTACGGACGAGGTTTTCGATCCTGGCTACCATCCTTCTGCTCCCACTCTGGTTTGTCACAAGCGGGCTGGTCACGGGTACGTTAATATAGAAGAGGCGTTGGAGGTATCGTGCAATACGTATTTCTACGAGATGGGCAGGCGGCTTGGTGTGGATACCCTTGCCGAATACTGCCGCGCCTTGGGTTTAGGCATGAAAACCGGAGTAGATCTTGGCGGTGAGAACTACGGTACAGTTCCAAGTACCGAGTGGAAGGCAAAAGCTTATGGCGAAGGCAGGGTAGCCCAGCCTGAGTTCTTGTTTTCGGAGCACATGATGGTTGCCATGGGCCAAACGTTCCATCTGTATACACCTATCCAGATGGCTTCGGTAACCCAGGCCATTGCCAACTACGGAGTGAGGATGCGGCCAAGGCTTGTATCTAAGATCTTGGACTCTGAGCACGATTTGGTTGAAGAAATCTTGCCGGAAGTGGCCGGAGAGCTTCAGGTAGACCCCAGCGTGTTTGATATTGTAAAAGATGGGATGCTCAGAGTGACAAATGAGCCGGGGGGAACCGCATATTGGACTTTCCATGATTGTCCGATAAAGGTATGTGGAAAAACCGGAACCGCCCAAAACCCGCTTGGGGATGACCATTCGTGGTTTGTAGGATTTGGGCCGTACGAAGACCCGGAAATCGCTTTAGCTGTGGTTGTGGATCAAGGCGGCTCCGGTTCATCTGTGGCGGCTCCTGTAGCGAGACAGATATTCGATGCGTTCCTGGCGATTTCACAGCCCCAAGAGGCAGAGTAGGAAGACTGGATTAACCATGGGGAGGAACACTGGAGATGGCTCGGAAACAAGATGTGATTTTCATAGGCAGCAAGGACGGCCTCCAACTTATATTCAATGACAATCAAGATTACGAGATATTAAAGGGGAAGCTGAAGGCTCATTTGCAGAGGGCCGAGATGTTCTTCCAAGGCGCTGATGTAGTGCTGGATATCGGAAACCTGGAGTTTTCCATCGAACAGATCCTGGAGATCCAGAACATACTTGCCTTTCCCCATGGGCTGCGACTTAGGAAGGTCATACACGGCGGAAGTGAGCCTCGGCCGGTTGCAAAAACTGTCAAGAGGCAAAGGGCATTGGAACCGGAAAAGCGAAACATAGATTACAAGCAGCAAATTGTCGAAAATTGGGGACAAGCGCCGATGACGCCGGACACTTTTCTGTATAAGGGGACGTTGAGATCCGGACAACGTATCACACATGACGGTAATGTGGTGGTTGTAGGGGATGTCAACCCTGGCGCTGAGGTAAGAGCTACAGGTGACATAATCGTAATGGGTACTCTCAGGGGGCTTGCCCACGCCGGTGCAGGAGGTGCTACCGACGTGGTGATCGTCGCCTTCAAGCTGGAGCCTACACAGATTAGGATCGGGGATGTAATAGGGCGGCCTCCCGAGGGCGAGTTCGGTACTCCAAGGGAACCTGAAGTGGCGAGGTTGAAAGACGGCGTGATTCTGGTGGAACCATTAGATGGAAGCCGATGGGAGGGAGAACGGTGAGTGAAGCAATAGTTATAACATCTGGAAAAGGTGGTGTCGGGAAGACTACTGCTTGTGCCAATCTGGGAGTAGCTCTTGCATCTTTGGGGCACAGAGTAGTGCTTGTGGATGCAGATATCGGGCTCAGGAATTTGGATGTCGTTATGGGCCTTGAGAACCGTATAGTGTACGATCTTGTTGACGTAGTCGAAGGGTTTTGCAGGCTCAGGCAGGCCCTCATCAAAGACAAGCGGCTCGACGGGTTATTCTTGTTGCCGGCAGCCCAGACCAAGGACAAGACCTCGATAACTCCCGACCAGATGAAGCAACTGGTCGACCAGTTAAAGGAAGAACATGATTACATATTGGTTGATTGCCCGGCGGGTATTGAGCAAGGATTCAAGAATGCGATTGCCGGGGCCGACAGAGCTGTGATAGTCACAACTCCTGAAGTAGCAGCCGTACGCGATGCCGACAGGATAATCGGGTTGCTTGAGTCGTCAGGGTTTGATAATCCAGGGTTGATAGTCAACAGGCTAAGGCCTAAAATGGTGGCTAAAGGCGATATGATGGATATACCGGACATCATAGACATCCTGGCCGTTACCCTTATCGGGGTTGTCCCTGATGATGAGTACATAGTTGTTTCCACAAACCGCGGGGAGCCGGCAGCTTTGACGGCTAACAAATCAAAGGCGGGACAAGCTTTTATGAATATAGCCCGCCGCCTCTTGGAAGAGGAAGTACCTTTCCTGGACCTTAACGAACACGAAACATTTTGGGAAAGACTGCTCAGGTTAATCAAGACCGGGTAAGGGGGTATAGGCTTGTTTGGATGGTTTAGCAGGAAACAACAGTCTAAAGACGTGGCCAGAGACAGGCTAAAGCTTGTGCTGATGCAAGACAGGATGGCCCTTGCCCCCCATACAATGGAACAGATGAAAGATGCCGTGATAATGGCGATTTCCAGGTTCGTAGAGATAGATGAAAACGGGCTTGAATTTGAGTGGAAAGGCAATGAAAGAAGCAAAGCTTTGGTTGCCAACATCCCTGTGAGATCCGTAAGGAGGGGCAAGACCAACGATTGAACTGCCCAGCATCAGGATTGAAACCAGAGCAGTACGGCGTATAGACTTCTGGCTCTTAGGCGCGGTACTGTTCCTTGAGATCTTGTCCCTTCCGCTTATAGACAGCGCCACCCATTCGGCTGGCGGACACTATTACTTGAAGAGACAACTCCTGTTGATAGCAGTGTCTTTGGTAATGATGGGTCTGGCTGCTTTCATTGACTATCGTGACCTGGTATGGCTGTCCCCATTGATATTGGGCCTGAACGTGCTGCTATTGGTGGCCGTGCTCTTCATGGGTAGAACTGCAGGTGGCTCTACGCGCTGGATCTCATTGGGGTTTTTCGATCTGCAGCCTTCAGAGTTGTTTAAGCTTACAGCCATATTGTTTGGAACCAGGGTATTGTGCTCCCTGGACAGGCCACTTGATTCCATTGGTCCGATAATCGCCTTTTACTCCTGGTCGGCAATCCCCGCGTTCCTGATCCTGAAACAACCTGACCTCGGCACCACCTTGGTGATAGTTGCTATTGTCACAGGCATGTTGTATTTTTCGGGAACTCCGGGCAAAGCTATCTTCACAATGGCTTTGGCAGGCATGATCATAGTGGGGATCTTGTTGTGGCTTTATCTTTACGTAGGTGTGCCCTTGCCCATAGAAGAACACTGGATCGACCGGCTCGTGACCGGGTTTAACCCGGAAAAGGATCCGTTAGGCAAGGGCTACCAGGTGCTTCAATCCAAGATAGCTATAGGCTCAGGTTCGGTTTGGGGTAAAGGCTTGGGGAAAGGGACTCAGAACCGGCTGGATTTCATACCCCATCAGGAAACAGACTTCATCTTTTCAGTTGTAGGTGAAGAACTAGGATTTGTGCGTACGACTGTAGTGCTGGGCATGTATGTGCTCATCCTGGTCCGGTGTCTGATAGCGGCCGTTAACTCTGCCGACAAAGAGGGAACGTTGATTGCCGGCGGGGTGCTTAGCATGCTCTTGTTCCAAAGCCTGGTGAATATCGGGATGACGATGGGGATTATGCCGGTTACAGGTATCCCTCTTCCGTTCTTGAGCTACGGTGGCACCGCATCGGTGGTAAACGCGTTTGCAATCGGGCTTGTACTCAATGTAAGCTGGAAACGGCACAAGATCTTGTTCTGATGGATTCTGGAGGAACCCAGTTGCAGGAGATAGGAATCGTAATCTCGATCAATGACCGGTCAGTGACAGTAGAGGTGAAAAGGAAAGACGCGTGCAGCACTTGCGGGCGTTGCGGCGGGCATTTGTCCCTTGGCGGTGATTCCATGATTGTGGAAGCCGTAAAGACGGGAAATCCGAAGCCGGGCGACCTGGTTAAATTGGAACTTCCGGACGACGATTACTTGAGGCTTTCGTTCCTGGTGTACATGTTACCTCTGCTGTGTTTAGGCTTGGGCTATGCAGGAGGTTGGTTTTTGGGCAAGGTTCTGGGCAACCCTTCTGTATGGGGGGCCGTGTTTGCCGTGGGCAGCATGGCAACTTGTTTCGCATGGCTCAGGAGCTATGATGCTTCTTCCAGGAAAGCCGGTAGGTATATGCCTGTGGCCAGGCCCTTAGACGATTGACTCAGACTGCTCGACTGCAGTTCGGGGACCGCGTTTGACCTTGGGCATGTATCCTTCTTCTGAAAGCGCTGCAACCAGTGCTTGATACGATTCCCTTTCTACCACAATGTAACATGGGCCTACTTTTTTCTTAAGATAAGGCTTGATCCTGGGCGACAGCATGAGCTCGTCGGCAAGCTCCTTGGAATCGCACTTCAACAGAATCACGTCTTCGAATTCTATCCGGCCGTATGAGGTTCCCCACTGGGCTATTGAATAACTCACGTTTTGGGGAAGCGGGATCCTGGAATGCTCCTGGAGAAACTGTCTGATTGTGTCCGGGGTATGGCCGTGCAGCATTGCCCGGTATACAGAGTCCTTTGAGAGCTTGTACACCAGCATTTGGTCGACTTTGGTTATGTTTGCAAAAGCGTCTATTGACCAGAGGACCCTCGGTTCAATAGTACATGGCACCAACGCCTCAAAGTTGGGTTGGACGTAAATGTCGGTGTCAAACCTTTCTTCGGGCCAGGGTGCCAGTCCGAAAAGGGCTTTGCCTGTTTCAGTCATCCTGATCATTGTGTCGTTTCGCGATTCGCAGACTTCAAACGCTCCAAGGTATTCCAACATATCTACCAGGTTCTTCTCTACCCTGAGGCTTAACCCGTGGGATGAATGAGTCGTTGACAAAGCGTGCATTTCTTCCAGCAACGCTGATATTGACAATACGGTATCCCGGGGGCACCTCTCGATCAACCACAACAGCGTCTGGAGGTCCGAGTCTTGTTCGATAAATGTCTGCTTCCAATAGTTGTAAAGATCTTTCCGCCATTCAGAATACGGGGCTGCCAGCCAGTTCTCAGCTTCTGAGCCCAGCCAGAGGGTGTTGTTTCTTTGCTCGCACAAACTATTGGACTTTGCAAAAAACAGCAAAAAGGCAAGACGTGGCGGATACCTTACCGGGAAGAAGGATTCTTCAAGGCTCCTCTCGTCTTCTTCTATGATAACTACCAGATCATCCTGGAATTTCTTGAACAAGCTGCCGGATTGGGTAATCCGGACATCATGTTTTCTCACGTAAGACAAGAGCAGGCATATGTGCCTTAGAGGAGCTGCAAAATCGAACCGATAACGCGGAGAGAAACGCTCAGGGTCAATGCTCGTCCTTTGGAAAATCGCCGACAGGAAGAAGTCTGACAGCACTTTTCGCAAGTCATCCGGAACAAAGTATACTTGCCTATAACCGTCTCTCCTGGTAAACACAAGACCCCTGGTAATCAGGCCTTCTATTACCTTAAATCCGTTCCGGCGCCATTTGCGTGAGATCTGGTTAAGCTTCTGGTGGCACTGTTCCACGATTACGCCGTTTCCCCCGCCTGCAACGGTGATCATGCGCAATGCCAGGAGTTCCTCGTCGTTAAGCCCGTTCATGGCAACCAGGGCATTGGCAGGAATCAGAAGATGGTTTGAGATAAGCTCAGCAAGCTCAGACGCGTGATCCGATTCAGGCACTTCGGGCAAGGTGATCCCATAGAAGTAAGCTATGGCATCGAGGCGCTCAACCGGAAGTGCAACCAGAGCTTCTCTCAAGTTCATCTATTGCTTCTCCTTTTCCACTCGTTTAGAAAACTCTCACTTTCCCAAATGGTATACTTATATCCTTGCTCAGTCAAAAACAGCTGCCGCTTTTGCGAAAATTCCTGATCTTTTGTATTCCGAGTGACCAACGTATAAAATGTTGCACTTTCGCCCTGGGGCTTGGGGCGCAGGATTCTGCCAAGGCGCTGTGCTTCTTCCTGGCGCGAGCCAAAGGTGCCTGACACCTGTATTGCCACACTTGCATCAGGAAGGTCAATGGCAAAATTTGCGACCTTGGATACCACAAGCACCCGTATCTTGCCTTCCCTGAATTTAGCGTATAACTCTTCACGGACATTGTTGGGGGTTTGGCCGTATATCATGGGCGCATCCAGAAGTTCAGCTATGTTCTCGAGCTGGTCTATATACTGGCCCAATACCAGTATCTGGTCTTCCGCATGGTGCTCAACAATTGCCTTCACCAAGGGGAGCTTTTCCGGGTTTGTAGCTGCCACCCTGTACTTGTCCCGTTCTCCGGCTATGTGGTATTCAAGGCGCTTGTCTTGAGGGAAATCCACCCTTATTTCATGGCAATGGGCGGTTGCAATCCAGTTTTCGGCTTCCAGCTCTTTCCAAGGCTTATCGAACTTCTTCGGTCCAATCAAACTGAACACGTCGTCTTCACGCCCGTCTTCACGGACCAGGGTAGCTGTAAGCCCCAACCTTCTTCTGGCTTGCAGATCCGCGGTTATTCTAAACACAGGTGCAGGCAACAGATGCACTTCGTCGTAGATTATGAGTCCCCAGTTTCTCTTGCTGAACAAATCGAAATGGGGATAGATTTCTTCGGAAGTGCCTCGTTTCCTGTAAGTCAGGATTTGATATGTGGTCACGGTCACCGGGCCCACTTCTTTCTTGTCCCCGCTGTATTCCTTGACCATATCCTCAGTAAGGCTGGTTTTGTCCAGGAGTTCGTTTATCCACTGCCTGAGCGCCACGACGTTGGTTGTGAGAATCAGCGTCTGGGCTCCCACAAGCTCCATGACTCCCATGCCCACGATTGTCTTGCCCGCTCCGCATGGGAGCACTATAACACCGCTTCCGCCCCTGACGCTGCCGCCCGCCCAAAACGCGTCCATTGCAGCTTTCTGGTATGGCCTGAGGCCGAAGGGCTTTCCTTCTTTCGTAACGCTCACAAGCAACAGGTCAAGAGGATCACCTTCCGTGTAGCCTGCCAGATCTTCGCAAGGGTAGCCCATCTTGATGAGGATCTGCTTCACCAGCCCGCGGGAATACGGCTTTATTATGAGCGATCCCTTTCCCAAAGGCTTCTGAATGTGCGGCTCCATCTTGTCCGACCGTTTGATCTCTTCCATGATGAACTCGTCAGAGCAGGTCAAAACCAAGTTCCCGTCTTCTTCGATGAGCTTGACGATGCCGAATCTTTCCATAGTGTCTTTGATGTACACTATGATGTTTTCCGGCAACGGGTATCTGGAGTACCTGCTGAGCCCATCTATCACCTCTTCGGTGGTAAAGCCGCACGAAGCAGCGTTCCACAGCGACAGCACTGACAGCAGGTAGGTATGGATGTACTCGGGGCTCTTGACCAGATCGGCAAACCGCATGATGACATCCCGGGCGTTTTCGTAATCTGGATTGTCAACTTCCAGCAGTATAGTACCGTCACTTAGAACTGTAGCCGGTGGATTTCTTGGCAAAAGCGTGTTCCTCCTGAATCTGTAGTAGTACCGGTAAAGTGGGCAATAACCCAAAGTCTTTATTCTACGTCGCAGGTTGCAGTTCCTGCAACAGCGGTTTTCAACCTTTTGCCCGGCGGTGAGCATATCCGTTATAATCTAGGTGTTCAATTATTCCCAATGGCGGTGTATGGATTTTGACTAAAGCACAACCGGCAAGGCACTCACAATCAGACGAAATCCTTAAAGGCCTCAATGCACCCCAGAGGCAAGCTGTAATCCATATGGATGGTCCGCTTCTCATACTCGCCGGTGCAGGCAGCGGCAAGACGACGGTGCTTACCAGGCGCGTGGCATATCTGATTTCCCAAGGGGTTGAGCCGTGGTCGATTTTGGCGATTACCTTTACAAACAAGGCGGCAAATGAGCTAAAACACCGGATCCGCGCCCTCCTCGGTGACAAGGCCGATGGCGTATGGGCAATGACGTTTCACGCCGCGTGTCTGAGAATCTTGCGTTCAGAGTACCCGGCAATCGGTAAGAATGCCCGGTTTGCAATAATGGATACCCAGGATCAGCTGCGCATAATGCGCCAGGTGCTCAAGGAGATGAACCTGTCTGAAAAGCAATACAGCCCCTCAGGTATGCTGAGGATTATATCCAGCGCGAAAGACAAGCTGTGGGACCCAGGCGTGCTTGCCAGGAACGCAGTTTCATTTTATGAGACCAAAGCAGCCCAGGTATATGCTTTGTATCAAAAGAAACTTGCTGAACTTAACGGCATGGATTTTGACGATCTGATTATGCAAACCGTTTTGCTGCTCAAGGATCACAAGCACATACGGGAGAAATACCAGAATAAGTTCAAGTACATACTCGTAGATGAATACCAGGACACCAACAGGGCCCAATACGAACTTACCAAGATTCTTGCAGCTGCCCATAAGAATCTGACTGTTGTAGGTGATGACGACCAGAGCATATACAACTTCCGGGGTGCCGACCTCCGGAATATCCTGGATTTCGAGGAGGATTACCCTTCGTGTAAAGTGATTAAGTTGGAACAGAATTACCGGTCTACCCAGGTGATCCTTGACGGTGCTTATCACGTTGTATCCAACAATTATTTCAGGAAAGAGAAGCGGCTATGGACGCCCAAGAAGGGCGGAGCTCCGATTTTGGTGGTGTTAACGCCAAATCAAGACGAAGAAGCCCAGTTTGTTGCAGACGAGGTTATGAGGCTGTCTGCCACGAGGCCTCTTGGGTCGATCGCCTTGCTCTATCGCACCCATGCCCAGTCGAGGAACTTTGAGGACGCGTTTATGCGTGCAGGCATCCCATACAACATTGTAGGCGGCCTCAGGTTTTACGAAAGAAAAGAGATTAAAGACGCCATAGCTTACCTCCGGCTGATAGCTTATCCCAACGACTATATTTCCCTGGAACGGATCATCAATGAGCCACCCAGGGGGCTTGGCCCTGCCAGCGTACGTAGGATAACCGGGTATGCGGAACAAAACGGCTTGAGCATTATCGATGCCTTGTGCAAGATCTCGGAAATCCCAAAACTCACCCGGCCGCAAAAGGCTGCAGCGGAGGAATTGGGGCTTGTGCTTAAAGACGTCTCAGATACAGCAAACATCTCGACCCACGAAATTATGGCTCATATACTGGAGAATACAGGGTACAAGTCTCATCTCATACGTATGGATTCCAAGGAGAGCGAGGCCAGGCTCGAAAATCTGGACGAACTCCTGGTTTCAATGAGGCAGTCCGCGTCAAAGGGCGAAACCCTCTATGACTATCTCGAGAATCAGGCGCTGGCAAGTGATCAAGATATGTATGATGAGAGCAAGGATGCGTGTGTGATGATGTCCCTTCATGCAGCTAAAGGGCTTGAGTTCGACGTCGTGTTTATGGTTGGGATGGAGGAGGGGTTGCTGCCCCATGCCCGGTCTATCGGCGACGAGGATCAGCTTGAAGAAGAGCGCCGCCTGTGTTACGTAGGTATGACCCGGGCGAGGGAACTTCTGTACTTCACCAGGGCGGCTTGCAGGCAAGCATACAATGATGTCTATTTTACAGTGATCTCCAGGTTCATAAAGGAGATCCCCCAACATCTTCTGGAGATTCACGCTTTCGACCGGGATGAACTATAGGAGGGGGTAGACTAGGCAATATGGGCGATGCTGTTTCCAGGGAGCAAACTGCCAGGGAAGTCGCTGAACTCAGGCAGCTTATAGCCGAACATGAGTACCGCTACTACGTGCTTGATGATCCTGTCATCAGTGATGCTGAGTTCGACAAGTTGTTCAGGAAGCTTCAACAACTCGAAGCGCAGTATCCTGAACTCATAACCCCCGATTCGCCTACCCAGCGTGTGGGAGGGCAGGTGTCTTCAGCATTTCGATCAGTGCCCCACACCAGGGCAGTGCTCAGCCTGGCAAATGCGTTTTCAGAACAAGAACTTCGTGCCTTTGACCGGAGGGCAAGGGAGATTTCAGGCGCACAAGACCTTGATTACGTGGTGGAACCCAAGATCGACGGGCTTTCAGTGATCCTGCGGTACGAAAACGCGAGATTCACGTTAGCCCTCACCAGGGGAGACGGGCTTTCCGGTGAAGAGGTCACCGCCAATGTGAGGACTATAGGGTCGGTGCCTTTGATGCTGCGGAACGTCCCCGAAGGCGCGCCGGAGTATCTTGAAGTGCGCGGGGAAGTGTTCTTGCCTAAAGAGGATTTCAGAAAGCTCAACGAAGAAAGGGAGCAAAGCGGGCTGCCTTTGTTTGCCAATCCGCGCAACGCTGCAGCAGGCTCCCTCAGGCAAATCGATCCAAAGGTGACAGCCTCCAGGCCCTTGCGGGCTTTGTTTTATGAGATCAGGGAAATCCGCAGTGATTTCCGGATGCCCGGCACTGAGACAGGTTGCCTTGAACTTCTCAAGGCCTTGGGGTTCCCTGTGCCGGTGTACAACTACTGCAGGTCCATCGGCGAGGTTATAGACGTGGTTTCCCACTGGCAGGAACACAGACATTCTTTACCTTACGACATAGACGGCATGGTGGTCAAAGTCCAAGATCGTGCCCTTGGCGATACACTTGGGGCAACAGGCCATTCTCCCAGATACCAGATAGCGTTCAAGTTTCCTGCGGAACAGGTTGAGACTAAGATCCAGGACATCATAGTCCAGGTAGGCCGGACAGGTGTGCTTACACCTATTGCCATGCTTGAACCGGTGACCGTGTCAGGGTCGGTGGTTTCCCGTGCGTCCTTGCACAATGAGACTCTTATCAGGGAGAAGGACATACGGATAGGAGACATTGCGATATTGCAAAAAGCGGGAGACATAATCCCCGAGATAGTGGCTGTGGTGAAGGAGAGGCGCACAGGCGATGAAAAAGAGTTTTCCATGCCTGAAGCATGTCCGTCATGTGGCTCGCCTGTGATAAAGCTGGTGGATGAGGTTGCCCACAGATGCATAAATATCTCGTGCCCGGCCCAGCTCAAAGAAGGCCTGATTCATTTTTGTTCCCGGGATGCCATGGATATAAGAGGATTGGGGCCGGCAATTATAGAATCGCTTCTGCAGGCGGGGCTGATTAAGGATGCAGGTGACATATACAGTCTCACCCAGGAAGACATAGCAGGGTTGCCTGGAATGGGGCAGAAGTCTTCACGCAACCTTATCGAAAGCATAGAGGCATCCAAGTCCAGGCCTCTGCCAAAGCTCGTTTATGCTTTTGGCGTAAGGCACGTGGGGGCGCGTACGGCAGATCTCATCAGCAGGCACCTTCAGAGCCTCGATGATATTATGGATGCTGACGAGGAGCGGCTGATGCAGATCGAAGACGTAGGCCCTGAAACTGCAAAGGCTATTGTGATGTTTTTCAGACAGGATTGTGTGAGGCAGATGATAGATAAGCTTAGGAACGCAGGGGTGGAAGCGGCCTTCGGAGCCCAGGCTTATCAGGATCAGGCGGGGCCTTTATCAGGCAGGACCCTGGTACTCACAGGAACCTTGAGCAGCATGACCCGTCATGAAGCTAAGGAACACATAGAACGTTTGGGCGGGAAAGTGTCTTCCTCAGTGTCCCGCAACACTTTTGCGCTGGTAGCCGGTAGTGCTCCGGGCTCAAAACTGGAGAGGGCAAGAGCACTTGGCGTGCGTGTAATGACCGAAGAGGAATTTCTTGATCTAGTCCATGGAAGGAGTTCTGTAGATGGAAATTGACGTCAAGCGGATTGCTCATCTTGCCAGGATAGACCTGGACCCACAAGATGAAAACACCTTAGCTACGGAACTTGAGCTTATCTTGGCGCGCATAAACAAATTGCTCGAAGTAGATGTGGAAGGAGTGCCTCCTACCTTTGCTTTGGGTACACAGATGATGGAGCCGGCGGACGACGTGCCCCATGAGAGTCTCTGCCGGGAGCTCGTAATGGAATGCGCCCCTTCAGTCCATGAGGGTTATTTCAAAGTGCCGAGAGAATCTCAAGGCGTTTAGGCAGAAGAGGTGTGTGACAATGGAAATTTGGGGTTTGCCCGCGAGGGATATTCTAAAGTACATATCATCAGGCGAGATTTCCGCGATTGAGGTATTGGAGAGTTTCCTGGGTGCAATAAGTGAAATAGACACTGAAATTAACGCGTTTATCGAGGTTTTGGAGCCTATGGCGCGCATGGATGCATCCAGGGTCGACGCGCAGCTCCGTGAAGGTAATTCCCCAGGGCCTTTGGCGGGCCTGCCTGTTGCAATCAAAGACAACATCTGCGTTAAAGGCGCCGGGTGCACGTGTGGTTCCAAGATCTTGGAGAATTGGATTTCACCTTATGATGCTGCAACGGCAAAACGTCTACGGGAGCAAGGAGCGGTCATCATCGGTAAAACCAACATGGACGAATTTGCCATGGGTTCTTCCACTGAGACTTCTGCTTTTGGGGTTACGAGAAACCCCTGGGATTTGGAACGGGTTCCGGGTGGCTCAAGCGGCGGGTCAGCAGCGGCAGTTGCTGCGGGAATGGCGCCTCTGGCTTTGGGGACGGATACGGGAGGTTCAATAAGGCAGCCTGCGAGTTTTACCGGGATTTGCGGACTAAAGCCTACCTACGGGCTGGTATCTCGGTTTGGCGCCACGGCGTATGCCTCGTCTTTAGATACGGTAGGGTCTATGGCCGAGACTGTATGGGATTGCGCCTTGCTCCTGGAGGCTATCGCCGGACACGATCCTCTGGATTCGACGTCTGCCGCGGGGGAGCCTGTAGCTTACACCAAAGGGCTTCAAGGTGATGTGGCAGGATTGCGGGTAGGTGTTCCCAAGGAATTGCTGGAAGGTGTGTCTGCGCCGGTTAAGCAGTTGTTCCACAACACTCTCGGTACCATGGAACACATGGGTATGACGGTTGAAGAGATGAGCATACCTTCGATAGCTCATGCAGTTGAAGCTTACTATGTTGTGGCAGCTGCTGAAGCTTCGTCCAACTTGTCGAGATTTGACGGGGTGAGGTTTGGCCGGAGGGCAGCTGTAGATACGCTGGATGAAATGTATACCAGGTCACGGGGAGAAGGGCTCGGCAAAGAAGTGATCAAGCGGATAATCCTAGGCACTTTTGTGTTGGACGCCGGGAACATAGACAGGTATTATAGGCGGGCGGCCCAGGTCAGGACGCTTATCAAGCGTGAATTTGAAAAAACGTTTGAGCGCTTTCAGGTAATCGTTTCGCCTGCTTCTCCTGATGTTGCCTTCAAGATCGGGGAGAAGATCCATGACCCGCTGACTATGTACCTTTCTGACCTGATTACAATTCCCGTAAACATGGCAGGCTTGTGCGCCCTGTCCATGCCCATGGGATTTGTGGATTGTGAAGGTTCGAGCCTTCCGTGCGGTCTGCAGATAATCGGAAAACCCTTTGACGAGCAGACTGTGCTCAGGGTAGGCCATTACTTGGAGCAAGAAATCGGGCTCGGGATTCGCAAAGAGGTTTGCGCTATGCGGCGCAAGCTAACCCCTGTCAGGGAGTGTGAGTTGGTTGACTAATCAATATGAGATGATGATTGGGTTGGAAGTTCACGTAGAGCTGGCGACTGCTACCAAGATGTTCTGCCGGTGTTCATCCCGGTTCGGGGATCCGCCTAACACAAACATATGCCCTGTGTGCCTTGGGATGCCTGGGGCTCTGCCGCAAGCTAACATGGAAGCGGTGAAGCTGGCTACCAGGGCGGCAATAGCTCTTAACTGCAAGATCAATGCTTCCAGCAGGTTTGATCGCAAGAATTACTTTTATCCCGATCTTCCCAAGGGGTATCAGGTTACCCAGTACTATGAACCTATTGCTACAGACGGGTACATACTGATAGACAACCCGCGCAAGAAGATAAGGATAAACCGGGTTCACATTGAAGAAGACGCAGGCAAATCAATACATGCGGGCGACGAAATCATAACTGCTGAGTATTCCTTGGTGGACTGCAACAGGGCAGGAGTGCCCCTCATCGAAATTGTATCTGAGCCCGACATGTCATCGCCTGAAGAAGCCAGGCAATATCTAGAGAGACTCCAGAGATTGCTCAAGTTTGCCCGGGTTTCTGATGTGAAAATGGAAGAAGGATCTATGAGGGTTGACTGCAATATATCTGTAAGGAGAAAAGGCAGTCAAGAGTTCGGGACAGTGTGCGAAATGAAGAACCTGAGTTCATTTAGGGCAGTGGTAAGGGCGCTGGCATATGAGTTTGAGCGCCAGGTGCAAGTGCTGGCACAAGGCGGGAAGATTGTAAGGGAGACCAAGCACTGGGATGAAACTGAGCAGGTTACCAAGGCGTTGCGTACTAAAGAGTCAAGTGACGACTACAGGTACTTTCCCGATCCTGATCTGCCCAAGTTAGAGCTGAGTCGCGAGTTCATTGAGCAGGTAAGAAGGCAAATGCCCAAGCTTCCCGATGAGATCGTGTCCTATTACGTTGATGAACTCGGGCTTCCCGAGTATGATGCGCAAGTGCTTACCGCTGATCCTTTGCTGGCAGAGTTCTTTGATGCGTGTGTTTCGCTTGGCGCTGATCCTAAGACTGCGTCCAACTGGATCATGGTTGAACTCCTGGGGTATATGAAAGCCAATAATATACCTTATGAAAATATCCCCTTGCGTCCCGAATATCTTGTATCAATGCTCGAACTTATAAGCGAGGGTGTGATCAGCGGCAAAATCGCTAAAGATGTGTTGGTCATAATGATTGAGACCGGGCAGGATCCGCGTACAATAGTTAAGGAACGCGGCTTGGAGCAGATTTCAGATGACGAGAGTATTGCACGGATCGTTGACGAGGTAATAGCAGAGCATTCATCGGTGGTTGAAGAAATAAAGGCGGGGAAAGCTAAAGCTATTGGATTTTTGGTTGGACAGGTTATGAAACGTACCAAAGGGAAAGCTAACCCGGCCAAGGTCAGTACAATATTAAAGGACAAACTACTATCATGATGAGGGAGCATAGTTTATTGAGAGAGGAGGAGCGGCCATGGGCGGTGGAAGCGCTGATTCAAGAGAGGTTTACCAGCAGATCGCGGCTTCATTAACCAACTCTCAAGTGTTGTTTTCCGAGCCGATGTCCAATCATACGTCCTTTCGTATTGGTGGGCCATGTGACCTCCTCGTTATTCCCGGAACCCGCGATGATGCAATCAAGACCTGGGTGATGTGTAAGCAGCTTAGAGTGCCCTGCCACACAATTGGAAACGGGACCAACTTGCTGGTCAGGGATGGAGGTGTGCGGGGATGCGTACTCAAGCTGGCTTCGGGATATACAGGAATCGAAAGGAACGGCTCTAAGAGCCTTATGGTCAGTTCCGGCACCCTGCTCCAGACGATTGTTGAAGCCAGTGCAGACTATGAATTGTCTGGTTTGGAGTTTGCAGTTGGGGTTCCTGGGAGTATGGGTGGCGCTGTTACAATGAACGCAGGAGCTTACGGGGGCGACGTGGGCTCCTTGGTGAACAGGGTTGAAGTGGCAACGTCCGACGGCACAACTCAATGGATTTCCAGCGATGAGATTGGGTTTTCATACAGAAACTCTTTGTTTTTGTCCAACGATGACCTTCTCATCCTCAATGTAGAAATGGTGCTTGAGCCGGGAGACAGGGACCGGATCCGCAAGGTTATGATGGAGTACCTGCAAAAGAGGGAAGAGAAGCAACCCCTGGATATGCCTTCTGCCGGTAGTGCCTTCAGGAGGCCACCCGGCAGGTACGTGGGCGCCATGATAGAAGAGCTGGGGCTCAAGGGATTTTCATGTGGCGGCGCAATGGTTTCGCCTAAACATGCAGGTTTTATTGTAAACAACGGTGGCGCTACCGCAAAAGACGTGCTTACCCTAATGGATATCATAAAGCATAAGGTGTACGAGAATTATGGGGTTGTCCTGGAATCTGAAATCATAGTGATTGGAGAGGACCCGGAGTCCGGGGAGGATTCCAAGTCAGAATAACGTGAGAACCGCCCGATGGTTTGGATTGTCCCTTGGACTGCCTATGCCGGCAAGTGAAATGGATGAGTCGTGAGCTAGGTGTCTAACTCACGACTCTTGGTTTTTCGGCAGCAATCAAGTCTATTTTTCAAATGTCATTGTTAGGCCGCTTTGTCAGGTATCTTGGTCAGGTTTGGTCAGGTGTCTGTCGTTACCGGGTGTGGTCCGTTTCAAACGGTGAGTCTTCCTTATAACCCCGCCCCTCTGGCTCCTGTATTCAACTGTCACCGAAGGGGGAGGGGAATCATCCGGAGACACTTTCACCACCCATGACACCTGGACCGCAGACTTAGCAGGGCTCCTTGTGCCGCTTATGTATCCTTCCAGAAAGCCTGTCTCGTGTCTAGGTTTGCCGGTTATCTCCACTCCTGGGCCGGGTATGAGCTCGACGATGTCTTTCTCAACAACCTTAAGTTGTACTGCTTTGTTGGTTATATTTGTGGGCAGATAGCCCCAGTTTTCAACCACAGCGGTTACCTTTTTGAGGCACCCGCCGATGTCCCCGACTTTGATGTCTGTGATATTGACCCATGGCAAAGCGGCTGCGTGCTTCATAATCCACATGGCCGCTTTGCGGCATTCTTCTTCTAAGAGATGAGGAGGCGCGTTTTGAACGCAGAATTTCCTGTCCCATCCGCCGATCTCAACTGTGCCCAGCTGGGGATGCTCAAAGGGCGTCCAGTCTATGAACCCTTTGCCTGACAGCTCCCGGTCGTTCCACTCCAAGAGCTTCAGGCTAATCTCCTCGAACTCGCCGGGGAACTTATCCGGATCTGACTTGTCTCTTACATCTTCAAGAGGTATGCCTGCCCGCTCATAGCGGTTCCAGAGTTCTGTGGTGTAAGCGATTATGCCTCTGTGCTCGTAAGCCCATTCAGTTAAGGTTGCACTATTGGGCGATTTGACATCAGGATATCCGGTGACCTTGGTACCCTGGCGTGCAATAGCTTTGGTAGCTGTAAGGTCTTGGGGATCCATCTTGCTTTCGTCGTACTTGCATGGGTTTCTGAAGAAGAAGCCTCCTGCAGTGTGCAGTGCCTGGATCGCGCCGATATTGGGATGATCTACGATAAACCGCACCAAGGCATGGGTTTCCGGTTCTCCTGCCGGGTAATCACCGCCGCCCGGTATGCCGGGTTCCCAGTTTGACGGGAAGTTGCGGTTGAGATCCAAGCCCCATGGTGCTTTATGTACTGTGAATGGTTCGCCCTCGTAATCCTTAATGTATCCTTCAGGGTAAATCCTGTAGAAAGGCCCTTTGGTTTCGCCTGGTTGCCTGGGAACCATCAGCCTGGGATCTTTGGACGAAACCTTCCATTCGCCTTTGTTGTCATCCCTGACCCTCATTTGAAGGATCTTGCCGTCACCATCTATGTCGGCCCGGTGAAGCCCCGGCAGTTCTTGTGTGTCGTCATCAGGCCAGACCCTGACGCTGCTCCTGAGCATATGAGGCGTTGTCAGGTAAACCTCGGCTCCATCCGGGTTGATCCGGGGAAGCACGTAGAAAGTAACTCGTTCCAGCAAATTGGTAACGCTGGTGTCAGTGCCGTAGTTTCCGAGCAGATAATCTATGAGGTACAAAGCCGCCATGCTTCCGGTTACTTCGCCTGCGTGGATATTTGCGTCAACGTAAATGGCGGGCTTTTCAGATGCTGATGCGATGCCACCGGCGGTGATGGTGAGTGCCCAGATGTCCCGCCCTTCATAGCTCTTTCCGATAGAGTTCAGGCTACATAAGTCAGGATATCCGGCAGCTACTTTGTGGAGGTATTCTTTGGTTTCTGAATAAAGCAAATACCTGTCGAAGGTTATAGGAACCCTGGAAGACAAGGTGCTCCCTCCTTTGTTCCCGTTGATTCCGGTTTCAAGCGGGTATGTGTTGGTTGTTTTGCCTTTTTGAGAAGTTCTCCATGGGGTAAGTTGAGTCCTTTATGGGCTAATTCTCCGCGCCAAGGCTGAAAGCAGGGACATACATAACCTCATACACAAACTTCTCCGGACAGCCAGATGGTAAGGTGAGACATGGTCGTTGACTGAATATATCACGTTCTCGGAGCTGGGACGGTCTACTCCAGTATAAGCAAACTTGAACGTGACGGTTTGATTGAGGCTGTCAGAGAGGAAAACCGCCGCAAGACGTACCTCATAACTGAAACGGGCACCCGGATTTTGCGCGAGGAAGCGGCACGTATTGCTGAACTGTATCAACACGCGGAGGTGCTGCTATGAAAGACAAGAGAACAG
>DUVI01000003.1 GCA_012841065.1 Bacillota bacterium
GCGCCTTCTAGTATTTCCCGCAATTCCCTGTTGTCGTACACTTGCTCCGGGCCCGGGGCAGGGCTTGAGGCCCTGACTTGCGTGACCACATTGCCCTCCAGGGATTCTTCAGGCAGAGACCTCCCCAGTTTGCGTCCTCTGTCTATGCACACATTGCGCGCAATGCGATAGATCCAGGGTTTAAACGGCTTCCCCAGCTGAAAAGAATCGATGTTCCGGTATGCCCTCAGGAACGCTTCCTGGGTGATATCCATTGCATCTTCCTGATTTCCGATTAATCGGTAAGCCAGATTGTATACACCCCGATAGTATTTTACAACAAGACTGCTAAAAGCGTCGCTGTCTCCGTCTTTGACTCTCTTGATGATATCTGTATCTTCTTTCAGACGAGAAAGCCTCCTAGACTCAACCGGCCCTTCTGTTCTAGAAATACGCCGGAGTAGTAATAAGGTCTCAGCCACGGCTCAAAGGTAATCCTTAGGCCACCGTGGTGAGTAAGAAACACTGATCAACTCCATTACCAATACTACCAATAAGCGAGTTTATCCCCCTATGGATAAGTGGGTTTGTCCCACAGGCGTCCTGCCTTAAAGCTGCGTTTGGGAGCAAGCTTCAGGGGCGGCTGAGGCCTGTGTACCGGTGTACCCTGGACTATCCCACTGCCCGTGCCAAAACCCGCCGGATGATCTTGTCGGCCTGGGAAGCTCTTTGGGCCCAGGAGTTGTTCCTGGCCCAGGCTTTGTAGTGTTTTGAAACATCAGGCCTGGTGAGCATCTCAGAATACGCCTGTTCAATATGGCCTGCAAACTCCCCGGCGCTCCGCGCTATCCTGGCCAAAGGACACAGGGATACTTCATGAACCGGGGTTGATACCACAGGCTTGCCGCAAGCAAGGTATTCGTACATCTTGATGGGACAAGAATAGTCCGTCATATCCCTGAACTGGAACGGTATGATACCCACGTCAAACCGGTTGGTGTAATACGGGAGTTCGTCAAAGGGTTTTTCTTCTATATAGAAAATATTCTTGCCATAAGGCAGCCGGTCCTCTGTGATGTTCAAGAGCGGCCCTATAAACACGAAGTTCCAGCGGGGTAGCCTTTTGGCCACGTGATAAATGAGGTTCCAATCAATCCACGAAGCCAATGCACCGTGGAACCCGGCAACCGGGCCAGGCCTTTCGGGAAAGTCCTCCGGGCAGGGGCCCATACGCTGAAACGCTTCGTAATTAGCGCCGTTGGGCAGATAGTGGACTTCGTGGTGCTTATAGCGGTATTTCTCATACAACAGATAACTGGCAGCAAATACCAGGTTCGCCTTGGAAATCGCCTTATCGAACTCAGGCTTCCAGTAGTCAAACTCGTCTTCAGGAAGATCGCATACATCGAAAATCAAGAGTTGCTCTTGGTACATTCCACCTGAAAGAAGATGATGCTCAGGCAGGGTTATCCACAGTATGACCGGGCTTTCAAGCTGAGCGGCTGCCGGAGGCACATCCTTGCTCAGAACAACAAGGCCAGGCTCTATTTGGCGCAAAGCAGATCTCCGCCCTCTGGTGCCTGGATCGTGAAAAACACAATTGTACCCTAACCTTGCCATATAGCGTAGCAGTTGGTGGGGTCTCTGTTGCAGGCGCTGCCAAGGTATAGTCGGGGGATAGATAATCGTCGCCACTCAACTCACCTCTCACCCATTGCCCCGGACTGCATCGCACCCAAGCTGCCGGAGACATCAGCCGCCTCCGGCCACCAAACCAGTCTTGGTACATGCGATTGAGGCTACTATATGGGTATGCGGAAAAGGTGGCTTTTGTTCGACTAGAAGTGCCACCGCAGCCTGTACACGGCGTGTACACGCCGCTACTGCGGGCCTCTGTAAACCCTGGCATCAGAGGACTCACGGTGACAGTTACGCACCTGATGCGCCGATAGCGCTACACACTGATTTGCTGCCACCTGTCGCTACGCCATCTGAACACCATTAGCGTAGCTCTTAATGTCCAGTCAACTGCCATGGCAATCCAAGCACCTTCAAGCCCCATTCCAAAATGCCTGATGAGGAGCAGTGCCAGGCCAACCCTTATGCCCCATGCCCCTACCAGGGTAATGCCAAGCACGCTCCGGGTATCCCCTGCGCCCCGTAACGCGCCTCCTATGACGAACCCTACGGATTCGGGTATTTGGATATATGCCATGATGCGCATGGTCAAATATGCGTAGGGGTAAACCCTCGCGTCATCGGTAAAAATCTGCATGAAACCGACCGGGAAAAGCAGGAACGGTATGGCCATACTTCCCATAACTATCGCCGCCATCTTCCAACACTCAACGGCAGACACTTTTGCTGCATTTGGCTGCTTTGCGCCCAGATTCTGGCCCACCATGGTAGATGCAGCCGTTGAAAACCCAAAGGCTGGCATGTACGACATTGACTCTGCGTTAAGGCTCACCACGTGAGCTGCATAGGGGACCATGCCCAAGGACGCAACCGTCCTGGCATATATTAACGAAGCGCTGGACATAAACAGCCTCTCTAAGGCTGCAGGGAATCCTATTGAGATGATACGCCTTATCAATGGAAAGTCCAGTTTCAAAGCCGCCCTGAACCCGGGCCACTTGAAATGGATTATGCTCTGGGGCCTGTTGGCTCCATAAAACATGACTGCAAAAGCGAGAAACCTTGCAATACTGGTCGCCAAGGCGGCACCTGCTTCCTCCATCCTGGGTGCGCCGAGGTTGCCCCAGATAAAGACCCAGTTGAGGAAAACATTGAGCAGATTTGCGGCGGCGTTTGCTAACATGGGAGTCCTGGTATCCCCTGCGCCTCTCAAAGAGCCCCCCAGGATGAAAGAACCCAACATAAACGGAGTGCCGGGAATAATCCATCTGAAGTAGTTGATCCCGCTGGACAGAGCTTTAGCATCGGCACCCATTAGGGATATGACTTTCGGCGCGAATATCCACGCCGGCACGACCAGTATCAGCCCTAACATTCCAGCCAGGACTAACGCCTGGAACGCTGCCCTTGAGGCAGTGTCCTTGTCGCCTGCCCCTACTGAACGGGCAACCAGCACAGTGTTACCCGTGGCAATGCCGCCAAAGATGCCGTTGACGAGCATCATAGGCTGGAAACTCAGGGAGATCCCGGCTACCACTTCTGCTCCGAGCCTGCCCACCATGGCCGAATCAACCATATGGGTGAGCATGGAGAGCACCTGCTCAATGATAACCGGCCACGCCAACATCAACACAGCCCGCCGGACTTTGGGCCGCGATTCCATGTCTTCCGGAGCCAGTATCGCCTTGGACCTGAATTCGGCTTCTGCCTGTTCCGGTCCAGCACCGTCTGCCCGGTCTGTTTGAGTTTCTTGTGGATGTGTCAACTTTCCGGGTTTAGGGGCTTGGGTTGTATCATCGCTGGCTTCTTGTGGATGTGCTCTGGACTTCACGTGCTCTTCTTGCATCAAGCGTAGGCTCCTTCCATGATGCTGCGCCACTTCGCTGGCAAAACCGATGCTCGGATACCATGTGGCCAATTGAACCGGCGATTTGGAGAGCGGATGAGCAACGTCAACTTACTTCAAGTCAGCCACACATTATTATAGCCACGAACTAATTTGGTTTCAAGTGCCCAATTTGCCCATAGTTGTTTCAATATCACCCAGTATGCGCTGCTCAGGTATGTCCAACGGCTCTTTTGAGCCTATCTGGGCAAGTTGCGGAGTCCCGCCACCCTTGATCCCCCAGACTTGGCCCAGTTCCGACGCCAAAAGCGCAGCGTTTTGCGCAGGAGGTACACCGGCAGCTCCCTTCCTCTTACCTCCTGATACGTGTGACGCAACCACCAGGGAGAATTGAGGAACCTGGGAGAACACGATCACCGTCATCCCTGCAAGTTCACTTAATGACCTGGCCACCTGCCTAAGTTCTTGAGCCTGTCTGCCTTCCCACTTGCACACGGCAAGACCCGGTCTCTTTGCTACCCAGCGTTCCTGGTCAAAACCAGGCGCGGCCTCAATATCATCTGACGCAATCTGGGTAGCGATCTCCTGGATCTCGTACTCCAGAAGCTGCCTCTTGAGCCTGCCTGCTTCTTTTTCCAACGCCGCCGCCTTCTCAGACAGAGCAGCCACCGTGTCAGGAAGATCCTGGTAACCCGCAGAAAGGCAACGGGCAACGCTGTCAAGCACCTTCTCCTTCGTCCTGAGATCTGCCAGAGCTCTTTGTCCACACCGGAAGATCACCCTGACTCCCCCATGGGACCTGTCCAGCCGGTTTATTTTTATGATACCAATCTCGCCTGTAGCCTGGACATGGGTTCCGCCACAAGCGCACGCGTCGAAATCTCCTACATAGACTACGCGTACAGAGTGTGAATCTGCCGGGATTCGCCTCCGGATATCGTCAGGCACCTCATTTGACGCATATTCCCGGATCTCAACGCCCAGGTTGCTGAATATCATGCGGTTGGCAAGGTCTTCAACTTCTGTGAGCAGGCTATCGCTCACCGATTGGACATCGAGGTCAATGGACACGTAATCGTCGCCAAGGTGGAACCCTACTGTGTTTGCATTGCATACAACCTCAAACGCCCGGGAAAGGATGTGCTGGCCTGTGTGCTGCTGCATGAAGTCAAACCGCCTTGCCCAATCGATTTGCCCGTGCACCGTCTGTCCTGCCTCTAGGAGGTTGCCGCCGGATAGCTCGTCAGGCGACAACAAGTGGACTATCCTGCCGTCTTCTTCAAACACATGGTCTACATACAGAGTAATCTCCCCGGACGCTTTGATTGTCCCCCGGTCGCTGGGCTGTCCCCCGCCTTCAGGGTAGAACAGGGTGGAATCAAACACTGCGTAGATGTGGTCGTCGTCTTGCCAAACCTCAACCACTTTGGCTGAGAATTGAGTGTCAGAGGGATTTCGCCAATATAACTTGGTTGTATGGTTGGTTGTATCTCTCACGTGCTTCATCCTTCGCATTATAGATAAAATCCATAAGACTGGTTTTCTACAGTTTGCCCCGATTCCCTTCTACAAGACGACGTGCATTCACCGGGGGGGTGTGTACCCGTGGTCTGTGTACGGACAAGAGCGGATCAGTGTACAATAGAAGCAGTATGAAATCGGAGAAAGGAATGGTCTGTTGCTGCCTCTATACCTTCTGTTCATGATTATCCTGGGAATTCCTGCCCTGTTTTTCCTGCTCTACCTTAACGTAGCGGCAGTTTCCTTTGAAAGTCTAGGGCTTTCCCCCAAGGGAGCCTTTCTTGTGTTTACATTGTCTTTGCTGGGCAGTGTGATAAACATACCGGTTAAGCGGGAACAGATCGTTACCCGGCGGGCCATCCCGGCTCTGTTCCCGGTTTTCTTCTACTACCCGCCTGTGGTGCAAGAACGAGTGCTGACCGTCAATCTGGGTGGTGCGGTGGTCCCCATGGCGGTCAGCTTGTACCTGTTACCGAGGGCTCCTTTTCTCAAAACGGTACTGGCTACAGCAGTAGTATCCGTCATCTGCTACATGGTAGCCAGGCCGGTCCCAAGCAGGGGCATAATGCTCCCTGCCATGGTGCCTCCTCTTACTGCTGCCTTGTCAGCAGTGCTTTTGGCCCGTGGGGATGCCGGAGTGGTCGCCTACATCTCGGGCGCGATGGGAACCCTCATAGGTGCTGACCTTATGCACCTCAAGGATTTGCGCCGCATGGGCCCCGGCGTGCTTTCCATTGGGGGCGCAGGGGTATACGATGGCATATTTCTCGCCGGACTCATCGCAGCGTTTCTGGCTGCCAGGTAGCAGATGGCATACATAAAATACCTGTTGTGGCCTCCCTTGTGCAACCGGATGCGTGAACCGTAACCTTCAGTTCATGTAGATGTAAGAACCGCCCTGACCGGGCCGCTAGGTCGGCCATGCCAGGGCGGCGTAACTCACTCATCTTACCCCGAAGTCCTATTTCCGCCTGATCACCTTTCCGGCGATCTCACCGGTACTGTCGGCGTTTTCCACAACCATGACGCCGTTTATCATAACGTATTCGATCCCCACAGGATACTGATTGGGTTCTTCAAAGGTAGCTGTGTCGGTTACAGTATCAGGATCGAAAACGGTGATATCCGCCTTCATGCCAGGCCTTATCAGACCCCGGTCTATAAGCCCCAGCCGTGCGGCAGGCATACCTGTCATCTTGAAGACTGCGTTTTCAAGGGCAAGCACTTTTTCTTCCCGCACATACTTGCCAAGCACCCTGGGGAAAGTGCCATGTGCTCTGGGATGGGGCTTTCCTGTGGCGAGAGGCCCGTCTAATGCCCTGCAAGATGAGTCGGAACCTATCATGACCACCGGATGTGCCATTACCGTCTTGACGTCCTCCTCGCACATGCCGAAATGGGCGTACCCGACGTTAAGTTCTGCTTCAATGAGCAACGTAAAAGCTGCATCCACCTCAGACAAGCCGAGTATCGATGCGATTTGCGGGATCCTCTTACCTTCAGCGAACTTGTACTTCTCGTTAGCTACTGACGTTATGAGCATCTTGGACCAGCCGTCAACAGGCCCTTGATAGTCCTGGACCTCTTGCTTGAGTTTGGCACCGATTTCAGGATCCCTCAACCTGGCCAGGAGTGCCTGAGATCCGCCTTCATGGGCCCACGAAGGGATTATGGCCTTGAAACCGGTTGCTGAAGCTACATACGGGTATTGGTCGCAGGTGACGTCTATCCCTTGGCTACGGGCTTCGTCAATCATGGCAAGGGACCGGTTTACAAGCCCCCAGGCTGCCTGTCCTGATGCTTTGTGATGGGATATATGCACCGGGACGTTACCTTCCCGGCCTATCCTTATAGCTTCTTCCACCGATTCAAGCAAACCTTTGCCCTCATTGCGCATGTGAGTCGCATATATCCCGCCGTAGGCGCTCATGGTCTTTGCAAGTTCAATGAGTTCCTCTGTATCGGCGAAACAACTCGGCGGGTATATCAGGCCGCTGGAAAAGCCAAAAGCTCCCGAAGACAAAGCTTCCACCAAGAAAGCCTTCATCTCATCGAGTTCCGCTTGTGTAGGGCGCCTGGCTTCATAGCCGACAGCACAACTCCGGAGCGCCCCATGGCCCACCAGGGGAACAATATTGATGCCTACTCCGTTTTCTTCGAGTGCTGATAAATACTCACCAAAAGTAGACCACCTGACTATGGCTCCTTCTTCCGTGGTGGCAGAGTCTTTCCTCTTTTCTGTAACCGGCGCAGGTGAAGCGCCGCACTGCCCGGTAACCTCCGTGGTCACCCCTTGGCGGATCTTGCTTTCGCCTCTCCTGTCAACAAACCAGCAAGTATCTGAATGGCTGTGGGCATCTATGAACCCCGGCGAAAGCACCATTCCCTTGCAGTCGATTACCCGCTGGGCGTTTGCATCGATCTTGTAAGATACCTCTGCAATCTCGTCGCCGAAAACGGCAACTTCTCCGTAAAACCATGGTGCTCCTGTACCGTCTACAATACGGACATTTCGGAATATCAGATCGTACACCATATCACCCCTAGTATGATTTGAACCCGGACCTATTACTTGGACACCTGTAACAGCGGAAACAAGAGCGACAATTTAACCGTCTCTACCGGTCACGGAACATACATTCAGGAAGCATGAAGTTACTGTAATCTGATTCGCCCAGCCGATTGTTTATTCCTTCTAAAATTAGATGCCCATTGGCTCTAAAGAACGCGTTGCTGATTGCGATAAATACTTAAGGGGGGGAGTTTTCATTGGCCAATTGCGTAAAATGTGGAGCATCAAACCTCGGAATGGGACGCACTGATTTGCTTATCGTAGATGAAACATGGTATTGCAAGAGATGTCTTAATTCAACGCTAGGCAGTATATCATGTGCCAAATGCGGTAACCAACCGTTCCGGTCAGGCGAGCACTTCAAGACGATCGACGGCCAGATGCTTTGTACCGACTGCATGGAGCAGGCAGGCATAATGAAGAAGTATGACTACGTCATGTCTACAGTGATGGCCAAAGCTAAAACTGCCAAGCCGGCCACACAAGCACCCCGGGGCCTTGATGCACTGGGTGCAATGAAGGACCTGTTAGAGAAAAACCTGGAGCCGGGAGAAGAGGTGAAAGTAGCGATAGTCGGCAATACCGGGGAAGCCTTGGCATGCTCATCCAAGCATGTGTTCATCTTGAAATCAGGAATGGCCTCCGGTTCTCTTACCGGCAAAAAATGTATCAAGTACCGCTGGAACCAGATTACCGGAGCGGAAATCAAAGCAGGAGCGCTGTACGGCCTGATTGAACTCCAAGGCAACGGGCTTCCGTCACATGATGTAAGGAACGTAAGCCAGGTGAAGCAGGCTGAAAACGCGGTTACATTCCTGATAGCAAAGAAGGGCGGATTCGAGGAAGCTCTGAAGACGATAAATAAACACGTCTGAGGTCGGCCAGTCCTTAAATGGAAAATTGCAGCCCGGATGGCATTAGTTCCATAGTCCGACCAGAAAGAAACCTCCTGTTTGACGGGCAAAATACCCGCAGGGGGGTTCTTATTTGTATACCAGGACACCTATCAGGCATCAGGGAAACGACAGCTTGTTTCTTGCCCTGGAAATGTCGCTCATATGCACGGCGGCGGGGATTCCTCTGCATGTCCATGCAGAGGGACTCAGGGGAACCGGAAAAACCACAGTAATGCGTTGGGCCCGGCTGATGGCACCTGACATAACGCGCATAAAACAATGCGTTTACCAGTGCCGGCCGGATCTTCCCCATTGCCCGAACCACTCAGATTCCTGCTCTTCAGGCACTATAGAAACTGAAAGCGTGCCCATGCCGTTCATCGAGATCGGGCACGGGGCCAAACTGGGCACTATCTTGGGCAGCGTGGACCTTGCAAGGTTGACGGATCCCCATAACCCCAAAGCGGCGCTCCTTCCCGGCGCCATACCAATGGCAAACAGGGGTGTTGTGTTCATCGATGAGATAAACCGGCTTGCAGAAACGGCGCCTGAAATAACTGATGTGCTGCTGTCAGTGATGGGAACCAAGCCGGGCAAAATCAAGATTGAAGAAGTGGGCCTTGAGCCCTGGGAAATACAGGTGAGTTCATCGGTGTGGGCTACGTCAAACCCTGATGAAGACCCCGGGCCTCTGGAAGAGATCCGGAGGCAATTGTCTGACAGGTTCGATATGGTGGTTCCTGTACACAGGCCGTCAGATCCCCTTGTGGTCCAGGAGCTTCTGTTAGGTAAATATCAGAATGCCTCAGAATCGGGACGGGACCCCAAAATCTCCGGCAGCATACAGCAAAAAGCTTCCAGCCTTAGAGAAGTAACGGTTCCTAGGCCAATCATAGATTACATGGCAAACCTGTACGTTGAATACAACATCGAAAGCTTGAGGGCAATAGAATCCCTTGAACTCACCGCCAGGTGCTTTGCGGCCATGCGGGGCAAGCAACAAGTGTCATTTGACGAGATCTCCGCCGTAATGCCGCTTGTGTTGAGGCACAGAACCGAACCCATAGTGCTTTCAGAAATCCTAAAGGACCTGGAATTGCGAAAAGCTGCAGGCGTCGCTTTCCATGTGAACCAAGAACCACAAAAGAGCGCCGGTGGGCTTGACGTCCAAAAGCTACAAGACACGCCGGCTGCAATCAGGGTGCCCCAAACACAAGAGTCCTATGGGCCAAAAACCCAGGCGGACAGCCAGGCAGGCAGCAATGACGACCCTGCGGATCTGCCGCCTGACCCAATGCAACCCCTGAAACCACCGCTACCATCTGAGTATAGATCAGATCTTCCAAATACCCGGACAGTCGGAAACTTACCGGGACATAACGGCCACAAACCGGTAAGTTGGCTCCAGAGACTTGTGTGGCGTTACCACAGGGGTGCAAACATATCTGGTTTCACGGAACACCCCGGACTTCCAAGGCAAGATGCGGGAAGTAACGGATACAGCCCGGGAAACGCGTCCCGGACACAAGGCAAACCATACGGCACTTCTCATCTCGGTGCCTCCTCTGAGGGGAAACGCCTTGTTCCGGCACGCCCGGTGTCTCCTCCGGAGCCTGCAAGGCCCATATCCGACCTTAACTGGGAAGAAATCCTCCTACCCTTCGATGGGAAGGGCAAGCAGAAATGATCTACTTCCCAAAGGGCGCTTGTGTCGGACAAAAAACGGCAATCAGGCAGCTTCACGGATTCATAGGCAAACCGGTTGCAGTGCGCATAGGTGAAACTGCAGTGGCCTCAACCAAAGTGCACGTACAAGAGCCTGCAGCACCACATAAGGTTACTGCCATAGCGAATGCCGATGCGGGCCAAGCGTTTTACCACAAAAACGGCTCCAACGAGATAATCCACATTGACGTATTCCATTCTGAAGGCGAAGTCAAACCTCAAGACGTGGCCCGTTCAGTGATAGATGCCATGTCGGGCATCCAGCTCGAGACCATTGACGGCCGGCCCGGCCCTTCCCTCAAACCCTTCCTCCCGTACATCGACGTTCAGACCGCAGTGGGCGGCGGCAGGCTTGACGGCCTGCTTATCTACGGGCGGGAACAAGGGGTAAGGCAAGCGCATATAACCCACGTTCACTTGACCATGCTCAACGTGCATGTACTCGTGTCATCCATATTTGTGATAGTCGGGGCTGTAGAATCGGCCATAAAACACGCAGGGCTGGAGCTCAGAAAAGTGAGCCATGTAGCTATGGAATCGGGAAACGCACCGATGGACCTGGGAGATTACCGGACGCTGAGCGACTCTTTTCTCAGACACACAGGCGGAGACGCCCGCACCGGTACAAATTCACCTAGTTCGTGGTACAGGGCCGAAGCCCTTGCCAGGCAGGCAGCACAAGCGGTTGGCACGGCTCAGGATGCACTGAGCCTCTTGGAAGCCCTGTCTGCGGGAATGCATCCTGATGAACTTACAAGGTTTAAGGGATCCAAAGGCAAGAGAACCAGCGAAATCCGCCGGGCGCTCACGAAGTGCGATCTAATTCAACTGGACCGGCAGCAGTACAGACTTACCCCCCAGGGAGAGATGGCCCTGGACCACCTGAAGCACCATTGTTCTGAAATCGAAGCTTACCTCAGACGCCTGCTGTGGTCGCTGCCTGCCACGAGCATCCCCGCGCCTGAACGCACAGGCACCGCCCTCAGGCCTGGCAATGCCAGATCAAGAGGATATGCCCTTCCAAAGCAGCCAGGTGACTTGACTGCCCATTTGGCTGCGGCTGAAACCATAATAGCCAAAGGCACGGCCGGGGACCCTTTGAAACCCGGGCATTTACGGTTCTGGTATGCACGGGAAAAGAAGTCACGGCCCCTGGTGCTCTTGCTTGATGCGTCAGCATCCATGGCAGGCAGGCGTATCGCTGCGGCAAAGGAGTTTGCCAGGCATCTCATAGTCACCAGTAAGGAAAAGGTATGCGTGGTGATATTCCAGGATTCAAACGTGGAGGTTATATGCGATTTTACCAAGAACCCCCGCCAGCTGGAGGCAGGGCTTGCACGCATACAAGCCGAAGGCCTCACGCCCCTGGCTAAAGGACTGGAAACCGTGAGCGAGCTTTGCAGGGGCAAGATCAAGAAGCCGCTTGTATTGTGTGTTACAGACGGAATCCCAACTGTGCCTTACAGAACCCTTTCTCCCATTGAAGATGCAATATCCGCAGCAAGAAAGCTGGCGAAGCAAGGGATACGCATAGGTTGCATAGGGCTTCAGCCGAACCGCAGTTTCCTCAAGGAGATGATGCAGGCAGCCAAAGGATCCTTGTACATAGTTGACGAGCTTGAAGCATCCACAATGGCAGCCATAGCCCGGAAAGAACGAAACGAATGACGACCAAAAGCCTCACTGCGTCTAACGGTTTGCATCATAATCTCACAGTAACAGTTTTGGGCCCATGTGAATAACTTGTGAGCACGAGGGTGCTGGGGAGGAGAACCGTTGAACGCTTTACCTGAATATGGGTTTGGTACTGCAAAGATACGAAACTCTGGGCCATTACGACAAGAGTTTCAACACCGCAAGCTCTTCCATAAAAGAGCTCCTATAATCGAATCTCTGTTTGCATACAGGGACACAGTCAGACTGCATATGCCCGGGCACAGGGGAGGCAAGGGAGCTGACCCCCTCTTGCTGTCGCTACTTGGACACAACGCTTTTGTAAGTGACGTCACAGGCGTACCGGCCATGGATGAACTTCATGAACCTCATGGATGTATCCGTAAAGCCCAGGAACTTGCGGCAGACCTTTTCGGGGCTGACCAGACCTTTTTCGTTGTCAACGGCACTTCCGGCGCGATTCACACGATGGTGCTCTCAGCGCTCAATGACGGCGATTACATCGTGATCCCCCGGAACATCCATAAATCGATCCTGTCTGCGATAATTCTCGCCGGTGCGAATCCTTTGTTTGTCCAGCCGGTATACGAAGAATACCTAGGGTTCGCCCTGGGGGTTGAGGAACGCACCCTTATCCAGTACCTCGAAAGCAACCCGGATGCTCGGAAAGCAAAAGCCGTGTTGCTGGTCAACCCGACTTACTACGGGACTTCCCAGAACCTTACATCAGTCTGCCAGGCAATCCATGAACGAAGCAAATTGTTGTTGGTGGACGAAGCCCACGGCCCTCATTTCCATTTTCACAGGAGTATGCCCGAGCCTGCCTTAAGGTCCGGGGCAGATGCAGTTGCCCACGGCGCGCATAAGATGATAGGCGCGCTGACCCAGGCATCAATGCTGCACATACAGGGGCCGGGGATCGACAGGGCGCGTACCAAAGCGTGGTTTCAGTACCTGACATCGACAAGCGCTTCGTACCTGCTACTAGCTTCGCTGGATGGTGCAAGGCGTCAAATGGCCCTTCATGGGCGGGAGCTTATAGAGCGTGCAATTGAACTGGCTAACCTGTTGAGAGAGGAAGTCAACCACATTTCCGGGCTGTACTGCTTCGGGCACGAAATCACCGGGCAACCCGGTGTAGACGCCCTGGATCCCACCAAAGTGACGATAACCGTGAAAGAACTAGGGATCACCGGATATCAGGCTGAGACCTATTTAAGGGATAGAATGGGGATCCAGGTGGAGATGTCCGACCTGTACAACATCTTGATAATCGTGAGTTTCGGGAATACCGGGGAAGATATCCGCGCCCTCTTGGAAGGCCTGCGATCCTTGCGGCATGCGGTGGAAACAGGGGAAATTCCTGAGACTCTACAGGCGGCACAACAATCGGTCCCAAATCTTCCCCCCGTTCCCGAAATGGCGCTTAACCCCAGAAAGGCTATACAGGGCAAATGCGCAAGATTGCCGCTTGAACAAAGCGTGAGGCGGGTCAGCGCTGAAGTAGTTACTTGCTACCCGCCGGGCATTCCGGTTCTGTACCCGGGGGAAGTGATCTCACACGAAACTGTGGATTACCTCCAAATGATAAGGAAATTGGCGTTTGGGATTTCAGGGCCTGAAGATAAAACACTGAGCACACTGCGAGTGGTGGAAGACGTGTGAACGGAGCGATTTTGAATGCTTGGCCATCGGTAGTGGTTTCTCGCGGTAATGAGTGGCAGTCGGCGATCACGCTGGAACTGACTGCTTTGCCTGAGAAGATAGAATTTGCGGAGATGACCGGGAACACACATACCGCCCTGGGACTTGAGCCAGAGTCAGCCGGAAACCTTGCAGCCGGCCTGCGGGATCTCTTGAAAGATACCTACAGATATAGGTTTACCCTCCACGGCGTGGGCCTGGTTATGGCAGCAGATGACATCGTGGTAGCTGACGGGTTGATAAGGCTGGTCAGGGTGCATCCGGGTGATCATACAAGGCCCGGAACAACTCAGGAGCACCCTCTCCAGGTGCACCTGGATGTGTTCACCGAGTATCCGCTACAGGGACCACCCTACGGAGATCCCAACGGAGATCCTAACGGAGATCCTGTGGATATACAGCAACGTCCCGGCTTGCCCGCTACGGTAACATTCCGTTTCTCTCGTAAGCCGCTGCAAAGCTTGTTTCAGGGTGCGAGAATCGGGGTTGATCCCGGACACGGAGGTAAGGATAAGGGAATCCGGGGGCCTGTAGATCTCACAGAGAAATACGTAACTCTTGAGATATCCCGGGAATTGTGCAGCTTGCTTGAACTGTCAGGAGCATACCCGGTGGTTACACGTACCGGAGATGTGGACCTTACACAGAAGGATCGGATCCAAGTACTCAAGGCAGGCCATCCTGTACTGTGCGTCGAGATCCATGCCTCAGGCAGCGATAACCCCCTTGCCCAGGTTTACAGGGTTGCAGCAAGACAGGACTGCAGTGATTCAGCCCTGCTTGCTAATGAAGTTGCCTCAGCGTTGCGTGAACGGATGGGTATCAGGCCTGAACCGGACGTTTTGCCTGCACAGCCAGGCCTGGACGTTCCCTTCATAAGAGTAGAGCCTTTATGCTTGACCTATTTTGCCGACGAAGCTAACTTCAGGGCGCCCTTGTTTAGGAAAAGGCTAGGTCAATCCATATACAACGGTATCGCGCGATACCTGCATAGAGTGAAGACCAGGCAACCGTAGGAGGAAAACCGTGGGAAAACCTTTGAGGTGAGCTCATGTGCCATACCGCTGGAATGAACAAAATGTAGCCATACTGAGAATCCGCACCCACCTTATTACTGAAAACGACGACCCTGTAGATGTAATCCATCGCTATACCAAAGACATAGCAGCGCCGGGAGACTTGGTGGGCATAGCTGAATCTGTGGTAGCTATCATGCAGGGGCGGGCTATCGACCCTGACACTGTGAAACCCGGAATCCTTGCCCGTGTGCTGTCCAGATTTGCCCATCCTGATTCCAGCATTTCGGCAGTACGTTCCATGCAAATGGCCATAAGTGAAGTGGGAGTTTCAAGGATCCTGGCAGCTGCATTGTGTGCGCTTGTAGGGAAAATCTTCGGCATCAAAGGGTTGTTTTTCCGCGTGGCAGGCCATGAAGTGGCCCAGATAGACGATTCAGGCGGCACAATGCCGCCATTTGAAAGGCACATTATACTTGGGCCCAAGCAACCTGACAGGGTAGCCAGGAAAGTGTGGAGGCAAACCGGGCTGTGGACCCTGATACTTGATGTCAATGATAAGGGGTCAGTAGACATACTGGGCAGCAGCCTTCCCCTCAAGCCACATCAAGCTGAGTTCATCAAGGGCATCCTCAAATCAAACCCGTTCGGGAACGACGATCAGAAAACCCCTCTCATAGTCATCAAGTTCCTAAAACCAGGGGCCGGGGATATCCCCGGCTCCCGCTGAACTCAGCCTTCATCCACACGACACAAGGCACGTTTTGTGTATCTATTGCCTTGACTCTATCCTGATCTCAATAGCTGCATGGCCGTCTAATGCCACCCTCACAACATCGCCTTTCCTGATGCCTTCCCAATTCAGGGATCTGTTGTTATAGCTGACCTTAGTTTCAGCATCTGCTATCACCAAAGTCTTCTCACCCTGGTACTCGACAATCAGGATCGCCGCGTAGTCGTAACGGGTAACGGTCTCAACCTTGCCATAGAGATCTCCGAAAGGAATTGGCTGTTTGGTAGCCAGAATCTCTATCTTTACCGCTTCCTCACCGTCGTGTTTCACCTTTACCTTGTCGCCCGCTGCCAGCCTGTCAGCGGCAACCTTAGATCTTCCCCTGTAGATCTCGGTTGCCGAAGTTACAGTAAGCACCAACTGTTTGCAATCATCCTGCTTAACGGTAATGGTCCTCGTCCTGGCAGTTGGTCCCGCTTTAATCCCGGAGATAACACCGGTGGTTTCCTGCAATTCGTCGTATTTCTCGACAATCGCCACTTCAACCCCGGTATCCTTGACCAGCTTAACTTTTACCTTGTCTCCGGCTTGTATCTGGAACTTGGGTACATCCTCGTCTTTGTACGTCACCTTCACATTGGAAGCCAGGGTAATTCTGTGGGTCTTGTTGCTACTGTCCTGCACTTCAATGCTCATTTCATCTCTTGCAACGCGTGTCCTAATAACGACTCCTGAAACGTACCGCGTATCGCTCAACCGTTCAGTTACCTGGATATACACTACCTGGTTATCTACGATCACGAAGTCAGCCACGTTTCCGACTGCAAGGTCTTTGTACGCCAACGTGTCCCCGTCGTAAGTGATGACTACATCCTTGTGCAATGTAAGTGAGCGTTTCCTGCCGGCTTCGGTCTCGATTTCCAAGATACGCGTACTGCCTGAGGTTTTCTTGGCCTTGATTGTGCCGCTCAGATGGGTGCTGTCATCGTCAAGTATCCGGATGTAGTACACCTTACCGTTGCGCAGTTTCCCGTAGATGTAGTCGCCGGCCGCAAGCCGTGACGCTGCGTATTCGTAACGCCCGTCAGTTACCGTACAACCGGATCCCAGGGTGAGCGTCTCTGAACCCTTATCAGTCTTGACAGTGATCACCACTTCACCCTTGCTTGTGGTCAGTTTGCCGACGATGGTACCCAGGATCTCACCGGTTGTTACCGGCGCTTTGCTGCCACGCTTGACTATGGTAATAAGCACTGCCACATCGTCAGGGTTGGTGAGTATCTTTACCGTATCACCGACCTTGACGTCCCTTACCGAACCTTGGGTAGAGTCTTGCAGGAACACAACTGCATCTCTGGAAATGGGATATTCGTACACTTTGCCAGAAGCAACCATTACTTCAATGTAACTGCTAGAGACGTCCACCACTGTACCTGTGATGTAGTACGGCATTTCATCAGGAAGTTCTTCGTTTAGCAGCCTGTCAAGTATGGCAGCCATTTCAGCCCTGGTAACCGGTTTGTTGGGCTGGAATGTGTTGTCAACGTACCCTTTGAACAGCCCCATATCTACTGCTTGAGCCACGTATCCCCTATACCCGTCAGGGATGGCCTTGACATCTTTGAAATCCAAGCGGGCTTTCATCTTAGCCTCGGCCTGTTCGGCATTTCCGCTGGCCCTTACCAAGGTTTTTGCCACCCATGCGCGGGTTGCCGGTTTCTCAGGATGGAGATCATCCAGCTCTACCCATCCCTCATCCACGGCTATGAGGATGTATCCCGAGGACCATCTTGCAGATACAGGCACATAGGGATACCATGAACCGCTTGAGTAGAACCATCCCGGAGAATCGTCATCGCTGACCTTACCGAAATACCAGTGGTTCTTCAGCCTCTTGGTGTCCTGCTTGTTTATGTCTTGATCAAGGCTCAGATATATACCGCTGAACCTCTTCGCCAGTTCCTGAGCTTCATCCTCCCGGCCAAACGCCCTCACCATCATGGCCAGAGCTTCAGCCTGTTTCACAGGGTTGTTGGGCTTGAACAGATTGCCTTCGTAACCTGTGATGATCCCGAATCCGCGCATCCTCATGATGGATTCAAGCGCCCAAAAAGATGACCCGATATCAGAGAAACCCAGCTTGTGGGTGTGTTTCAGCACTTTCTCTGCCTGTTTGATCAGTTTTTCTATTGACTTCATGATCTGCTTTTGGGACTTGCCTTTTGCTTCAGCGAACCCGGATATGCCCACCAGGATAGAAAATGTGAGCAGCAGAACCAATGCCGTCCGTAACCCCAGTCTTGCCAACCTGGACGGCCGGTTCCTCAGGTTCTTGCCACCAGCCAAACTCACCGCCTCCTCTGCTAGTTTGCACTTAGGTTAAGATTGCCCCCGCAACGTGAAGGCAAGTCAAACCCAAATGCTTTCAGCTATACAATCGACGGATGGCGATAGCTTGTGGGTGGGTTGTGGTATTTTTTGTTGCGATTGCCTGTTTGTGTGGTATCAGGTGAAAACCTTACTTAAGCAGTTACACAGGTAACCCGGCAGTCCGAAAGCAGAATATGCTAGGCGAGTGGGTTTGTTATGCCCCGATGCAGGCATGACAGCCAGGCTTGTTTGTGGCGTCCTGTGCTTAGGATTATTGTTACGGGCTTGAACGCCGGCCCTCAGAGTTCTTATCTCCCTTGCAATCTCCTCACGAGTTCTGAATAGAACTGTGCGTCGCTTTCGCAGGTAGCTGAGAGTTGTTCCATAGGACACAATCCGTCTCCGGTGCGGTTTAGGATCGATGGGACGAATTCGCGGCCGTGCACCGCTATGCCCCTGGCAGCGGCTTCAGCCAGCACCGGTTGGCTCACTAGGGCTCCCCACATCGCCTTCGCTCCCAGCAGAGCTCCCAACCTGAACGCGGCAAGGCCAAGCACCCGGTCGCCGAACACAAGGTTGGGATACCGGCCGTCGTTTTGACCTATCCTTTCGAGGATTAGCAAAGCAGGCCTGATTCCCCTACCCTTTTCCCTGTCCAACACCTTTCCGTCAGCAACAAGCACTGAAGCCCAGCCTGAATCAATCTGTTGTTTAGCTACTTCAAGGCTGAGGGAAATGCCCTGCCCGTTTTGATTGCAATCCTTTGAATCTGTTTGCCCGAAGAGTGCCAAATCATCCCCACCTCATACTTAGTGTATCGTATGATATCAGGTTTTGCATGTCGCCGCATCAACCTGGTGTCAAAACCGACCAATAACTAGTCTCTCGATCCTGTGCCCGTGCCTACGGGCGGGAGACCATCGCTACTAGGCCTATAAACAACGCCAGCCCTGACCAACCGTAGAAAGTGGAAGGGCCAAATCTATCGGACACAACCCCGGCCCTTATCTGGGCGACAGGGGTAAGCAGGAGTGCGATTACGTTGAACATCGCATTGACTCTGCCACATACGTCATCTTGGACTTCCGGATCGCACTTGGCGTAGGACGGGAGCACCGCCAAGGCGAAAGACAGGGCTTATGCACGAAGGGCGCCAACAACCATCAGTTTTCTCCGGTCGCAAGAATCGACAATGCGCCCGATAAGCGTTTCGAGGTATCTTCTGGTATATCCAATAGACGTTGATTACATCATGAATGAGAAGGTTTACCAGGCTTAGAACGAGGACAATGCTGGAACGGGTACCAGATCTGGTTGAGGCCTAACAGTGGAAATGGTGCACTTCGTGCACCATTATTTTCGCTTTCCTTGGGGATTTCGCTGAAAATGGTGCACCACGTGCACCGTTCGATGCCGCCATCCCACGAAAAAGGGCCAAAATGGTGCACCACATGCGCCATTCGGCACAACCATCCCACAAAAAAGAGCAAAAATGGTGCACCAGAGGCACCATTCGGCACAACCATCCTGCCAAAAAGGACGAAAATGGTGCACCAGAGGCGCCATTCGGCACAACCATCCTGCCAAAAAGAACGAAAATGGTGTACCAGAGGCACCATTCGGCACAACCATCCTGCCAAAAAGAACGAAAATGGTGTACCACGTGCACCAATTCTCGGGCCTCCCAGTCTCATAGTGCCTATAATGGTGTACCACGTGCACCAATTCTCGGGCCTCCCAGTCTCATAGTGCCTATAATGGTATACCACGTGCACCAATTTCCCCGTTTTTCGGTCCCACAACGGTCAAAATGGTACACTACATGCACCATTTTTCTCGTTTTCAACCAGGATTTTAGCAAGAATGGTACACCGGATGCACCAATCTTCCCTGTTTTCGCGAGACCTGGTGTCAGAATGGTACACCGGATGCACCAATCTCCCCTGTTTTCGCGAGACCTGCTGTCAGAATGGTGCACCTGGTGTACCAATCACCCGGGTTTTCGCGATGTGTTCCACTAAAATGGTACACCTTCCTCCTGGTAATGATTTGCCGGATAGCAAGGAATAATATGTCTGAGGTGGTTAAGTCATGCGAAACCTGTGGACCAGAGCCCTTTGGGGAGGCGTTGCCGGCATAACTGCAATGGACATCATTCTGGGAATTGGCAGGAGTGCTGGATTGGTACAGCTCAACCTGCTAGGAGGGTTGGCTGACCTGGTCTCAACGAGCGGCGTCGCTTATTCTACCAGCGGCGCAATCTTAGGATTTGTGATCCATCTGCTCACGGGCGTGTTATGGGCGCTGCTTTTCGCCGTGGTGGTACGCAACCTGCATTCCAGGCACAACCTGATCCTTGGGCTCATAAACGGGCTGGTTGTGTGGCTGCTATGGGGACTGATCTTACCACCTCTGAATATTTCGCCCCAACCGTGGAGTTTGGGAACTCCCAACACAATCATCACTTTGATAGCAAGCCTTGTCTATGGTTTGGCCACAGGGATCGCCACAAGCGAAGATCTCCTGGCGATAACATAACAGAACCTGAGTGAACCTAGTGTTGCGAACCTAGTTTTGCCGGTGCTTGTCGGACGTCTCAACCCTTGGCTTCGCTGTGTCGCCTGCCGCTTCAGCCTTTTGCGCGCCCCGGCTGCTTTCTCCGGTTTCAATCGGGCGCAAGATCGTTACTTGTTGACGGTCATTTTGCACGCCTTGGCCAATCCCATCACTTCCAGGGCGAACGGTCGTAGATACCCCTGCCCGCCGTGCCCAGGCCCGGACCCTGCCCCATAGCCCATACCGGTTTCCCAGCCAAGCCAGTGCTAACACTATCGCTGTAAGCCCTATTGTGACCACTTCAAAATTCCGGCCCAGAAATGCAATTGCTCCCTCGCCGAGGAAGTAGACCAAAGCGCCTTCCAGAAAGAACCGTGCACCCCGGCCTATAGCGGATGCAATGAGGAACGGCCCGAAACCGACCCTGAATATGCCGCCGGTCAGGGTAAACAGTTTGAAGGGAACGGGTGTGAACGCTGCAATTCCCACCGCCCACCCGCCATACTTGGAAAACAGGACTTCAATCCTGGAAATCTTGTCTCGGGAGAAGTATTTGTCAACAAGAGGCCTGCCGGCCTTTCTTCCAATAGCATATCCGGCGAGAGCTCCTGCAACCGACGCTGAAGTTGCCAAGAACGCGTACCACAAACTTAACCGGGGCTTCACCAAAGCCATGGGTAACAGCACAAAATCGGGGGGCACGGGAAAGAATATAGATTCACAGAATGCAAGCAAGACAAGGCCCACCTGGCCGTATTCCAAAATGACATCCAAAGTCTCAGAACCGGGCACGGTATTCTCTCCTTAGCTAGCGTCCAATCCACATGGAACTCCTCGGGGGAGCATGGTGCTCTGTTGCTTGACCGGCAGAAGAACGTTCAAAGAAAGGGCAAGCAGGCCTATAAGCCGGGTTCTGTCGAGGGTAGTCATCTATCTAGGAGAAAGGTTACCCTTTCCCTCATGCGGCCATACCCTGGGGCTCGGCGGGCCACGTCCTCACCCCTCTATTCGGCCTTGCTCCGGGCGGGGTTTGCCTGGCCAGCCGATCACCCGGCTGCCGGTAGTCTCTTACACTACCATTTCACCCTTACCGCTGTCCGCTAACTTCGGCCTTAGCCATCAGGAGGCTGGGCATGCCTCCGGTAAGGCAAAAACTGCGCGACAGAGGCGGTATGTTTCTGTGGCACTTTCCCTAAGGTCACCCTTGCTGGGCGTTACCCAGCGCCCTGCCCTGTGGAGCCCGGACTTTCCTCAGGCAGCTCAATGCCGCCCGCGACTACCTAGCCTGCTTACCACAAACAATATAACAGGGCCGGTGGAAGGCGTCAAAGCGTGTAAAACGCTCGACATCCAGAAATACCGGCTACATAAGTCTACTTCTGCCTGGCTTCCTGTGTCAACCATTCCGGCCTGTCGTCTCTTTCCTCGGTGTGCTCATAGACCCTTGCTATCCAGAAGTTGCTGCTATCTCCAATAAGCACCGGGGATTCACCCAACGGAAAGCGGTGAACCCCACATACTCCCGTTGTTGTCCCTCTAGAATTCCACTATAGGTGCCTCTCCGGCGCCTTCGGCCATCTCAAAGTAAGTCCTGGGGGCGAATCCCATGATTTTGGCAATGAACACGGCCGGAAACTGCCTGATCTTTGTATTGAACAGCCTCACCTGCTCATTGAATCTCAGACGCTCTACTGCGATCCGGGTCTCAGTGCCGCTGAGCTCATCCATGAGCCTGATAAACTGTGCATCCGCCTTAAGTTCAGGGTAGTTCTCAACAATAACCAACAGCCTTGCCAAAGCTGATTCAATTTCGTTGCTCGCAGCCGTCCGTTCTTCTGGGGTTACTGCCTGGTTAAGTCTTGCCCTTGCATCTGCAATGGCGGTAAACACTTCTTCTTCGTGTTGGGCATATCCTTTGGCGGTAGCTACAAGGTTAGGGATAAGGTCATGCCGCCTTTGGAGCTGGTTCTCTACCTGCGCCCACTGTCCGTCAATAGACTCTGTCTGCTTCACCAATCCATTGTAGGTCGAAACGAACCAACCTCCGATGAGCACTACCAGCAACAGTACTACCACAAGACCAGTGATACCTTTTTTCATTAGCTTTTCCCTCCCGTTACTCACGTTTATCCAACCGGTGAGAGTGAGGCAGCCGGACTGACCTCGCCCTCGGCCAGGATATTTGCATGCAATGCAATAGCGGTCACCACTTCCTGCTGGCTCCACCTCCGCCGCTCCTGCCGCCGCCGAAACCTCTCGGACTGAAGGACCCTCTGCCAGAGCCACGTGACCCACGTGACGAACCTCCAAACCCCCCGAAAAACGGCCCCGGCCCTTGGGTATAGTCTGAAGGCGGCCGGACAATCGGCCTTGTCCTGTACCTCTTCTCGCTGTTATATCCGCAAACGGGACATCTGTACATCCGGACAGCCAGCCCGCCTCGTGACGCGGTAGCTTGGTGAATTACCTTATCGGTGATGGCCAACCTGGACCTGCACTTGGGACAACGCCCTTTCCTGATTCCGTAATATGCCAAAAGCGCCACAGGCAGGAGCACAAGCGCACTCACCAACAGTATCAGCCGAGTTGCCACCCCCGGCCCTACGAATCGTTGGTCTCCTGGAAGGATAGGCACGTATTCGTCCTGTCCCTGGATACTGAGTTCTATGCCTGCATCCTCGGCAATGTAATCTGCTGCATTCAGAAGCCCTGCATACAGCCCTTTTCCATACTCCTCATTCCTGAAATACGGAATCATGATGTCGAGACACTCGCCCGCCCTGCCGTCGGTAATAACAGGCTCAAGCCCATAGCCGACCTCCATGCGGAGATCCCTTTCCTCCATGGAAAGGATGACAAGCAAACCTCTATCCTCATTCTTCTGGCCGATTCCCCATTTCTCGTAAAGATTAACTCCGTACATCTCAATGGATTCATCACCATGCCCACTCACGATAGCCACGGCAAACGTGACCCCTGTTTGCTCCAAGACTGCGTTTACCAGGGCATTTAGATTATCCTTGTCTGACTGGGTCAATACGCCTACGTAGTCGTTTATGTTGCCCTGAGGTTCCGGATAGAGCGGAGCCGTTTGGGCCAGGGAACCCACCAAGACTACAACGGCTAGAACCAGAATGACAGTCCCGGCCAATCTCGCATTATTGCTCTGAAGTAACCCGGTACTTCTCCGGCGAAAAGCCAAGTTCAACATTTCTTTCGTTTACATTCCCCCCCTTTCAGGTTGGTTTTGCTAGTGCCAATACCGATATATATCTTACGAAAACACAGTCATATAGTCTCACGGGAAATGCTATAGAACAGAGCTCATGGTTGGGAAATGAGCTTGTGAAGATCCAGCACAAGGTTGGACAAAGCGTCGGCACGTTTATTTTGTTCCCTGGGTATGTGGTTGATTTCCCACTTGGAAAAGTGCCCCAATAGGTATTTTACCCGGTTGTAAAGGGGAAGCAAGTTCTCGCTGGAAACCTTGAAAGCGCCCTTTATCTGTTGAACGCATAAGTTCGAGTCTGAGAAAACCTCCACTTGATCTATTCCCAATTGCCTGGCCTGTTCAAGTGCCAAAATGACCCCTGAGTACTCTGCAATGTTGTTGGTGGCATCCCCCAAAAACATGGCGCATTGTTTCTCAGGGAGGCCTTCAGCAAGGATTACGGCAGA
>DUVI01000012.1 GCA_012841065.1 Bacillota bacterium
ACCCGTTCCCATCCCGAACACGGAAGTTAAGCCCTCCAGCGCCGATGGTACTAGGCTGGGGACAGCCTGGGAGAGTAGGTCACTGCCGGATCTTAATTCAAAGCCTCACCTAAAGGTGGGGCTTTTTATGTTACGAACCTGTCGTTCCGGCTCTCCCGCTTCCTGAAGCATGAGGACTGTTCCTGGGCTGTATATTGCCATGACATTGGCTTTGCAATAGGATCTTGGTGCTGGCTGTAAACGTCTGCAGTGATCGGTTCTCCCATTTAGCATCTTCACGTATTTTGATCTGCCATATTGTGCCGTCTCCCGATACATCAATGGGCTCACCGTCAGCCAATTCAGGCAGCAGTGTATACGATAACCCTGAGTATTCGATCGAACTTGAAGCCAAAGCGCAGTTGGACAAGCCAATGATTAGCCAGTATTTCCACTTCTTAAAGGGGGCTCTTAGAGGAGACTGGGGAGTTTCGGTTAAAATCGCACCCGGTATTCCTGTGTTTTCCTGGTCATCTTTGGAGAAAACTTCAACCCATATACGTTCAGGCAGCAGAACCCTGACAGGACCAATATGCCTCCCAGGAAGCCATCGAAGCCCCACGGGCCCACATAAATGTGGAAGAGTTTGCAGTGGAAAGCCGGATCTCTCCGGATGTGATCAGGGCCCTCCGGGACAGGGACCACGAAATAGAAGTTAAGGAAGCCTATGACTACTATTTCGGAGGCGTAAATGCAGTCATGTATGATGACAAGTCGGGTAAGTGCTACGGAGGTGCTGATCCGCGTAGAGATGGATGTTCGGTAGGTTGATGTAGGTTCCAAGTGGTTCCGAGGAACATTGCTTAGATGACTGACCGCCCGCATTGGCCGCGCAAAGGCTAATGCGGGCTTGTTCGTGAGAACTCATCCCGCCGGGAATGGAATATCGCTATGGCGCGTTCTATCAGTTCTGCATCGATTGGCTTTGCTGCGTCTATATACTCTTGCATGAGCGGTAGGTAATAACCCGTCAAGGCAGTTCGATCTGCGTGGTCGTGGTGCCCTGCAGCGCGCAGCCGTTCTGCTTCAGATGCAAGGTCCCGGATTTTGCCTCCTACCAGCGGAGCCAGAACTCCTCCCGGCACCAGGGCTCCCACAATGACTTCCCCGACCATGATATCGGCGCTCCAGTACTTCTCTCCTCTGATCTCCCCAAGGCCGTGAGTCTTGCTGATTCCATGATATATGTCGATGAACTGCACCGGTTCCAGCAGGTGAATAGATTCATGGATCACGACCTCGACAACCGAGTTGATATCTTCTGTTTCAAGCGCCCCGATGGCGATCCTGCCGGGGCCCTCGTTCGCGCCGCCGCTGGTGCTGCCTTTGCCCCGGCTGAGAATGAGGATGATTTCCAGGTCAGGGAGTTTGGCTCCATACAACTTCTCTACGACCGCAACCGCCCGTGCCACGTCGTCCGACCGGAGCCTTTCTTGGAGCCGCCTGGCAAGGGAAGCCAGCCCTTCTTCATCCCGGGTCCATATCTTGGCAAACCTTGGTTCCATTACGTCAAAGATGTGCCTTAGGTGCTTGCATGGTTGCTGCCTATTAGCATCGCGACATCTGTCAATGCCTGCTCCTCAGAAGGCGCCGCTGCGACGGGCTTTCCCAGCCACTTTTCGCCATAACCGTACTGCCTCACAATCCCGGCGAAGGCGTCCAAGGCCTGAGATTCTTCTTGAGTTAGCGGGCCTGTCTCTTGAATCCATGCCTCGTTGTAGTGGGGCAGGCACGAGAAATGCCAGTTGGACATGTTGTTGATGAAGAAGAACTTGCACACGTGTCTTCTATATATGACGGAAAAGCTCATCGTGTCAATATCTCCTTTCCCGGGAGGCTTGCTCTAACCATGTTGAGTGCGTTTAGGGCTGACTGTTCTACCATCGGCATTCCTGCTTACAAACCGAATGAACCCATACTCGGTGGCTATTTGTGGCTGCTTTACACTTGACCTCGTCAGGGCTTACCAAAGAGGTTCCGTCGTCTCGCAGTCAGGATATCGGTTGCAACCCAAGAAGACTCCTCTTCGAGAAGCGCGGAGCGTCATCCTTCCTGTGCCACAATCCGGGCAAGGGATGTTCATCTCATCGATAATTGCAGCAAGGGCTGCTCGTGAGACCGGGACTGTGGTCTTGTCAGCCGGATAGGATGGACAGCCGAAGAATATGCCGTATCGACCCATCCTTGGAACCATCCGGCGTCCGCACTGTGGGCAAGTGGGAGTGCTTATCCGCTCGCCTAAGCGAGGGATTATCTGCTCAAACCGCACCGCCTTCTTGGCTTCTCTTTCTTCTTTCTGGAAAAGGGTTGGAATCCCGTTGAACTCCATGAACATTTTGGTGAGCTCCGCGTTTTCGAATCGTGTCATCTGTTCAGTTGTATGGCTGTGCGACAGGATGTTGAGGCTACCCATCCAAGTGATCCTGTCATCGATAAAAGCGAGCTTCTCATGAAGGCGAGGACGTGTCAGCACCTTCACTCCCAGACTAATGAGATCATCAACTACCTTATCTGCTGCGGTGTGTTCTCCGGGATCGCCTTGGCTTTTTGCACGCCGTCGCTTGGTTCTGGGACGAGTCACTACAACTACCTCGACGCCGTTCTCCATAAGCACTCTTAATGCTGGCGCTATGCGGGATGTTCTGCCTGGCTGTACGAACGGACTAAAGACAATCACTCGTTCGCGGGCGGAAATAAGGTCGCGGGAGAACGCTGGGTAGAAAGTGCTCTCGTTGAACAGGGTCATGCCTTCAGGGTTTCCAATCGGCGTTCGCCCAGCGATTGCTTGTGCGCGTTTTACAACCTCAGGATCGCTGTACCCCGAAAGGATAGCTGAACTGTCTATGATTCTTGCGTGTTTTCCGAAGTAAGCCAAGGTTTTGTCAAGTGCTTCGCCCATCCAACGGGTCTCGAAGTACCCGACGTGACCGACCAGGATCACTTTACCCTTTGCCCTTGAGAACGCGACGTTTAGGAGATTCTTGGCTTCTTGCTTGGTCAGCAAGATTCCAGGGTCAAAAGGCGGACCATCGACCAGGTCTACTATGATGACGTCTTTCTCATTGCCTTGGAATCTGTGAACTGTAGCCACCTTGACTTGGCTTGTCAGTTCCCGTTCTTTGGCTATGATGTTTAGAAGCCGCGCCTGCGCTGTGTATGGGCACATGACGCCGATTTCGAGCTTGTCATTCCTAGTACTATCGACTACCTGCTGGGCAAGCCGAATAGCCACTATGGCGCTGTAGATATTGTAGCGCGAGTATCCGGGCTCAAGGCGGGCACACCATGGGTTCACAGAAGTGGTGTCACATAGGATCAGGGGGTGTTCGGGTTCGGGGTTGGCCAATCGACCGGGTCTCGTACTGTATTCCGGTGCATGATGCTCCAGAGGGTTTCCATCCTCCCTGTATACTAGGTCGTTAACCAGTTCGCCGATCTTTTCGTCCATCCTATACTGCTTTCTTAGGGAAACCAATCTCGGGTCGCCCAGTCGAACACGCAAGGCTTCGTCAACAATTCCTGCTTCTTGGTATACGGATCTTGCAATTCTTTTCAGCGCTATTTCGGATTGAGCAGTACAGATAGGCTGGAGCTGTCTAAAATCTCCTAGCGCGACCACTCGCTTGGTTGAGAGAGCGGCTGCAAACCAAAGATGCGGTTGTGGTGCCATACTTGCCTCATCCACTATCACATTGTCAAACTTGTTTTGATACAGTTCCCGGGTTGTGCACAGCTTGGTGAGGGTAGCACCTATGACCTTGGCTTCCCTGACAATTCTGTGGGCTAGTTGCTGTAACTCGTCTTCGATGGCTCTTGCCTGGTTTTCCAAGGCTTCCAGTTCCGCGCCCAATCTCTTGAGTTCTTGGTGTACCTGGTCCAAGGTGGGCAGGGGGCCCTTGCGACTCAAGGCGTTTAGAGTCTGGGCCAGGGCCGTGGCCGCTGCTTTGGCGGCTGACTGACTGGCAGGTAGCTGCCCAGTTATGCGTTCCAAGGTGTGTTCACATCGGGCGCGTTCGGCCTGTACATCTGTGAGTTGCCGTTGGATGCGTGCGGGGTTTAGGCCGCCCAGAATTCTTCTAAGAAAGCCAGCATTTTGGGCCTCAATCAAGCTCTCTTGAAGGCGTGTTTCGTCCTCTCGCAGACCGACAACCCGTCGTTCCATATTTTGCTTCTCCTGAATGATCTCCCGCAGCTGCTTTTCAGCAAGGTTCTTTGCAGTTTCCAGTTCCCGGACCTTGGCCAGATCCGTCTCCCATGCTGCCCACCATGCGTGGTTCTCCTTGACGGTTGCCATACGGGTTTGTATGTCCTTGAGTTGCCTCTTGAGAACTGCTCCTCTGCGCTCGACCACGGCCTCAAGAGTGATGTACTCGATGGTCCCATCCTCTTCACTGACTTGTCCAATACGTATGATTGCACCGTCGCGCACTTCTTCTTTCGTGAGCCCTTTTATTGCCGCCTTCAACACGGTATCGACTGCTGTGTTGGTATGAGCGGTGATTAAGACCCGCTCTTGACAACGAACGAGACTTGGTACCAGGTAGTTGATTGTCGTTGTCTTGCCTGTCCCAGGTGGTCCCCAGACGAAAGTAATCCTTTCAGACAGCGCCTTTGTCACCGCCGCTTCCTGCTCCTCATTGAGTTGCGGAAGAGGGGAGCCGGCTGAGGATTGAGCGACCGTGAAGTCTGGCTGCGGGGCGATACAGATGACTTCATTGGGCAACCGGTTGAACAACCTTAGCGACATCTCCTGGTTCACTGCCAGTTTTCCGGCTACGGTCTCTTGTAGCCTAGTCCTCAGGATCTCAAGCAGGTACCAGGGTGAAGTGTTGAGAGAGGCAGTGGGCACTCTTGTCCCTAGATCCTCCTGTAAGGCCAAGGTGACTTCAAAACCATCAACCGAGACTACTGTTACTCGATAGCTGTGATTGCCTACCTTCAGTTGAGCCGGCGTGTCGTCAGGCACCGCCAGTTCAAAAGCCAGGTTGAAGATGTACAAAAACCTGCCCCCGGCGAAACCGACCTTTCTGCCGTTCTGAAGGGGTACCTGCCTTCCTCCGCCGCCTTCCTTGATTGCTTCTATTTCATCAGAGAGGGCTTGTATCATCTCGTGCGTGATCGACTCGTACGTCACACCGCTTCCCTCCTGTCAATGGTGTCTTCTTGTCGCCATTTGAGCGGGGTCTTTCGGCTTACTTGTCGTTTTATGGATAATTCGAATGCGATGCCTGGATATCCTTCCTAATTCGTGTTTGACACGGAACTGCTAGATTGATTATGCAGTCAAAAACAACGATCTATAGCAGCGTCTCTTGCAAATATAGGAATTACAAGAGGAATGTTACGTTCGACACGAGTATATGACAATTAGACACTGCACTCATCCTAGTTCTTGCTCTGCAGAAAACCGTAAGCCCGTACCAGGCCTCTCTAGCACAGCCAAGCGATGATGTCTGTCCGCACTTGTTGGCTTAGTGGAACTGGGGGAGGTTGGCTAATGCTCAGGACTGAATTATTGACAAAAGTCTACCACACTAAGCATGGAGAAATACGCGCCGTTGATGATGTCAGTTTGACGGTGAATGATGGGGAAATAATGGGGCTTCTAGGACTGAATGGATCCGGAAAAACCACACTATTACGTATACTTGCGGGTCTGGTCATCCAGACCAGCGGTACCATCTTTCTGGATGAAACCCCGGTCACAAATCCCTCCTCACGTGTCAACATGGTAGCTGAAGGAGGCCGCAGTCTGTACTGGCGTCTTACAGTAGAGGAGAATCTACTGTATTTGGGATCGTTACGTCGTGCCCCTGTGCAGTCGATATCGGAAATCCTAGAGGCTTTCGATCTGGAGGGAAACCGTTGCATCCTCCAAGGACCGGTCTGATTGAGTTCAGAGGGTTGTTGGCATAAAATGAGAGATGGCTTGGCTAAGAGGTGTGATAACAATGCATTGCCCCTTCTGCAATCCGAAAGAGGTAGTGGTTTCCAACGAACTGGCTTTTGCCATATATGATAAGTACCCTGTTTCCCCTGGGCACATGCTGATTATCCCCAAACGGCATGTGGCGGATTTCTTCGATACGACGGCGGAAGAAAAGCGGGCGATTCTCGAAGTTCTTGATCGATCTAAGAAGATGCTCGCCGAGCAAATGGCCCCGGACGGCTACAACGTAGGAATCAACTGCGGCAGCGCAGCAGGACAGACTGTTTTCCACGTTCACGTTCATCTAATACCGAGATACGCAGGTGACATAGATAATCCCCGAGGCGGCGTCAGGGGTGTAATACCTGGGAAGAGGGTGTACTAATAGGAACCTGCTATTGACGCATAGGAACTTCAATTAGATGCGTGGAAACGGGCCAATGGCCGGCACAATGATGTCCTTATTCCTGAATAGGAATTTCAGTTAGCTGCGTGGAAATCTTTCTTGACGGTCTGCGGGTTCACACATATGACGGCTTGCGCCGGTGTCCGTGCAACGCCTTGTCCTAGTTGAAGCGTCAGTCTAGGAGTCAGTCTAGGCGGTGACAGGTGACAAGTAGCGGGGGAGTATACAATGCTGACACCTCCAGAAGCTATGGACTCCTTCAGAGCCATTATCGAGCGTGGTAAGAACACTTCTACCTACAAGATGGCCCTTGCCCTTGCAATTGCCCGGATGGTTGAAGGCAACAAGAGGTATGTGAACAAGAGGGAACTTGCCGGCTTGTTTTTTGAAATATACCTGGACCGGCTTGAAGTTGACATGCCGCAGTTGTCAGATCCCACCAAATCCACACGGGTTGAACAAGCCATCGCGGGGTTCAAGTCGGGTACACTAACCAAAGAACAGGCGATAAGCAGAATCGAAAATGAGGCTTTCCGTGACGTATTGCCCCGGTTTCACACGGTAAACGGTGTGCAGGTCCCGGTTAAGTTCTACTCTTATACCTCTTCCGGTCTATCCCTCACAGATGCTGCTTTCATGGTGTTCCAGTCACCTGAGAGGGATAAGCTGCTCCAGGAGATACACAGGAAGTGGAGCCTGCTGGAGGAGACCTTTGCCCGTAGCAGGCTAGGGGAATAATGTATCCGTCTGGGTTGTCAGTTCTGGCGTTCCAAGCCGTACAGGTGAATTATGGTGTTGTGCAAGCGCTTGGCGATGCAGATAAAGGTCACAATGCTGATGAACCCGTAGATGAATACCCCCCATCACAAGGAGGAAGCCTTGTTCCCGTCGGGTGTGGCTGGCCATGTTGAATATATGAATTGGTCCGCCGGAATCCATGCCGATGTCTGCGTCCTTGACAACCTCGTGAACCGCTATCTCCGCAGAATCAGGGTCGCTTGCTGTGAGATAGAGGTACTGAAACGCAGGATTGCCTTGGGGGCCCAGGTGTTTCCAGGTGTCAGGGAATCCCTTGAACACTTTCCGACTGACGACTATGGGAACGGTGTTCATAGGAGCGATAATCACCCCGAGGGGCCTTTGGTCAGTGAGACAGCCCACGGTGAGTTCCATAACGGGCGCCGGTTGTTCAGAATCTCGCATATATGGATTCAGGCTAATTTTCAGGGTTTCGCCAGGCTTTACTGCCAAGATCTCGCCTGTGCCCCGTTTGCCCAGTGCTGTCCTGCCCAAATTTATCACGACCGCCGTTGGGTCCGCTGAATCCCTGAATTCCTGGGGGTCTAGCCCAAGAAGCGTTGTATATCACAGGATGCATTAGAATTCTAGATGCTTCCGCACCGGGCGCAGCCAGGGTTTCTGTTGCAGGAACGTCACAAGCGCATGTTTGAGCACAGGCTTCCAGGTCTTAGCGTTCGAGAAGGGTTGTTTGTTTACCACTATGCAGCATCGGCGAGGCGGCGGACCATCCTCAATATTGTAGAACCTTATGGAGCCGTCATCACCATAGGTCCTGGCCACGGATTCAGGGACGAGGGCCCAGTAGTCTCCTGTGAGGATGAACTGGAACACCAGTGAAAGGGTGTCCACGTTCAGAAGACGGGATGATGTCCTTCCGAACCAATGTTCACGCCACATCACGTATTCATGGCCCCAAGGGATGTATATCTCCTTCTGAGGCGCAAGATCGTGCGGATGAACAGGTTTGTGATGGGAGCAATAAGCTGCGTTACGGACAATACACATTCGCTCCTCAAACAGAGGGATTGCAGATGTGTCCTCAGTTCTCATTTTCTGAACGGCAAACCCGACGTCGATGTCTCTCTTCGCCACG
>DUVI01000013.1 GCA_012841065.1 Bacillota bacterium
ATGAAAAAGGTGAGTCGGGCGGATAAAGCTAAACTCGACCAAACCACTCATACCGGGAGTCAGCGGAGCACGCAGACGCAAGAACTAGACTTGGAAGGAGGAAGCATGAGTCATGCGGCAACTGGAGACAGGCAGGATATCATCGTTTCAGTACATGTGCATACTGCTGATAATACGCATGACTGACACCACTATCACCTTCCCGTTCATGACAGGGCACGAATCCCCCACCGATGCGTGGATTGGAGCAGTAATAGGCACTGTCGCCTCACTTATAATCCTTGAGTTAATCGTAAGATTCTCGCTCAACTTCCCCGGCATGACCGCGGTTCAGTTCAGCCAAGCCATACTGGGGAAGTTTTTTGGCAGTATTGTAGCATTCCTGATTATAGGGTTTTGGATCTTCGACGCAGCAGTAACGGCAAGGGCCATGGGCGGCGCCGTGGTTACCGCGTTCATGCCTGAAACACCCGTTCTGGTGTTCATAGCCATGACTGTTTTCCTGAGCGCCCAGACGGCCAGACACGGCATTGAGATTACCGGCCGGTGGAGCGAAATGGTAGCTGTAGGCATAATCTTGTCCGCAATCACGTTTGTCTTGCCGTTCCAAGCAATGGACTTCCAAAACTTCCTGCCCATATTGCCCTACGGGCTTGGCCCCCACCTCAAGCGCGCTGCCACAATAATTGCTGTATTCCTCAGGCTCAGTGTGTTGGGGATGATAATACCGTATATCCACAACAAAAAGGAGATCTTGCGCTACACGAGGTATGCGGTTCTGGTGAGCGGAACCATGCTGATAGCCCAATGTGTCGCCCTTGTGGCGGTGTTCGGAGCCCGGGCTACACACTCTGCAGTGCCAAGTCTTCAGCTTGTAAGGCAGATAAGCATAGGAGAGTTTTTCGAAAGAATCGAGATCATCCCCGTAATTGTTTGGTTTCTGAACGCTGGTGTAAATATTGCGACGTATATCTGGGCTTCGTCTCTGGGGCTTGCTCAGTTGTTCAATCTCAACTGGTTTCAACCGCTGGCTTATCCGGTTGGAGCCCTGACCGTGCTCTTGAGTATGTTGCTTTTCAGGAACCACGTGGAGCAAGTCGAGTATTTTATACGTATCCAGCCTGTGTTCGTTCCCTTGCTGGTGTTAGGTGTGTTTGCTTTGCTTTATGCCTGTCATACACTCAGCAAACTTGGACTCAAGAAACCAAGGATACAGGAAGATCCCATGGCCTTGGAGGCAGAACCAGATGAAAACCTGTAGGGTTCTTCTTAAGATAACCGTGTACCTCACTGCGATCACGTTGCTCATGACGGTTGCCTCGGGCTGTTGGAGCCGGAAGGAAATCGAAGACCTGGCATTCGTCGTGGCCGTCGGGGTAGACATGTCACCATCAGGTAACATACAGATAACCGCCCAATTCGCCAAACCAGAGGCCATGGGTTCGGCTGAGGGGCAGAAGTCAGATGAGAAACCATTCTGGGTAGCCACCTCCGAAGGCAACACAATGTTCGAAGCTTTGCGAAACTTGAGCTACCTTTCCCCCAAACGGCCGTACCTGCCTCATAATAATTTCTACCTCTTTGGAGAGGAAGTGTTCAGAGAATCCGGCCTCAAGCCGTTCCTAGACCTCATCAACAGAAACCCTGAACCAAGGCTCACAGCGCATATCGGCGTGGTCAAAGGCGCCACTGCCAAGGATTTGATTCAGGCTGAATTCGAGGGAATGCCGATGTCATCTAGGGCGTTGCAGGGAATCATGAACCACCTTACAAACGCGTGGGGCACTATCCCTGAAACCACAATAAGAGAATTCATGGACCGGATGGAAAGCGAAGGGATTGAACCTATTGCCATGGGCGCCAAGTTAATCCCCTTTGAATCTGATTTTGAAATTGAGGGCGAAGTGTCCCGAGAACAAGTAAAAGCTACAGCAACACTCGGAGGGACCGCAGTATTCAAAGGCGATTACTTGGTGGGCTGGCTGGACAGCTTTGAGACCAGGGGACTTAACTGGATACTAGGCAAAGTCAACGATACAGTGGTTGAGTTCCCTCAACCGGCCGCTGAAGGCAAGATTGCCAGCGCGGAGATCCTGAGATCAAGCGGTAAGTTCAAAGTGGAAGTGGAAGATGACAGAGTGAGAGCGCGGATAGAGGTGAACACCGTAGGAAACCTGGGAGGCGTTCAAGAACCTGTGGATTTCATAGAAGAGCCTGAGCTTTGGACACAATTTGAAAGAGGCGTCGAAACAGCCATCGAAGATGAAATCGCACGAACCATTGCAACCCTGCAGCGACTGGGAGCCGATGCCGTTGGATTCGGGCAGTACATATTTAGGCGAAAACCCAAAGAGTGGGCGAAACTAAGAGACCGGTGGGACGAGATTTTTCCCACTATCGAGGTAAGTATAAACGTCACGACCCACCTGAGGGGAACGGGTGTGATACTCAAGAGCACGGAGAGCCGGTAGGGATATATGCTTGTGTAAGCACAAATGTTCAAACTGGCCGGAAATCAGCTCAGCGAGGGGGGGCTTGGTTTGAACCTGGTTTACTTGGCGTCATTGGTAGCGATCCTGGCACTCCTAGTTTTATACGAAGTGCCGGCTATGATCAAACACAAACACTGGCGGGACTTAGTGGTATTTTCTGTCTTGTCCCTCTCGGTTTTCACCGTGAGTCTCCTAATGCTGATGGGAGTCGATGTGCCGAGCCCCATCATACTGATACAAGCAGTGGTAAACGGATTGCAGAAGTTGTGGGCCCGGCCTTAGAACCTTTAGTCAGAAACTGCCGCTTGTTCCTGAGCAGCCGGTTGCTTCTTGCCCGGGGCCAATTCTGAAACAAGCATGCCAGCCAAAATCAGCGCGGCCCCTACAGTCTCCCGGGGAGTAAGGGTTTCGCCGATTAGAATCCATGCAAACAACGCTGCGAATACGGGCTCACCCGACAGGATAAGTGCAGTATGGCTAGCGGTAGTGTACCTCTGCACGGTGGACTGTATGGTCAGGGTAAGCGCCGTAGCCAGAACCCCGCAATAAGCTATAGCTCCCCAGCTTTTCCTTGGAATCAATAAAGGCTGTTCAGACCGTAACGCTGCGATCAAACAACCCACACCTACCGCCATCACTTGGATCGCAGCCAAGGCCACCGGTTCGTAGTGCTTCGAATACTCGCCCAAAAGCAAAATGTGTGCGGCATATCCCACGGCACTCAGGAACACCAGGGTATCACCTATCTCAACCCTGAAGGGAAGCGTGAGAGACATAAGCCCCAAACCCAGAGTAGCAAGCACCACACCGATACCGGTACTTGTATCGGGAGCCACCTTAAGCACCAGCGCCGAAGCCACAGGCACCATGACCACTGACATCCCCACGATGAAGCCGGCTTTGCCTGCAGGCACTGTGAGCATACCGAAGGTTTGGGCTGAATAGGCAAACAGCAAGATACCGCCTGCAATCACAGCATTTCTGATAAGCCCGCGAGGCAACCGGGAAACGCGTTTCCGGTCATGGTCATTGTGGTGTCCTGCACGCCTGGAAGCCCACCGACGCGCCAAACTCCTTACCGCCAGGACCAAGAGCAAGGTGGCGCCGGCGGTAAGGAACCTCGCCGCCAAGAACGTAAAAGGCTTAATTGATGAAATAGCTTCTTTTACTATTGGGAAAGTGCTACCCCAGATAGCCGTTGCCAGGAGCAGCAACAGATCAGCAACTATTTGCGGCATATATACATTACTCCATTCATAGCTTCGTCTAAGTCTGCATCCAAAAAGTCAGGCTCCGTAAGGCCTGTTGTCGTTGTGATTTTCACTTGGGTACTCTATATAAAGCTACAAAACGCGCCCTTTCCTGTCAACCCACCCAGGTTTTCACCCTTCTCCTCCAGGCACAGTCTGTTCCCCCAACTGTTGGCGCTTCCATGGGGCTATTTCTGAAACAAGCATACCCGCCAGGATCAATACCGCACCTACGGCCTCCCGTGGGCTTAGCACTTCACCCAGCATGAGCCATCCGAAAAACGCCGCAAACACAGGCTCAGCCGAATAAATCAGTGCAGCATGGGTTGCAGAAGTGTATTTCTGTACAGTGGATTGTACCAACACAGTCACCGCCGTAGCCACTATGCCTGTATAGATAATGGCTCCCCAGGCTTCCCTTGGGACCACGAGCGGCTGCTCCAAGCACAAAGCTGCCACCAGGGAACCTACCGCTACGATCATCAGCTGGATTGTGGCAAAAATCGCTGGGTCACCGTGTTTCGAATGTATCCCGACGAGAAGAATGTGTGCAGCAAACCCGATTGCGCACAAGAAGATGAGCACATCGCCTGTTTCCACCCTAAATGGCAGGGTGAGGGACATAACTCCCAGCCCTATGGTAGCCAAGAACACTCCGATGGCGGCGTTGATTTCAGGAACCACTCTGAGCAACACGGCTGATCCAACAGGGACCAGCACCACCGACAGTCCGGTTATAAAGGCAGCTTTGCCTGCCGCAACGGTCAGCAGCCCGATGGTCTGGGTGGCATAAGCCAGAAATAGGGTGACTCCCGTGATTACGGCACCGTTTACGAGAACCTTGCGAGTCCGGAAACAGTCCAGGGCCCCTCCAACAGCATCAGACACACCGCCAGCAGCATGGTCAAAATGTCCATCTGCTTCGCCCCGTGTCCGGTTAGAACGCCACATGCGCCTGAGAGCCAGCCAGAACAGCAAAGCAAAGCTGCCCACAAAGAATCTTACTGCCAGGAAAGTAAACGGCTTAATGGATACAGTTGCTTCTTTTACTATAACGAAAGTTGTACCCCAGATAATCGTGATCAGGAGCAACAACAGATCTGCGACCACTTGCGACATGTACCCTACTCCATTCCAAAACGTAATAAAACCGGTGCAGGCTGTTGCGGGCTAAGTTCCACAGCAAAGCCTATGTACCAACTGCCCTGCAAAGGATGCGGATCGTACTCAATTCAAACACTTACAAGTAATACTGTCCTGTAAATACCAGGGTGGCCGGCCCTGTCTGCCACACGTGGCCGTCGTGCTTCCACTCAACCACGAGAGTGCCGCCCTGCAAATTCACCGTTACGGGCACACCCCTGTCAACCTTTCCGTTGAGGATTGATGCAACGACCGACGCGGAAGACCCCGTACCTGAAGCCAGGGTAACACCTGAGCCCCTCTCCCAAATGCGCATGTCTATTTCATTCCTTGATTTCACTGCTACAAACTCAATGTTGGCGCGCTCGGGAAAAATAGGATGGAATTCCAATTTGGGCCCGATCTTTTCCAGTTCTACTTTCCACACATCATCAACGAAAAACACACAATGAGGGTTGCCCATGGACACGCAAGTTCCATAAAGCACCTTCCCCTCAAGTTCGATGGGCTCATTCACCACCGGCTCAGGCCCATCCAGCTTTGCCAGGGGGATTTGAGCTCTGTTGAGGCGGGGAATGCCCATGTCCACAGAAATCGTCTCCACTATCCCGTCTTTCACAGTAAGGTGAGGCTTTATAAGGCCTGCCTTGGTTTCCACTACCAGGGAGGTCTTGTCCGTCAGCTTGTTCTCATACACGTACTTGGCGAAACAACGCATTCCATTGCCGCACATTTCACCTTCCAACCCGTCTGCATTAAAGAAAACCATCCTGAAATCAGCTATGTCTGAGGGTTCTACGAGAATCAAGCCGTCAGACCCTACTCCAAAGTGACGGTCTGACATCCGGCGCGCCAACTCCGGCCAATCGTGTTCGTGGGGGTATGAAAACCTGTCGACATATATGTAGTCGTTACCTAATCCGTGCATTTTTGTGAAAGGGATTGTTTTCACTGTATCATCCTCCCTGAAGTGTTTGTGGGTTCCGGCCATTCTGTGGTTGAAGGCCATTACCCCAATTGTAACCTATGGTGGACTCTCTTGCACACGATCCTGGCACGATTTGGTGTCCTGCTTGTTGCCATCTGTGGCAAGAAACTCTCCTGACGCCATTATGTGACGGACTTGGAAATGGCCATCTAGCAGGAGTTTTGTATCCCGTATCGAATAGATTACTGGAGAGATCCCATCAGGACTTATTTCCTGTCGGCCCTTTTGATATTGGAGATTTCGGAGGAGAGCCGGTGGTAAGATTTTTACTTTCTCAGGGAAAACCGTTCTTGGCAGCCGTGCTTGCGCTGACTGTGCTGGCTGCGATAATCCATTTCGGCCGGCACGTAAGCCCACGGTATCAAGGCATGTCACACAACTCCCAAGATGATCAGGATAATCAGGCCGGTGAAAGCGGCACCCATGAGGTCGCAGGAGTTGCCTCCGGGCCTGATTACCTGACTCCTCAACATTTTGACTTCCTCATCGAAGACGAATTGGCCTGGCTTGTGAGCTGCAGGTTGCCGAACGGCGCCTTTACCCAGTCACCAGGAGGCAATACTGTAATCCCGTATTTCCCAAACCTCGCGGCAAGAACCCTTGTCGTCAGTAACCCCGAAGTAGTAAGGGACTACATTTTGTGGTACCTATCCAGCCTCAACAAACCGGACCGGTGGGGTCTCTCAGGCACTATATACGACTTCAGGGTAGAGTATTTGCCGCCTGGCGACACATCCGGCATTGCGGGTGACCTCACAAAGATAATGATGGTACCCACCGCCAACTACGATTCGGCAGACAGCTATGCCGCCACGTTCCTGTCGCTTGTAGCAGCCTACTATTTCAAAACCGGCGACAGAGAACTCATCCGTGCCAACTTCCACGATATCAGCTTGGTGGCAAATGTGGTGGTAGAGCTACAAGATGAAGACGGGCTCGTATTTGTCAAACCAGGTTCACGCACCAAGTATCTCATGGATAACGCCGAAAACTATCGCGGGCTATTGGATTGGTCTCAAGTTCTGCTTGAAGAGGGTTACCTTGATGAAGCAAATCGCTTGAAGCGTGTTGCAACCAGGATAAAAGAGGGCATTTTTGACGTGCTTTACGACCCCGAAAGGGGAGGTTTCGCCTGGTCATTATCACCCATCTGGAAGCGGTTTCCCAGGGACAGAAAATGGTATCCTGACGGAGTGTCACAGCTGTACCTCGTGACCTGCGGGCTGGTGTCTCCGGATGATCCCGAAGCGCATGCCATATGGCACACATTTGTGCAAAACTTCCCTGAGTGGCAGGCAGGCGTAAAGAAGGACAGATTTCCCTGGACCAACGTGGCGGTTGCCTCGCTTATGATGGGAGACCGGGACAAAGCCCTGGAGTTTGTGGACTGGGTCAATCAAAAATACTTGCTCAACAGCCGCCCGTATCCGTGGTATATCCTTGAATCTGCATATCTCGTAACTTTGCTTGAACTTGCAGTAACATCCAGCACGAGGCAATGACACAATGAACTCGCATGTGCGCGTTAGGCTTCATCAAGCTATTGACCGTTTCAGCAACTACCCGATGCAACTACTCGATGAATCCAAGGTGTCGGAGAATCCGGGCAATCCCTTCGGCATCGCGGTAGCCTGCAAGACTGGCTTTGGCGTTGCCAGATTCGTCCAAGAATATCAGCATGGGTACCCCGCGGATGCCATACTCTGAAGCCTCATCAGGATAGCGTTCGGCGTTTATCTTGACGATGAAGATCTCTTCTCCGTACTTTGCCTTGAGTTCCTCAAGCTCAGGCTCGATCATCACGCAGTACGGACAGGAGTTTGTGTAGAACTCTAAGATGCCGCGTTTATCCCCAGTGAGATATGCAGTAAGATCTTCAGGCGCTATGTCCTCAATGGTTGTTTCACCTGAGTCCGATTCCGGAACCCGCGACATATTCCAGTACCATCCCGCTGCTACCAATAGCACCAGGGCCAGAGCCACGATTCTGAAATACCTGTTGCCGGCCAAGGCGGCTGAAGGATTTGCGTTCATTGACACGTCCTCCCCCCCCGGGTGTGATAAGAGGTAAGCATCACTTCAAATAGGCCGCTACAAGTAAGGCCTCACCATCAGATAAACCCCGAACCCGGCAATTATCACTCCGCCGGCTTTCCTAAGTATGTCAAGCAGCAGGGTGTTTCGCTCACTTTCGAGAAACTCAGTAAATTGGGTAGCAAAAAGCCCTGCAAAAAGTACCAACACAGATTGGCCCAACGAGTATGCCAAAAGCAGCAAGCCGCCTCTTATCACGGAACCGGTTGACGCGACTATGGTAAGGATAGCTATGAGCGCAGGGGTTGAGCATGGAGATGCCGACAGCCCGTAAAGCATCCCAAGGCCGATGGATCTCAGGGACGCCCCGGCACAGCCTTTCTGGCGGATGTCCCCTGATACGGCTGCTTGGGATACATCATCGCCATCTTCGTCAAGCAAAGCTTCCAAAGGGATGCTGGCATCGCAGGTTTTCGAGGAACCGAACATTTCTAAATACGACAATCCGGCAATTACGAAGGCAATTCCGGCAATCCACCTAATCCAGGGGGCTGCAAACAGCAGGGATTTCCCAAGGAGTCCGGCGACCATCCCTGTTACCGAAAGGGCTATCGTCATCCCCAGTACAAACAGGGCAGTCTGACGCTTACGCGCCTCAGGACGGGCACCGGCGATATGGGCCACCATCAGGGGGACGGCAGACATGGCACATGGGCTTGCTGAAGCCAGGATTCCTGCCACAACAGCAAACACCGGCCCAAGGAAAGGATTACTTAAACCCTGGAGAATTAAGTCCACTGTGCTCCCTCCCCGCTAATCAATGGTCGCGAAAGCAGAAGCTTAATCTATCGCCCCGAGCATTCCCAAAGGTTTATTAGAGTTTACCAGCTTCACGCAGCAGGTTATAGCTGCCTGGCTCACTTTACAGAGGTAGACATGAAAGGCACCATAGGATCAGTAATCAGGGCTGACAATAATATCAAGAAGTAAATGAATAGTTGAAGAGAGAGGTACAAAGCAGACAACCAGGCATAGTACCAACATAGCGCGTTGTCGGGATACTTAGCCAAAACCATTTGAGATCTGATGCATCATGTAAGTGATCGTGGTTAGACTCTATGTGGAACCCCAACATTTCGCCTGTAGATCTTTCCATGTCCTCGGCATACTCAGATAGAGTGACAGGTACTAACGTCATGCATTGGTCTTCTATATACTGTTCTTCTCTAACCTAATAGCTTGCATGCTTACCGAGCATGCACTCACCTCTCCTTCATTGTTGACAGCAAAATCAAACGGTTCCCCAGAAAGCTTGGCTCCGGGGAACCGTGATTGTCCGAACCGGGCGCCCAAACCGGGGCAAGTGGCCGTTTCAACCCACCTTATCCGGCCATTCACAAAATCTTGCTCAGGAAAGCTTTGGTTCTCTCATGCTTTGGATTGCTGAAAAACTCAGCAGGCTCTCCTTCCTCGATTATCAGTCCTTCGTCCATGAGTACAATCCTGTCCGCCACTTCTCTGGCAAATCCCATCTCATGGCTTACGACAAGCATGGTCATGCCATCAAGCGCAAGTTCTCTCATAACCATGAGCACCTCGCCAATCATTTCAGGGTCCAGCGCAGAAGTGGGTTCGTCAAACAGCATCAGCTTGGGCTTCATGGCCAGCGCCCGTGCAATCGCCACCCTTTGCTGCTGCCCGCCTGAAAGCTGGTGGGGATATGAGGACTCTTTGTCGGCAAGGCCGACCTTCCTCAGCAGTTCCCTGGCCAGTTCCTCGGCGTCTGCCTGAGGCATGTTCAACACTTTGACCGGCGCAAGGCATATGTTCTGAAGCACCGTAAGGTGAGGAAACAGGTTGAACTGCTGGAACACCATCCCTACACTCTGGCGTATCAGGTTTATGTCAACGCTTCCGTCGTCCAGGTTCACGCCGCCGATGTGGATCTCACCTGAGCTGGGCTGTTCCAGGTGGTTTATGCAGCGCAAAAAGGTGCTCTTACCCGATCCGCTGGGCCCGATTATCACCACTACCTCGCCTTTCTTTACCTCAAGATCTATGCCCCGGAGCACGTGGAGGTCGCCGAAACTCTTGTGGAGCTGCTTAACTTCGACCACTGGCCTTGAGCCTCCCTTCTACCCGCCCTAACAACCTGCTAAAGGTAAAGGTCATTGCAAGGTATATCAGAGCTGCCGTGAAGTAAGCTTCAAAGGGCCGGAAACTCCGGCCGGCCATCATCTTCGCCCGCATCATCAGGTCTTCCATACCGATCACAGACACAAGAGATGACTCTTTGAGCAGGGTGATGAATTCGTTGCCCATGGGAGGGATCACCCGCCTGATAGTCTGAGGCAGAATCACATACCGCATGGCCTGGCCATAGGTCATCCCTAGCGATCTGGCAGCTTCCATCTGCCCGGCCTCGATTGACTCGATTCCACTCCTGTAAATCTCTGCCATGTAGGCTGAAGAATTCAGGGTAAGGGCGATGAGGGCGTCAACGAAGCCTACCGGCTTGTAACCAAATATCTGGGGCAAGCCAAAATGCACCAGATAAATCTGGGCAAGCAGAGGTGTACCCCTTATGAAATCTATATATATCTGACATGGAATCCGGATGAACCTGTTCTCGCTGATCCGGCCGAGGGCAATCACCAGGCCGAGCACTATCGCGAGCAAGAACGATATGAAGGTAAACTCAATCGTGATTCCGACCCCTCTTACTAAGAAGGGGAAGTATCTTGCCACCACACTCAAATCCAACTTAATCAGAACAGCTCCCTCCTGTCGTCAATCTCCCCGTCCATGAGGGTCCGCGTATTCACAGGCATGTGTGCCCGTGCCGGCCTGGTGCATCCGGCCCTGCCGATTTCTCAGTCTAACGTTGGTAACCGGTACAGCAAGCTTCACTTGGTTCCGAAATATTTCTCATACAGTTCCTCATACTTGCCGCTTGCCTTGATCGTTGCCAGACCTTTGTTGACCAGCTCGTGGATCTCTTTGTCCTGCTTGCGCATGGCTATGCCGTAATACTCGACAGTAAACGCAGGTTCGGGAATGATTATGTTTGAGTCGGGATTGTTCTTCAGGTACTCCTGAATAACCGGCAAGTCAGAAATAACTGCATCAGCACCGCCCACTTTGAGCTCGTTGAACACGTCTGCAGCCTGTTCCAGCCTCTTGATGCTTAGTCCGGGCTTACCCTCTTCCTTGAACTTCTCATCCAGTTTTTGCGCGGCATAGTCTGCTGTGGTGTTGATCTGAACTGCAACTGTCTTTCCGGCCAGGTCATCCAGGGTCTTTATGGGCGAACCTTCTTCTACGCACCACGCCTGGCCTGACTCAAAATATGGGTCTGAGAACTTGACCTCGAGGACCCTTTCGTCAGTAATGGTCATCCCAGATACCACAAGGTCCGCCTCTCCTGTCTGAAGCGCTGCAATCAGGCTGTTCCAGTCCATATTCTTGTACTCAACTTCAAAACCGGCAGCTTCGGCTATGGCATGGATAAGGTCCACGTCAAATCCTGCCGGCTGCCCGGTAGCTTCATCCACATACTCAAACGGAGCAAAAGTGCATTCGCCAACCGCGACAAGTTTCATGGCTGGAGCTTCCTGCTCGCCATTACCGTCAGTAGCTTCCGGGCCGGACTCCTGAGTACACCCGGCCATAAGCGACAGCATCATGATGACAATCAGAGGTATAACCGCAAAGCGTTTTTTCATCCCAGTCTCTCCTTTTAGTGATTTGAGTCAAAATTCGCGAAACCTCAAAAGCAACAGCCAACCGTCTCAGATCCCTAAATGCGAAAGCCAGACGCCGGTTACACCGGCGCGTGACAAGTCGTTGACTCCTACGGACAGCCTGCTTCACCGAGTACAGGCCAACTCACCCATCACCTCCTCCCCACACTCTTACGCATAACGAACTTGCGTACACTTGAGAACAAGTAGGTCATCGGTGCAAGTTTGATGCATTATCTTAAAGTGTGTTGTATGTTTATACATCGCAATGAGGGTATTATAACATGTGGTTTGGAACATGATAACACTTATCCCATACAATCTTCAGCTAAAGTCCCCCGATTCTTCCTATTATTAGGTGCCCCTCCGTTGTATGCCCTATGGGATTCGGGCTCCTATGGCCCTCTTCTTGGTTTGCCTTCCGGGAGGCTGCTGAACCGTGAAGCCGGTATCCATGACGGCAAATCTCAGCCGGTACTGGCAGCGGCATTATGCATACACCTCAGAGCTCTCGTTTACATAAACTGCAATGATAACAAACTCTTGAGATGAGGAGGACCTGCATATGCGAAGACAATTACCAGGCAGTCACAAGCCTTTCAGGCTTATTCGCGACTCAGACCGGGAACTCGCACGAGAGCAGGCAAAACGGAGGCTCAGGCGTCAGCCACCGCAGGCTGAAGATACACCGATTGACGATGAGCTCACGTCGCCTGCAGGCCGGACTGGAATCCAATCTATTGCCTCAACTGCTGACCGGTTAGCCAGAACTGCATCCGGAAGCGACTGCTGCCGTATCGATCCAGGTGACCTTTCTGCACCCACGGTTCTGCACCAATCCAGCCCTGACGAGGGTTCCATGGAGAACCGGGATAAAGAAGCCTCGTCCCTTACACAAGCTGCTCAAGGTGGCTCAGGCTGGCCGTTTGAAGGCGGAGAACCCGAAGCAACCCATGTTGCAAGCCAGACTGCGCCAGATACACCTTCCAGTCTGATTTTCGGAGAACTTGCTACAGCGTACGTGCCCTGGCAGATGTTTGGCCAGACACTCAGCCTCCGGGATGCACTCAGGACGGGAACGCTTTTCCCGGAACTGGTAAGAAACGTGCCGCTTTATCAGAAGCCACCAGGCACATAAGGAGGGTTTGCGATGGATGCGCGACAGAAAGAAATGCTTCTTAGGCTGATGGAACTTCAATTCGCCGCTACCGAACTTAACCTGTACTTGGATACACATCCCGATGACACGAGGGCACTCCAGGAATTCAGGATGAGGTCACAGGAACTTATGAGTGCCAAGATGGAATATGAGCGGATCTACGGCCCGCTGCTCAATTTCGGCCTGGGAATGACAGGACGTACCTGGCAATGGATCCAGGACCCGTGGCCATGGGAAGTAAACTGGAGAAGGAGTTGAATAGACATGTGGGTTTACCAAAAGATGCTCCAATACCCGGCCAGGGTTAGATCTACCAACCCTAGGCTGGCAAAAGCTGTGATCACACAATACGGAGGCCCCGACGGCGAACTCGCGGCCTCTTTGAGATACCTGACCCAAAGATACACAATGCCCATCCCCGAAGCGAAGGCTGCTTTGACCGACATCGGCACCGAAGAACTTGCCCATATGGAGATAGTTGCAACCCTGGTATACAACTTGATAAGGGACGCCAGCATAGCAGACATAAAGCGGGCGGGACTGGACGGGTACTATGCCGATCACGACAAGGCCCTCTATTTTGTTAACGCCGAAGGAGCACCCTGGGTAGCTTCGTATATCCAATCAAAAGGCGATCCCATTACCGACATTCACGAGAACATGGCAGCAGAACAAAAAGCAAGATCCACCTACGAGTACCTGATACAGCTCTCAGACGATCCGGATGTAACCGATACCCTGCGGTTCCTGTGGCAAAGGGAGATCGTCCACTTCCAAAGATTCGGAGAAATACTCAACTTGCTCCACGACTACTATGGAAGAGAGCGTGTGTTCCACATGAAGGGTTGGGATCCCCAGAGAATACCTGCTGTGGAGAAATAACTCCTGAAAGCGACGGCATGCATATCGGTTGAACCAAACGGAAAGCAGGGGTTCTTGCATGGCAAGACCACCGGAATGGGCGAAGTAAGCTGGCCGGCGGATCACCGGTTGGAGTTCTTGCATGCCAAGAACCCCAAAGGGCATTGAACCTATTCTCAGACGAAGTGCGCAATAAAACAAGCGGCACGGGGAATGATCTTCGTATGAGAAACTATGAGGAGCAATGTCCACATGATGAACTGGATTCTCATGAAGCTCATGAACCCATTGGCGGACAACTTCACCCGCGCGATACTAAACCAGGACTACCCAACCAATCCGGCTGAAATCATAACCGTCGCAGACAAACTGGGTCCGCGGGCAATAATTGAGGCCGGTATGCGGGCTCAAACGGGTAAGGCACTCCAGAGGCCCTTCGGAAGCCCGGTGGTACGCTCACCCTGGGACCAGATTTTACTCAATTCAAGGCAACTGTTCCAACTGCCCACAGAAACCCTTGACGAGATCAGCACCGTTACCGTGATCGGCAAGGCGGCAAAGAAGCCCCTGAAACTTGACATACCCATAATGATAACGGGTATGTCTTACGGAGGTTCCCTCAGCCTCAAGATGAAAATGGCCCTGGCAGAGGGTTCGGCAATGGCAGGCACTTCTACCAACACAGGTGAATCTGCTGTGGCACCCGAAACACGTGCACTCGCCAAATATTTGGTAGGCCAGTACAACAGAGGCGGATGGCTGTCATCCCGGGAACAGCTAGACTTATTGGATGCCATTGAGGTCCAGCTCGGCCAGGGCGCCTTTGGCGGCGCGGTTGAATCTACCATGCAAAGCGGCAGTATAGGGGAACACCTGAGGGAAACGTGGCATCTCCAAGAAGGCGAAGATGCTACAGTGCGGGCCCGCATGCCTGGCGTTTCCTCACCCAGGGATATCATAGACTTGGTCAACAAGCTCAAGTCTGAACACGACGTACCTGTAGGCGTGAAAATAGCTGCCAGCGATTTCATCGAGCAGGATCTCCAGGTAATTGCCGATACCCAGGCGGATTTCATCGTAATCGACGGGGCTGAAGGCGGAACCGCAGTGGCACCACCTACCCTCGAAGACGACGTGGGGCTCCCAACTCTATACGGCCTTGTGCGTACCGTTGATTGGCTGGAAGAACACAGAATCCGCGACCGCTTCAGTATCATTGCAGCAGGCGGACTGTGCACTCCTGGCCACTTTCTCAAGGCGCTGGCTGTTGGCGCAGACGCTGTATATATAGGAACAATTGCGGTGCTGGCCGCTGTACATACCCAGGTAGCTAAAGTCATACCTGAGGCTGTGCCCGCACAGTTAGTGCTCTATGATGGCAAGTACACCGACAAGTTGGATGCAAAGCAGGTCGCAACCAGTTTGGCCAACTTCCTAAACTCGTGCACAGAAGAAATCAAACTCGCACTTCAAGCGCTGGGGAAGAAATCCGTCAGCGAGCTTTCACGTGAAGACCTGGTGACGACCAATAAGGACCTGGCTGAGTTCATGAACATACGATATGCAGGAAGTCCCCGGATGCAGTAACGAATACCGGTGTTACAAGAACCAGGATATGGGGCGAAATGGTGCATTGTGTGTACCATCGAAGCGAAGCAGACTCTGGCCAATGACACCGCTAGGTTGGCTAGGTTGGTACACTACATGTACCAGAAAAGCATTCTTATGCAGGAACCCTAAACGATATCACCTGGCTCATCGGTGGTCTCTGCAGTCTGCATGGTCTCAGAAAGAATGCTTTTTGCCACTTCCGCGTCTTTCTCAGGCACAAGAACCTTAATCGGCATCAAACCCGGATATACACTTGAAGGCAGTGACGAGCGGAACAACACCTCTATACCGTAGGACTCAAGCGCCGAGCGGACCAGCTCCCTCTCCAATTCCGTCGTCACTGTGCCTATTCTTATTAATCTTTCACCGGCCATAGAATCAGCCCCTACGTCCCTATTCCTTGTCCAGCACACCACCGGTACCGCTAGACATTCTCCTATTACTCATTGTAATACCGTTCTCTCGAAGCAGGCAAGAGTTCCTCTACTGGGATGCCGTTTACCAGTAGCATACCATCTGATGGATAGAGCATGCCGCTTACCAGTTTGACAAAGGTGGTCTTACCGGCACCATTCTCGCCAACGAGTGCAACCTTTTCGCCTCGCTGTATAGTGAGGTCTATGCTCCTGAGCACATACTGATCTGTGAGGGGATACCGGTAGCTCAGTTTCTTGGCCTCGACCGTATCAACACTC
>DUVI01000014.1 GCA_012841065.1 Bacillota bacterium
CACCACCGCTACCGTTCTGGCCCAGGCAATGGTCAAGGAAGGGCTCAAGAACGTGGCTGCAGGTGCCAACCCTGTATTCATCAAGCGTGGTATCGACAAGGCAGTTGCCCGCGTAGTCGAAGAGATGAAGAAGTTGGCAACCCCCGTTGAAGACAAGCAGGACATTGCACATATCGCCTCTATTTCCGGTAACGATCCACAGGTCGGCGAAATCATCGCTGACGCCATGGACAAAGTCGGGAAGGATGGCGTCATTACGATAGAAGAATCAAAAGGAACCGATACAACCGTAGAAGTTGTAGAAGGTATGGAGTTCGACAGAGGGTATCTGTCAGCATACTTTGTCACTGATACCGACGCAATGGAAGCTGAGCTGGAAAACCCATTCATCCTCATCTACGAGAAGAAAATCTCCGCAGTTGCAGACCTTCTTCCCTTGCTCGAGAAGGTAGCAAGGTCCGGCAGGTCCCTGCTCATTATCGCCGAGGATGTTGAAGGCGAAGCCCTTGCCACCCTGGTGCTCAACAAGATCCGTGGCACCCTGTCCATCTGCGCTGTCAAGGCGCCTGGCTTTGGTGACAGGAGAAAGGCAATGCTCGGAGATATTGCAGCACTTACCGGTGGGCAGTTCCTGTCAGAAGATCTCGGGGTCAAACTCGAGAACGTGGATCTCAGCATGCTCGGTGAAACTGCAAGAGTGCGGGTTTCCAAGGACAAGACCACTATCGTCGAGGGTAAGGGCAGCAAGGAGGATATTGAGGCCAGGATCAACCAGATCAGGCACGAACTTGAGAAAACCGACTCTGACTATGACCGTGAGAAACTGCAAGAGAGGCTTGCCAAACTTGCAGGCGGCGTAGCAGTCATCAAGGTTGGCGCTGCTTCTGAAACCGAGCTCAAGGACAAGAAGCATCGTTTCGAAGACGCCCTTGCCGCTACCAGAGCTGCAGTTGAGGAAGGCATGGTTCCTGGCGGCGGAGTCACATACATCAACGTGATGAACGTCATCGACGAGCTCGATTTGGAAGGCGACGAGAAGGTCGGAGCCAGCATCGTCAAGAGAACTCTTGAAGAACCCCTCCGCCAGATCGCTGAGAACGCAGGGCTTGAGGGTTCGGTTATAGTCGAGAAAGTGAAAGCCAGCGAAAAGACGGGCTGGGGCCTCAATGCTGCAACCGAGGAATTTGTGGAAGTGGCCAAGCACGGAATCGTGGATCCTCTCAAAGTGTCACGTTCGGCGCTTGAGAACGCTGCATCCGTAGCTTCCATGCTGCTTACCACGGAAGCTGTTGTGGCTGAGAAGCCTGAGAAGGAGAAGACACCTCCTTATCCGAACCCTGACTTCGATTACTAATCAATCTGCTGGATTTGGGCGGAACTCACCCGGGCGGGTCTCCTCCCGGGTGAGTTTGTTTTGTATGCATCTGTGAGTGTAGCGAGTGCTCCACATGAGGAGAGTCGCTAGGATTGATGCTTTAGCTCTTGTTTGAGAGTCCGAGGTTTTGAGCTGCCTGTACTCCTGGCCGCTGGTGTTGAAATCATCCAAGGTGACTTCCGGCTAAAGCAAAGAATTGGTAAGATCCGGCGTAGAACTCGTTTGAGGAGCTTAACAAAGCGGCGGTCCATAGGCGATGATAATGGGAACAAACTGGAAGACGTATTCGTCATAGGTGGAAGGACCGGGCCTTGTAAGGGCATGCCATTCCGGGTGCAGACTTGATGTACAGACTTGATCAGATCGTCAGCGTACTGATCACCTGGTGGACATAAACACCTGGGCATAGCCCTAAAGAGAATGTACATTTACCGGTAGATGTGGGAGAGGGGCGATTCCATGGAACGTATTTGGGAGAAAGGCAAGAAATGGATTACTATTTCCGTCATCATCTGTGTGATTGCAGGTGCGGGCTACTGGGGGATTAAGGCGCTTTCCGCCGACGACAAGGGCAAGCTTGTTATGATTACCAAGCCCGTCACCCGGGGGGAACTTGAAGTTACGGTGAGAGGCTGGGGCAATCTTATGGCAAGCGAGGAGCAGGATGCAATCTCAGGAGCTGCCGGCGTCCTCAAGGAAGTGTTGTTTGAGCCCGGCCAGCAAGTTTCAGCCGGACAAGTGCTTGCCATAGTCGACGCAGGTTCCCTTGAAATGGAGATCAAAAAGCTGGAGATTGAAATAGAACAGGAAAGGGTAAAACTTGCAAAGGAGTTCGGTGTATCACCGGACCAAGTGGCTGATGTAGAGCCTGAAGCGGCGCTTGTGGTACGCAGCCCGATTTCAGGCCGGGTAACCGGGCTGACTGCACGTCCAGGCACTACCTCGCAAGGCGTCATATGCCGAGTAGTCGACGATTCCACCCTCAAGATCCCGTTGCTTCTGCCAAAACCCCTGTTTGATAAGGTTGGAGTAGGCATGAAGACCACTTTCATGCCCGACAGGTTTGACGGAATGAATCCTGGAGTGGTGATAGTGGCTGACCCCACACCTATTGCCGGAGAAGCTACCTACTATTACGAAGTATGGGTTGAGATGGATAACCCCGGCCTGTTGAAGGTAGGGGATACAGGAACACTTGTGATATATGCCCCTTCAGGAGAGATTCAGCAAAGAGCTGAGATAACCGCATACGGGGTCGAAGAAACCGTGTTCTCGTCCTTCGCAGGCACAGTGAAAACAGTGCATGTGAAGGACGGCGCTTTGGTCAACGCAGGCGATCCGATCCTCGAGTTTGAACCTGGCGAAGCGCTTCTGGCAGCCATGCAAGCGCAGCTTGAGTTCAGGAGCCTCCTTCTCCAGTTGGAAGAGAAGCAGAGCCAGTTGGGAAGCTTGGAAATCGTAAGCCCCATTGACGGCGTGGCCATGGGTAAGAATCTCAACCAGGGCCAGGCAATAGCAAAGGGTACGGCGCTGACCAGGATATCGAACTACACCGAGATGGACTTGATCCTACAAATCGATGAGATAGATTTGCCCAAGATCCAGGAAGGGCAAATAGCTCAAATAGAAGTGTGGGGACCCCAGGGAAGGCAGATGGTTGAAGGGGTAGTATCCAAAGTGGGAATGTCGGGTAACACGCAGGATGGCCTGTCATCCTTCGGAGTTACCATAAGAGTCATAAATCCTGGATTCCTACGTCCTTATATGCATGCAACTGCTCATATTTTCGTGTCCAAGAAGGACGATGTGCTCCTTTGTCCTGTTGAAGCCATCTATAAGGAAGATGACAAGTGGTATGCGGATGTCAAGGACGGCAACACACGAAAACCTGTTGAGATTGAAGTGGGCGCTATGAATGATATGTATGCCGAGATTTTGAGCGGCCTGGAAGAAGGTCAGGAAGTAGTCGTGGCTATGAGCAAAGACCCCGAAGGAGAAGGAGGCGGCGGGATTTACCCATACGGTTACTAAACCCCGCCGGCACGCGAGTGGGCTTGTATAGGAGGGAATATCGTGAAACTGTCTGACCTTTTCGGTGTGTCTTTGCGAGGGCTTACAACTAACAAGTTGCGGTCCGCTCTTACGATGCTAGGTGTGATCATAGGAGTGGCCTCAGTCATCGCCCTGGTGTCAGTAGGCGAAGGGGCTCGGAGAGAAGTAATCGAGAATTTTGAAAGCATTGGGACAAACATTCTCAGGCTGTATATGAACCGGTGGGACGCCAGGCTCACCCTGGACCAGATAGACGAGCTCAAACAAAGGGTTCCCGATCTGGAAAGCGTGTTGCCGCAAGCGTGGTGGGGTGGACGCGTAACTTACGAAGGAAAAGAAGGGTACTGGTCCGTACAGGGCGTGACCGAGAACTTCCCGAACGTAAGGAGCCACGACGTCTATACAGGCAGGTTCTTTACTGCTGTTGAAGTAGAAATCGCCCGTCCTGTAGCGGTCATAGGCTGGCAGGTCATGCAAGACCTGTTTGCAGGGCGGGATCCTGTCGGCAAATACATATATGTCGACCAGGAGCCGTTTGAAATCGTTGGCGTCTTGGATGAAAAAGGTCAGTACCTGGGTGAAGGCGTTGACTACACCATCCATGTGCCTATTACCGTTGCCATGCGGCGGAGGGGCACCGACAAGGTAGACGAGGTGTTGCTCAAAGCAAGGAGCAAGGATACGGTAGAAGCGGTCCAGCTGACGGTAGAACGGATTTTCGAGGCTAGGTACGGGCCTGATTCAGTGTGGATATGGACGCAGCAGTCTATGCTCGACCAGCTCCAGGAGTCCACCAGGGCCATGACTTTGATGTTGGGTGCAATTGCCGGTGTGTCGCTGCTTGTAGGTGGCATAGGCGTGATGAACATCATGCTTGTGGCAGTCACTGAGCGCACGAGGGAAATCGGACTGCGCAAAGCGCTCGGTGCGAGGCAATCGCAAGTACTGCTCCAATTCTTGTTTGAATCAGCTTTCCTCTGCTCCCTTGGCGGCATAGCCGGTGTGCTTTTAGGCATAGGAGGGTCTCGCTTAGTCGCGAGACTTGGGCCGAGGACAGCCGTGTCACCTGTATCTATCGGTATAGCGTTTGGGTTTGCAGTGCTTGTGGGCTTCATATTCGGAATATATCCTGCCATGCGGGCAGCTAAGCTCCAGCCTGTGGAAGCTCTGAGGAGCGATTGACGACGGGAGTGGTTTCCGGGGCGCGTCGATTTGCTTCAACCCAAGGTCACATGTGCTAATTAACATAATATGGGAAGGAAAACTAGGCGATGCCATAGAATGTAAGATTATGGCACCGCCTAGTTGTTGTAGTACCGCGTACCACAGCTCCCGAGAGTCTGTGGGCGAACACGGCCGGAACCAGCATTTCTGGCTTCAGGTATTGCTCAGGCGTCACAGGAGGCCACTGCTTTGGCCTTCTATAGGATTTCTGATTGGGGCTACTTATCAAGCTTTTCCGTTGAAGCCCTCCGTTTGGTTATTGCTGTTCGTGGCAGCGGTTGCTTGCCAGCTTCTTGTTCTGTTCAAATCCAAAGGCTATCATCGGGAGCTTGTGATTTCACAGAACCTTGCCTATGGTTCGCTCACATTCAGGATATCCACGGTGCTGCTGCTATTGGCAGCCGGCTATATGGCCGGGAGCTTCCGCAGCGCGCTTTGGACAGGCAGGATCTCTGCAGCAGAAAACCTGGTGCTTGAACAATCCCGGACCGGGTTCCAGCTTGTGGCGGTTCAGGTTGTAGATAATCCAAGGGAGAGCCAAAACGGTACAACCTTCATAGGCAAGCTCTGTGGCATCATCTGTGACGGCCACGTGCAGCCTGATAACCCAGAGTTGACCCAGGACTCATTGGGTACCAGGTACCAGGGCCTTAAGGTGAACGTGCACCTGTATGGGAACAAGGACGTTAAGTCCGGTGAGTTTGTGGTTGTGAAAGGCAAGTTGAGCATCCCATCACCTGCCAAAAACCCCGGGGAATTCGACTACAGACGGTATCTCATGGGCAAACAGGTGTTGCTCGAGTTAAAGGGCACAGCCACGGACTATGGGCAACGAGCTGCCGGGAACGCCCAGCCCGCATCTGTTGATGTCCGAGCCAGATGGAACGGGTCCGGGTTTGGCAAAGGTGGGTGCACATGCGCTTTCCAGCGGATTGCCCATTACATTGAAGCCAGGATAGACGCAGTATTCTCCGGAGAGCAAACTAAAGGCGAAAGGGGAATTATTAAGGCGCTGCTCCTTGGTGATAGAGGAGAACTTCCGCAACAGGATTCAGACTATTTCCGTACCGCAGGGCTTTACAGGTTCATCGCCATCGCCGGTTTCCACGTACGATTGGTCGCCGGGGCTCTAGAGCGTACTCTCAACAGACTGACAAACAATGTCAATCTTTCAAGGATTGCCGGCCTGCTTGCTGCGTTTTTGCTTGCAGGCCTGTCAGGATGGTCAGTGGGTCCCTTAAGGGCTTTCTTGTGTGTGTTGTTGAGGCACCTTGCGTTCTGGTGCCGTAGGAAATATGACATCCTGGCAGCGTTTGCTGCGTGCGCCATAATCATAGGGTGGCGCATTCCATACCCCCTGAAGGACGTGTCGTTTCAGCTCACCTTTTCAGGGATGCTTGCGGGCTGGGTGACCCGGAAGTCCGGTCAGGCGCTTGCCAGGAGGCACGAGTTGGGATTTATCAGGCGCTACCTGGTTCAGTCTTGCCTCATGGCGGCACTGCTGCTTCCCCTGCTGGCAACCCATTTTCAAGATGTCTCGATGGCAGGATTCTTTCTGGGTGGGGTATGGGCGCTGCTCTCGGTGGCCGTAACGCTTTCAACTCTGCCTGTGTTGTGCTTTCCGTTGGCAGCCGCAAGGTGGTTGGGCTGGTTTCCGTTCTTTGTGGTAAGAGGCCTAAGGGAGCTAGGTGCTGCAGCAGCCAAGCTGCCTTTGGCCTCGTTCGCTTTTCCCCGTCCGGGCTTAGTTGAGGCCGTGGCGTATTTGGGCCTGGTGTTCGTGCTGATAGATGCTGCGCAACAACACCATCCCGCAGCCGGCTGTGGATTGCCGGGAGTGCTTATGTCCAGGGCTGATTGTGAACAACCGCGTGCCGGCCGGTGGGTCACAACCTGTAGGGTTCCCACGTCATCATCCAGGCCGGTTTTGCGCAAACTGATACTTCTTGTCCTGTGCTTGGTGCTCTGGGTTTCAGTATGCCTCAGATACTACATGTTATGGCCCCAGGTGGTTTTCCTCAGCGTGGGCCAGGCAGACAGTGCAGTTATTCGTACAAGAGGCGCGGTTATCGTCCTGGATACCGGTACTGAGGCATCGGCAAGACGGGTGTTGACTCCTTACCTTAAGCGGGAAGGTATCAGGCAGATAGACTTGTGCATTATATCCCACTTGCATGAAGATCACGCGGGCGGGCTGGGGGAACTGTGCCGGAACTTCAAGGTGAGAACGATCATGACATGCCCTGGAAGCAGAGGAGCAGTCTATCAAATGGCAGAGGAACATACCGTGGGTTCAGGCGGGCAAACTGCCACAAGTGCTGATGATCCTCGCATCATTGAAGCGGGGGCCGGTGATGTATATCAGATTGGCGGTGCTGTGCTGACCGTCATTCATCCTCCAAAGCTAAACCGCCTGCTGGAACAAGGTGTTGCTCCTCAAATTCACACGCCCGCAACACACGGATCATGGCAATGGCAGTCGGCATCACTTGGCACGGATGCCTCTCTTCAGGGCGGTGTGTGGGCTTCGGGCGTTGATGCTGCTTCACAAGGGTTTGACAATGCAGATTCTCTGGTAATCGGCGTGGGGTTCGGAGATCTCCCGGTTCACGTGGAGTTTTGGGGAGACGCTCCGGGTGAAGTCGTGATGGATCTCTTAGCAAACGGTCGCATGAGTGCGTCAATCAAAAATGCTGACTCGGAATCCGCCCGGTCATCCGGCGTAGTCTCAATCGTCAAAGTGCCTCACCACGGAAGCCCTGATTCCTTGGTGTACGGGTTTTACCAGAGGGTACAGGGCGGAGCAGCGGTAATCTCAGTGGGGCCTAATTCGTACGGGCATCCTTCGCCGGATGTGATCGGTGCAGCACAACAAAGCGGGCTCGAGGTGTTCCGCACAGACAGAGACGGCGCGGTGACGGTAAAGATATATCCGGGAAGGGTTAAGGTATCAAAATTCGTGAGATGAAACATGTGCAACAGATGAAACGTCTACATCAGAGAAAGCATGTACAACCTTGGCACAAGGATTCAGTGATTCGTGATAGAATTGTACATGTTAATTGCGGATTTCTAATCGGAGTGGTAAATGGTGAGAATTGACCGGGACAAGCATAGAGCGGTAATCTTAGTGGCATTAGTGGCACTTATGGCAGTCGTCATGGTTTCGTGCGTCAAGGAAGAGTTTGTGAGCCAAAATGTTTGGGCGCTTGGGATTCCCCTAGGCGGGCTTCGTGTGGAAGAAGCAGTTTCCTTGATCGAGGAGAGGGCGAATGAGATCAACCAGGGCCCCTTGGTGTTCAAGGCGGGTGACATATCTTACGAGGTATCTCCTGAAGATCTGGAAATAGTGCTTGACCCCGTTCAGATAAAGAGCCGACTTGAGGCTTACGTAGACTCCAGGTCTGTATTCTTGCCGGCCACCCTTTTCAGGAAAGGACCCAAGATGGTTGTGGAAGGCACTCCGGACATCGTATCACCTGCCCTGAATGAGGTGGCACAGAAAATAGCAGATCACTTGTCCAAGGAGCCCATTCCTGAGCGGTACGGGTTTTCCGGACACGACCTTGTGATCCTTCCTGCTGAAAACGGCCAGAAGGTGGTCCCTGAAGATGTACTGGTCGCCCTTGAGCATATTGAAGGTACCACGGTGGAAGTTGCGTTCCAGATCGCTGAACCCGAAGAGGTGAACTTGGAACCTTTGGAACTTGTGGCTGCTTCCGAAACCAACTACGACTTAGAAGAAACTGACAGGAACGTAAACCTGTCCCTTGCCGCCAAAGCAGTGCACGGGCAAGTGCTTATACCTGGGCAGACCTACAGTTTTAACAGGGCTGCAGGGGAGAGGTCCGAAGCGAGAGGATACCGCTATGCAAACGTGGTAGTAGGGAACACCCTGGTGCCGGACATAGGCGGGGGCATATGCCAGGTTACAACCACTCTGTTTATGGCTGTGGCACAGGCCGGTTTGGACTTCCCAGAAATCCATAACCATGGCATACCCGTCGAGTACGCGCCGCCAGGACTGGACGCCGCTGTGGCGTGGAATTACCTTGACCTTAAGGTGAAGAACAATTTCGGCCACCCGGTAGTGTTTGGAGCTTGGGTGGAAGACGGCACGGTGCTGGTCAGGGTATTCAGCAAATCCTTGGAAAGCACATATGAGCTTGAACCTGTGATCCTGGAGGAGTATCCTCAGGAAGGCATGAAACCTGGGTTATTGGTTGAAACCTACCGCATCGAAAAACAAGGCGATCAAATTAAGAACAGACAGCTTCTGGTGCGGTCGTACTACTTGCCCAGTTATCCAAATCCAAGGTGAGTGCATGGGGAGGGGACCCGGGAGCCTATCGCGGCTCACTGGGAGCGCTAGAATGCAGGAGTGAGTTGTTACGATTGTAACTGAAGTTGAGAAGCAAATCCGGTCAGGTAAACTCGCACCGGCATACTTTATCTACGGAAACGAAGCGTACTGGCATGACAGGCTCATAAGCCTGTTATCAGACGCTTTTCCGGACGGAACAGAGCATGTATCCGGCGACGAGACAAGCTGGCAGGAATTGCTGGATCTCCTTGCCCAACCTTCATTTTTCGGCCCCAAGTTATGGATTGTCCGGGGAGCAAAACCTCTCTTCGATCAAAAGCCGGAAACATGGCATATCACAGTGGCGCCGGGCAACTGCTTGCTGCTTTCAGCCATCGCCAAGACCAATCCGGCCCCGAAAGCTTTCACCCAGGCCATGTCCGAGATCGGAGGGGTTGTCATCAAGGTGGCAGAGCCTTCCTGGCGGGAAGCGGCGAACTGGGTGCGGGAGAGGTTGAGAGGTGACGGATATACGATAACCAGGGATGCGGTGGAAAATCTGATGCTTGTGGCCGGAAGGAGCATAGAGCGTCTGGATAAGGAAATTGAGAAACTCGAGCTGTTTGTCCACCCTGAGACCAGGATCACCGCCCAACATGTCCTGGCTTGCGTTTCGCCTGATCCCCAGATGAACACGTTTTCGTTTGTTGATGCAGTTGCAACAAGAAATAGAGCCAAGGCATTTTCAGAGGTTGAAGAATTGAGTACGCGGGGGGTTAACCCGGTTTTCATGATTGCAGTGCTCGGTTCTCATTTTGGGCTCATGTGGAGAGCCAAAGAATCCTTCAACAACGGAATCACCCAGGACTCTTTGGGAAAAGCCCTGGGAGTTCATCCGTACGCAGCCAGAAAAGCTCTGGAACAATCACGGCGATGGACCTTTTCACAGCTTGAGAAAGCCATGCGCTTGCTGTGCCATGTTGATGAATCCTTGAAAACAGGGAAGATGGACCCGGTTTCCTCTATGGATTACGTTCTAGTAAACCTCTTTGCGCAGAATAGCTGTCCCCTGGCTCAGCGCTGCCATTGGCTCAGCACGCCGGTTCTTCAAATGAACACACGCACAAACAGCCAACGATGAATTAAACAGCCGTCGACCAATCCCCGGCGGGCGCAATCACCTTGTAGTAGGCAAATAACCAAAAGAATATGCCGCATCATCCAGGGCAGGCCGCCCAAGACACGGCATATCCTTTAGAGAGCCTCAAGCCTTGAAGCCAGTCTTGATTTGTACCGTGCGCCGGTGTTGCGTTTGAGTACGCCCTTGGATACAGCTCTGTCAATCTGGGACTGAGCTGCTTTGTAAGTTTCCAGAGCCAGTTGTTTGTCGCCTGATTCAACTGCTTGCCCGAATCTGCGGATGTGAGTCCTCACTCTGGACTTGATAGCTCTGTTTCTCATCCGGCGGCTTCTGTTGCGTTCTATATCTTTAATGCTGGATTTAATGTTAGCCAAAAACGGCACCTCCACCAAAACTTCTCGTGACATCACAAGATCTTACCATCAAAGCTGCCGCAAGACAAGATGGAATGGTGTGGATGAAATAATACCGGGGACAGGCCTGAACATTCACAACTTTGTGTAGCGTGAAACAACTGGGGCCGTCCCCGGCATACAACGTTGCTTTCAGAGCCAACACTCACTGAAGTGCCTTCAAGTCGTGGGCGTATGCATCAATGATCTTGATGACCGAAGTCATTCCCTGGACTGTACCGCTGCCGTCCCCGCCCTGGGTCTGGATAGCAGCGCCTATGGCGTTTTCCAGCTCAGTTGCCAGCGCAAGGGCAACTCCGTGGGCAGCCTGTGTGCCTGAATCAGGTGTTATCTGGTCCAAAGCGGTCTTTACGGTAGCTATATCTGATTTCATGGAAGCAAGATTGATGCTGATTTGCTGCTCAAGGTAGTATTGATCCCAGAATCCTATTAAGGATGCTATTGCATTATCGATCGTGGAAAAAGCCTTCTGGATCTCTTGCACTACATTCTGGTTTCCTGTGAGTGAAAAACTGCAGGAATCGATCTCCATGGTCGCAACGTAGAGGTTGTCGTCTTCACCTACAATGCCTGAAAGCTTGGGAAGGGCATTTTGTGCAAGCTTCTGGGCAGCTTCTTTGGAACTTGTCACGCCACAGTATACTTTGTAGAGCGGATCAGGGCTCATTACACCGGCGGGAACCCCTTTGTCGATGGCCATCTGCGCGGTATTCTCGGCCCTCTCTTTGGTGGAAAATGCTCCCAACTGCACCCTGTAGAGAGTCAGGGGCTTAGTGCTGATTTCAACTGTAGTTGTCGTAGTCTCACCACCTGTTGGCGGTTCAGGTTGATTTCCTGAAACAGGTTGCCCTTCAGGTGGACGCTGAAGCAAAGAAGCGAGTAAATATTTGCCTATAAGGTAACCTGAACCCACAAATACGACGGCAAGGATCAAGAATGTGACAAATCCTGATAAGTTGCGGTTCTTTGACATGCGGGTCCGTCTCATCATCTACACCCCCTCATGATTGCCAGATTTGGGTATGGGTTCTGCCAGTACAACTCCATCGGCAGAACGGAAGCGGAATACCGGCGGTTTGTGTTCTCCTGCCAGGCGGGGAACTGTGAAAAACAGCGTCGGGGTGGTCATAGCTAGCGTGACCACGTCATCAGGTGCCGGCTCCTGAAAATCTACAATGATCTCAACTATGTCTTTGCATCTCCTGACATCTTGCAAATGGATCCGGTAGCCGCCTGTAGGGCAAAGGCCCTGATGTATGCCGACCAGGTAGGACTTGTCAAAGTCCACGGCAGACAGCATCTCAGGCTCAGATGATAAGCCATATGTCTGCATGAAATGCTCTTTGTTCTCAAACACAAAGAACCCTTGCTGCTTCAAGGCTTTGGGGCAACACTCGATATCCAAGGCCAGGGGAAGCAACCGGATCATGCTATTCCTTCTCGCCAAAAAGTTCCCCAAACCGGAAAGCACTAAGACTTCCTCCGTATGCAAATTGTTACTCTACCAATTATTATTCTCCACCATATGGTGAAATACCAAACCTTTTCCGAATGAATGTCCTCGCTGGTCCAACAAGATACAAGGAGCCGCAGCAAAGCACTACATCGTTAGACGCCCCCTTGTCTAAAGCCAGTTCCATTGCCTTGTCCGAATCCTCTTCGATTATTACATTGGCTGTATACCGCCGTGCTTCCTGGGCGAGTATTCCGGGATCCAGCGCCCTTGGGGTATGGGGGCGGGTGATTATGATTTCATCGCACAAAGGCGCAATATATGAGGTCGGTGCTTTGTAGCATTTGTCCCCCAAGATTCCAAACACGCACACGATCTTCCTCCCGGATAGGTTGTGTTTGATGAAGTCGGCGAGCACACCGGCCCCCTGGGGATTGTGGGCGCCGTCGAGGATTATCATAGGTTCCTGGTGTATCACCTCGAGCCTTCCCGGCCACACAGTTTTGGCAAGGCCAGTCCTTACAGCCTGCTCTTCCAGGGATATACCCCGGGTCTGATTGCTCCAGTATTTCCCGCATGCCTGCGATGCCGGTGATGCCGGTGACGCCGGTGACGCCGGTGCTTCAGGCGATACCGGCGCTGTCAACGCCAACCGAGGCACTTTGGCAGCCTTGAGCGCCGCTACAGCCAGGGCAGCGTTGAGCTGCTGGTGGCTGCCTGCAAGGCACAAGGTAAGGTTTTCATACGCAAAATCGGGCCCGGCTATGGTCAGGGACTGGGAGAAAGGGTTTGCACGAGTGCTTCCGGTTCGGACACCTTGTGTATCCTGGGTGGGCGTTCCGGTGTCAGAAGCGCATGCACCGGCCGGTGCAATGGCGGTCCATCTAACGTCCGCAAACGGCACTTGGCCTACAATGGTAATACCGGCATTGCACCTGGCGGCCCGCTCTTCAATCACTCTGAGGATATCCTCCTGGGTTACCCCAGTCACCACAGGAACACCTGGCTTGATGATGCCTGCCTTTTCAAAGGCGATCTCAGGCAGGGTGTTGCCGAGCCTGTCCATATGGTCGAAATCTATGGTTGTGATCACCGAGACAACGGGAGTAACCACGTTGGTCGCGTCGAACCGGCCGCCCAAACCTACCTCAAGCGCTACATAGTCGCACCGTTCCCGGGCGAAATACTCGAAGGCGATGGCAGTGTTTATCTCAAACTCCGTAGGATGGTCGAACCCTTCGTCTACCAGGCATTCCACCGCTTGGCGTACATGGGTTGCAACTTCGACCAGCGCCTGCTTAGGAATTTTCCTGCCGTTGAGCATAATCCGCTCGCGGAACTCCTCAAGGTACGGCGACGTAAACATACCTGCGCGATAACCTGCTTGATTCAATATAGAAGCTACCATCGCCGTGACTGAACCTTTGCCGTTGGTTCCGGTTATGTGTATGAACTTGGTGTGTTGTTGCGGGTTGCCCAGGAGTTCAAGGAGCCTGGAGATCCGCTCCAGGCCCAACCTTGAACCAAACCGCATGGTAGAATGAATCCACCTAAGCGTATCCCGGTAAGCTGTTTCAACGTCCAGGCGGTTGCCTCTATCCATATGCCATGCCCCTCGCTTTGCGTTCAGCCAATTCCCGTATCGCAAACTTGCACACGGGGCCGTTTGGTGTGGTTGTCCTACTTGCCCCGTGTGCCGTTGTGCTGTGTTATCACTCAAGGCACGATTGCTTTTCGTAGAGTCTCACAGGTTGGCCCCTATAGCCCCATGGGCATTGTGCCCTGTTGTCACTCTCTTATCTTAAGCAGCAATTCTACCCTGTTCTTAAGAGTTTGGAGCTTCTCTTGGTTGTCCTGATGCCTCTTCCGGTGATTCTCTACAATGTGTTCAGGAGCCTTTGAGAGAAACTCCTCATCAGACAATCGTCTTGCGGTCTTATCCAGATCTCCCTGGAGTTCTGTGATAGCTTTCTCTAATCTGGATATTTCTTTGTCGATGTCGATTACACCTGCGAGAGGCAGGAATACTTCTGCACCGGTCGCCACTGATACCAGAGCCTGTCCGGGGCGCTTTGTTTCAATATCAGAATCCCGGAGATCCAGGATTTCCAAGGGCTCAATCCACGACAGACGCTTGATATACGGGGCGAAACCTTCCCACAGCTCAGGCTTTTCCGCAAGGATTATGACTTTTTCCCTCTTGCCCGTGGGGATGTTTACTTCAGCCCGCATATTACGGATGCCCTTTATTACTTCTATCAAGTTGCCAATCTGCTCTTCTGCTTCAGCGTCTAATGTAACCTTACCCGGCACCGGGTAATCCGACACAATGAGCGGGCGGTCCCCTGATTCAGCCGGCTTTGGAAGGTATGACCACAACTCTTCGGTGATAAACGGCGCAAACGGCTGCAGCAGTTGCAGGGAATGCCTAAGCACCAGCCAAAGCACGATCTGGGTCTCTTCCCGCGTCTCCGGGTCTGCAAGGGACTCCTTAGAGAACTCGATGTACCAGTCACAGAACTGGTTCCACACAAAGTCGATTATGGTATCTATGGCCTCGCCGGGCTCATAGCGTTTCATGGCATCTTCAACAGCCTCTATGGTGCGCCCGAGCCTCGACAGGATCCACCTGGCTGTCATGGTGACCAGTTGCTTCTGGTTGATATCGGCTGATGCCGGTGGCGTCCAGCCCTCCAGGTTTGACAGGCAGTACCGGGTGGCGTTCCAGAGCTTGTTGCAGAAGTTCCTTGCGCCTTCCACCTTTTCATCGTAGAAGCGCATGTCGCTGCCCATGGCCACTCCGCTTACCAGAGATATTCTCAGGGCGTCGGCGCCGTACTTGTCGATTACCTCAAGCGGATCTATGCCGTTGCCCAAAGTCTTGGACATTTTCCTGCCAAGGGCATCCC
>DUVI01000081.1 GCA_012841065.1 Bacillota bacterium
CCGCCTGTTCCATAGGTTGCAGCTATTGTTGGTGCTACTTTAAGAGGACCATTGTATCTGCAGTCTTTACCGTGATTATCGAATAGAATAGGTTGATTGTTGCCACTTGTTCCTGCTGCTGATGTAATGGTTGGACAAAGATCAAGGCATATTTCTGCACCACTTTGCTGGGTTGCCATAACTATAGGCTGATTCCCTCCCATGCTGGCTCGTAGTGTAGAGGTGATATTCTCTGTTATATCCATTCGGTTACCACCCTGATCATTTAAACATAGCATAGATTCTGCAACAAAAGTCTGCATCTGCATATTTTGAGTTGCCATCAAGGCTCCTGAAATTCCATTTAAATCAATCCCTTCATTGCGTTGATTAATATGGTATGCCTTATATTCAGTAGTTATATTATCATTAGATTCTCGTTCTGCACCTTCCACTTCACCTTGAATTTCTAAAGCTATTCTTAGTTGTTTAGGAAGTTCCTTGCCTCTTACTTTAGCTCTCCTGAGTATCCCCAAACATGCTGTCTTGCTCAAATAGTATTTTGGGTGCGGTGTGTCCTCCAAAATCTGCGACAAGAAAGATTCTCTTACGTCTTTGGGGGACACCCCAGTATTGAGCATCGAGAACTCTCCAAGCAATAGTGAATTCATATCCCAATATGCACCCAGCAGATTTCCATATCCCTCCCGGAGGTCTAGGTATAGATATGGTGCTGTCTGCAATTCTTGCGGTTTCTTCAAGTATCGCTTTGAAGTCTTCTCCTCCTGCACTTGAGAATGCTCCAGGGACATTTTCCCAAACGAAGTATCGAGGTCGGATAAGGTGATTTGCCTTTCCTCTTCTTGCATCTGCATACCTCATTTCTTTTGTTATTCTTATTTGCTCCATAAATAAACCTGAACGTTCACCAGCTAGTCCTGCTCTTGTACCTGCAACCGATAAGTCTTGACATGGTGAACCTCCTGTTATGATATCTACAGGAGGCAATTCTTCTCCTTTTAGTTTTGTAATATCCCCCACATGGAGCATGTCAGGAAATCTTATTTTTGTCACTTCAATGGGAAAGGACTCTATTTCACTTGCCCATACAGGAATAATTCCATTCTGGACAGCAGCAAGGGGAAATCCTCCTATCCCATCGAAAAGACTTCCCAATGTAATCATTAATACATCCCTAGCTTTAAGAGTTCCTGTTCTTCTATTTCAAAATCAAGCTGTATAATTCTCTTTACAGGAATTCCTATCTTTTTAGCAAACTCAATCTCTTCAAACATTCCATGAGAAATATGTCCTCCAAATGCCCATAGTTCATCACATTTTGTTAAAAATTCTTTTCCTATATTAATTCCTAATCTTCTTTCTTCTGGATTATTATCATCTAAAATCTGAGGATAAAGCAGATGGGGACAAAAAAAGGCATTGCCTTGGTTTAATACATAACGGCATGCCTCTTTAGCATATTCTATATTTTTTTCAATATCTCCCTTATATGGAGATGCAACATATATCAGTTTCATTAAATCCTCCTATTTCATCTTTATTTTGGTACTGCTTGTACTATAGTTTTTGTTGTATTAACAGCTGCCTGTGCTGTATAAACTGCGCTCATCATATTAGCACGAGTAGATGTATCTAGTCCAAATGCTCCAGCAATCCTTGGTACTTCTCCTGCTGATAACATTAATCCAAGTCCTAATAATGCATGATCTTTTACCACCATAAGCCCTGCAGTTAATATTGTTGCCTGAAGAAATGTAGTAAGGCACAATCCGATTATCTGCTTGCACCATTGGATAAAACCATCAATATAGCCACGGGGGACAGAAAACATATACAGACTTCCAACTGCTATCTGTATAAGCAAAATTCCACCTCTTTTTAGATTTGCAAAGAACACTTTAATAACTGCATATCCCATTAGAATAATAATGAAGAGAGCCATAAACGGACTTGTTATCATAGAAATCCCACCAAATATTCCTGAACCGCCAACATTTGTAACATCTCCTATATTATTTAACTGCCCAATAATAGATGTTGCTAGTTCACCTATCCCACTGCCATAACCAGTAATACCTGCTGTTAAACTTGCTTGTAAATTAACCGATAACTTATATAGTTCTATGGGTACTGTATTAAAAAGACTTACTGCCATAAATCCTTTAATTGCATTTAAGGATGTATCCTTAATACTCCCTCTGCCGTATTGGTATTCAATCCCCGTTTCAAAGCAAGACACCACAAGTCCTGTTCCATAAAGTGACCATGCGAGATAAGAAAAGAATAAAACAATTGACTGAACCCAACTCATCTCAAAAAGCTCTACTCCCATATTTCCCATTTGAGCAAAGAAGTCAGCAAGAAATCCTACAAGCTGACCATAAAACCAGTCTATAATTTGATCCATTACATCACCTAAGAGAAAATCCCAGATAAACATTTTTATCACCCCCTTTAAAAAACAAAAAGACACATAGTATTTATCTATGTGCCAGTATAATTAGCTTAACAAAATTTGCTTATTTTGGGAATATCAGAAATAGTGTGTAAATTAATTTTGCTTTAGAAATTCAACGTTGATATTTCTATATTAATAATATTGCCATTAACGTGGTAAATTATACATTAAAAATAACATTCGTTCGGGAA
>DUVI01000015.1 GCA_012841065.1 Bacillota bacterium
TACCGGACCAAAAGCGACCACATGGTCCTTAAACTCCTCCTCGGGCCGGCCCCTTCTGCTGTCCATGGTAGAATCATCTCTTGACAACAAATAATCACCCCGCATATTAGAACTCCAGCCCACCTTGCCTGGCTCCGTCTGCTAACGCCTTTACACGTCCGTGGTAGAGAGAGCCTCCCCGATCGAACACAACATGCTTTATGTTCTTCTCCAAAGCTCTCTTTGCGATCAGGTTTCCGACCACAAAAGCGCCATCAGCGTTGCCGCCTGATTTACCCGTTGCCTTAAAAGCTTCTTCGCACGATGACGCTGATACCAGGGTTTCCTGGGCCGTATCATCGATAATCTGTGCATAAATATGCTTCGAACTTCTAAACACGTTGAGTCGCGGACGCTCAGGTGTACCCACCACTTTCTTTCTAACCCGGCGGTGGCGCCTGGCTCGTCTTTCATGCTTTGTCTTCACTGCCATTTAATGTCCTTCCTCCCCTTGAGGCTACTTAAGCGCCCTTGACAACCTTGCGCCTGATTACCTCTCCTGCGTATCTCACACCGGTGCCACGATAGGGCTCAGGCGGACGCAGTCTGCGTATGTCTGCAGCTACCTGTCCAACCACTACCTTATCGATCCCGCGCACTACTACCCGGTTGGGTTGAGGCACTTCAATTTCTATTCCCTCGGGAGGTACTATCTCGCAAGGTTTAGAGAAGCCAAGGTTCAGTACTAATTTGTTCCCGGACATAGAGGCACGGTAGCCAACACCGCTCATTTCCAGAGTCTTTTCGCAACCCTGGGTTACGCCAACCACCATGTTGTTAATAAGTGTGCACGTAAGCCCATGGAGAGACTTGTGTTTCTTGCTGTCAGAAGGCCTTTCCACCACAACAGCGCCTTCCCCTACCGTGATCTTCATGTCCGGGTGAAGCTCTCTGCTCAGTGTCCCTTTAGGGCCTTTTACCGATATCTTGGAATCTTCCAAAGTCACGGTAACGCCTGAGGGTATTTCTATGGGTTTTGTTCCGATTCGAGACATGTAAAAACCCTCCTGTACCTTCCTACCATACGTAACAAACCACTTCGCCGCCTACCCCGGCCTTGCCGGCTGCCCTGTCGGTCATGATCCCCTTAGATGTAGAAATAACTGCAATGCCTAACCCGCCCAATACTCTGGGAATGTCTTCCTTACCTGCATAAACCCTAAGGCCAGGCTTGGAAATCTGCCTGATTCCGGTTATGGCACAGGTTCTGCCAGGACCGTATTTCAGGTATGCTCGCAGTATAGAATATGGCTTACCCTCTATTACCTCATAGTCCCTGATATAGCCCTCTGCTTTAAGGACTGCCAGAATTCTCTCTTTCATCTTAGAGTAGGGGATGTCCACCCTCTCGTGTTTTGCCATGCCGGCATTGCGCAGCCTGGTAAGCATATCGGCAATAGGATCATGTGTCATCGATAATTCCCCTCCTACCAGCTGGCCTTCTTTACGCCAGGAATCTCGCCGCGGTGAGCCATAGCCCTGAAACAATGCCTGCACAGGCCAAATTTTCTCATGTAGGCGCGCGCCCTGCCGCAAATATTGCACCTGTTGACTCTCCGCGTGGAGAATTTCGGCTCCTTATTCACCCTGCTAAGTTTGGCTTTACTCGCCAAGGAAATTCCCCCTTACTGTCGGAAAGGCATACCTAGTGCTTCCAAGAGGTATCGCCCTTCTTCATCTGTCTTCGCAGTAGTGGAAATCGTAATGTCCATACCACGGATTTTCGAAACTTCATCATACTCGATTTCAGGGAATATCAATTGCTCTCTGAGCCCCATGGAATAATTACCCCGGCCGTCAAAACTGTCGGGATTCACCCCACGGAAGTCCCTGACCCTGGGGAGCACCACGTTGAACAATTTCTCCAAGAAATCGTACATACGTTCTCCCCTGAGAGTAACTTTGCATCCTACATTCATGCCCGCCCTTACTTTGAAAGCTGATACCGACTTCTTGGCCTTAGTAACGATAGGCTTTTGTCCTGCAATCTTCATGAGGTCTTTGACGGCAGCCTCCAAAGCATCAGCATTGTGGGTAGCCTCACCTACCCCCATGTTGATGACTACTTTTTCGACCTTTGGTACCTGAAATATGTTCTTGTAGCTGAATGCCTTCATCATGGCGGGAACTACTTCTTGACGGTATACATCCTTAAGTGACACGTTCCTCGACCTCACTTGTCAATGGCTTCTCCGCATTTTCTGCAATATCTTACCTTCTTACCATCCATAAACTTGAATCCGACCCTTATGGGCCTTGAACACTCAGGGCATACCAGCATTACTGCTGACCTGTGTATCGGGCCTTCCCTCTCTATAATCCCGCCTTGAGGCAAATCCTTGGTTGGCCTTTGATGTTTCTTCTGCAAATTCACACGCTCAACGACCACACGGTTCTCACGAGGTATGGCGCGAAGCACCTTGCCCTTGGCCCCCTTGTATTTGCCGCTAATCACCAGGACTGTATCACCCTTACGGATATTCACTCAAACCCACCACCTTCCAGGCACTAAATAACTTCCGGGGCGAGAGAGATGATCTTGGTAAAACGCTTCTCTCGAAGTTCCCGTGCCACAGGCCCGAAGATACGGGTACCTTGAGGCTCTGTTTCGTCCTTGAGAATCACTGCAGCATTGTCATCGAATCTGATATGGGTGCCATCAGGACGCTTGACACCCTTCTTGGTCCGAACTATAACCGCCCTGACCACCTGGCCCTTCTTGACAACGCCTCCTGGCGTGGCCTGTTTAACCGAAGCAACAATTACGTCACCCAAGCCGGCGTAGCGCCTAAAGCCGCTCCCAAGCACCCTTATGCACATAATCTCTCTTGCGCCTGTGTTATCTGCTACTTTCAATCTGCTCTGTGGCTGGATCATGTCCGGTCACCCCCTGCCTGGACCTTTGACTTCTCGAGTACTTCACAGACTCTCCACCGCTTGTGTCTCGACAAGGGCCTTGTCTCGGCCAGCCTCACTCTATCTCCAATAGCCGAAGCATTGTGTTCATCGTGTGCCTGTACTTTTCGGGTTGATCTGTACCGCTTCTTGTAAATCGGGTGAACTTTCCAGCTTTCAATGGCTACAACCCGAGTCTTGTTCATCTTGTCGCTCACAACTACCCCTATCAATTTCTTACGATTCCCACGCTCCATACCTTAACCCTCCTGGGTAAGCATTCCGAGTTCTCTCTGGCGCTGAATAGTCTTCACCCGCGCTATTGTCCGCTTAACCTCGCGTATCCTCATCACATTGTCCAGTTGCCCTGTAGCATGCTGAAAGCGCAGGTTAAACAACTCTTCCTTGAGATCCGAAAGCTTGTCGTTCAAATCCTTGTCGCTCATCTTTCTAAGCTCCTGCACCTTCATCTTCGTTCACCGCCTTTTCCTGTAAGGCACCTAAATCAGGCCGCTTTTGGAATTTAGTCTTCATTGGCAGTTTCATGGATGCCAGCCTCAAAGCTTCCCTTGCCATTTCTTCGGGAACCCCTGCGATCTCGAACAGAATGCGTCCAGGTTTGACTACTGCAACCCAATACTCGGGGTTGCCTTTGCCGCTTCCCATTCTGGTCTCGGCAGGTTTCTTGGTTACCGGTTTGTCAGGGAATATCCTGATCCACACTTTTCCGCCACGCCTGATGTGACGGGTTAGGGCTACCCTTGCGGCCTCAATCTGCCTGTCGGTTACCCAAGCGGGTTCCAACGCCATGAGCCCGTACTCACCGTAAAACACTTCGTTTCCGCTTCCAGCTTTGCCGGTCCTTCTACCCCGGTGTTGCTTCCGGAACTTCACACGTTTGGGCATTAACATAGCTTACTTACCTCCCTTATCATCTTGAGATTTCGCCGGGAGGATGTCACCCTTATATATCCACACCTTGACACCTATACGCCCATAGGTCGTGTGGGCCTCGGCAAATCCATAGTCGATATTAGCTCGTAGCGTATGGAGGGGCACAGTTCCTTCTCCGGCCCTTTCACTGCGAGCTATCTCAGCTCCGTGCAGACGCCCGGATACCCTCACTCTGATACCTTTGGCGCCCGACCTCATGGCACGGGTTATAGCCTGCCTCATTGCCCTTCTGTACGACACTCTTCTTTCTATTGAGTTTGCAATGCTCTCAGCTACCAGCTGGGCGTCCGTTTCAGGATCCTTTACCTCGAGGCAGTGTATGTTTACCCTCTTGCCAGTAAGTTTCTCGATATCTTTCCGAAGCGCCTCGATGCCCTTACCGCCCCGGCCAATCACCATACCGGGCCTGGCAGCATGCACAATTATGCTAATCTCCTGAGGCTTGCGTTCTATCTCAATCCTGGGAATACCGGCCCTGTACAAATTGTCTTTGATAAACTCCCTAATCTTCCAATCCTCGAGGAGGAGTTCGGCAAAGTTCTTTCGGGTAAACCACCGGGAATCCCAATCATATATGACACCTACGCGAAACCCCTTCGGATGAACTTTCTGACCCAAAGCCTTAACCCTCCTCTCTTTCTCTCAAAATCACTGTTAGATGGGAAGTCTTCTTTTGTATGGGATAAGCTATACCTCTGGCGCGGGGCCGGTACCGCTTGAGAGTCGGACCTTTCCCAACGTAAATCTCGGAAACGTATAGCAGATCCCCGTTCATGTCATGATTGTTCTCTGCATTGGCAATCGCAGAGCGGATAGCTTTTTCCACTACCTTACTGGCCCTCTTGGGAGTGTATCTCAAAATGGCCAGAGCTTCCCTTACTGGTTTCCCCCGTACAAGATCGGCCACTATACCCACTTTGCTAGGGGATATTCTGATATACCTTACTTGGCACCGAGCTTCCATAAGTTCAAATTTACCCCCTTACTTCAGAGCAGTTGAACGGACAGTGTGCGCCCCGTGGCCCCTAAATGTACGCGTGGGAGCGAATTCGCCCAACTTGTGCCCTATAGCATCTTCTGTAATATAAACCGGTACATGCTTACGCCCATCGTGAACTGCAATTGTATGCCCCAACATCTCAGGCACGATGGTTGAGTTTCGCGCCCAAGTACGGATGACTCTCTTTTCTTTCTTCCGGTTCAGTTCCCGGATCTTGGCCAGCAACTTCGCGTCAACATAGGGCCCCTTCTTCCTGGATCGGCTCATAATCGCCCCCTCCTTCCCTAATGATTATTTCCGCCGTTTAACTATCAGCTTATCAGACGCTTTGTCGCGCTTTCTCGTCCTGTAGCCTAGTGTGGGCTTGCCCCACGGAGTTACAGGCCCTGGCAATCCAACAGGAGCTTTGCCTTCTCCGCCACCATGAGGGTGATCGACAGGGTTCATGGCCAAGCCTCTGACACTTGGACGCCAACCTTTGTGTCTCTTACGGCCTGCCTTGCCCAAGACTGCGTTCTCATGATCCACATTACCCACTTGTCCTATAGTCGCTTTGCACGCCACAGGCACCCTTCTCTGTTCGCCTGAAGCCAGCCTTAGCAGTGCATAGCCGCCTTCTTTTGCCATGAGCTGCACCTGGGCGCCTGCAGCTCTTGCAAGCTGCCCGCCCTTCCCGGGTACCAGCTCAATGTTGTGGACAAAAGTACCTGTCGGAATATTGTCAAGAGGCAACGCGTTGCCCGGCTTGATGTCTGCGTCAGGCCCTGACACTATCATGTCGCCCACTTGCAGGCCAACGGGAGCCAGGATATGTCTCTTGTCGCCGTCGGCATAGGTAATAAGCGCAAGACGCGCTGAGCGGCCCGGATCGTATTCGATGGCCGTCACCTTACCAGGCACACCGTCCTTGTCCCGCTTGAAATCCACAATGCGAACCAGCTTCCTGGCGCCTCCGCCACGATGCCGCACGGTAATTCTGCCCTGGGAGTTGCGCCCAGCAGACCGCTTTTTTGAGACAACCAACCTTTTTTCCGGCTCCTTCTTCGTAATCTCCTCAAACGTACTGGATACGCGCTGTCGAAGTCCGGGCGTTGTCGGCTTATAAGTTTTAACTGGCAACCAATTTCCCTCCCTTTACCGCTTCCTAGACACCCTCGAAGAACTCAATGGTCTCTCCGGGTGCCAGGGTTACCATGGCTTTCTTCCAGCCGGGAGTACGCCCAACATGATACCCCATCCGCCTTGGCTTACCTTTCATGCTGATCGTATTGACCTTCAGAACCTTAACCTTAAAGATCTTCTCTATGGCGTTATGAATATCTGCTTTGGTAGCTTTTGGCTGCACCCGGAACGTGTATACACCCTTTTCCATGGAATCATGGCTTTTTTCTGTGATTATAGGTGCAATAATAATGTCTCTCGCCGTTAGGTTCATGCCAATTCCCCCTCGAGTTTCCTAAGGGCGTCTTCCGTGACCAAAAGGTGCCGTTTCGACATAACATCGTATGTCGAAACCTGTGCTGCATTAGTCACAGAAACACCAGAAATATTCCGGGCTGACAACACCACGTTCCGCTCTGGGTCAGCTGTTATTACCAGGCAGCTCTTTTCTACGCCAAGTTTCTTCAGAACCTCATAAATGTGCTTAGTCTTGGGCTTTTCCATCTTGAGATCCTGCAAGACGATAATCCGTCCCGCTGAAGCTCGCATTGACAGAGCAGACAAAAGCGCCTTTCTTCTCATCTTCCTGGGCAATCGCCAACTGTAATCCCTTGTAACAGGGCCGAACACTACTCCGCCGCCCCTCCAGATGGGTGACCGGATACTGCCATGCCTTGCCCTTCCTAGACCTTTCTGCCTCCATGGCTTCCGGCCTCCCCCGGCAACTTCTGCTCTTGTCTTTACTCCCACAGTGCCCACTCTTGCGCTGTTCAAATGGGAAAGGATTGCCGCCCTCAGCAGGCCCAAGTTGGGCTCAACACCAAACACCTGCTCAGATAGGCTAACAGTGCCTAGTTTTTCGCCTTGCTCGTTGTAAACATGTGCTTCTGGCACAAGGCTCCCTCCTTAACCTGCGCTTCACCGAGAAGCCCCTTTGATCATAATCAAGGATCCTCTACTGCCAGGCACCCCACCATGCACTAAGAGCAGGTTCTTCTCGGGATCTACGTTTACTACACGCAGATTTCTGACAGTAACTCTTTCGCTGCCCTTGTGTCCCGGCAACTTCCGGCCCGGAAAAACCCTTGAGGCATCCCTGGCCGCAAGAGAACCCGAACCCCTGTGGTATTTTGATCCGTGACTCGACAGGCCGCGCCCAAAGTTCCATCGCTTGATTGACCCTGCAAATCCCTTTCCAAGGGAAGTGCCTGTCACATCTACGTAATCTCCTGACTTGAAAACATCTACCTTGATTTCGTCGCCGACTTTAACATCTTCACCAGGCTCTACCCTAAACTCCCGCAAATACCTTTGAGGGCTGACTCCTTTGCTCTTGAAGTACCCTCTCTGGGGTTTTGTAAGGCGATGCTCTTTTACAAAACCAAACCCCAGCTGCACACCGGTGTACCCATGTTTATCCAGAGTCTTTACATCAACAACTGTGCAGGGGCCGGCTTCAATGACGGTTACGGGAATGAGTCTGCCTTGCTCATCAAATATCTGGGTCATCCCAATTTTCTTGCCCAGGATGGCCTTCATGTCACAGCACCTCCTCCATCAAGCGCCCCGTCTACACAGCCTTTATCTCGATATCTACACCTGCAGGCAAATCAAGCCTGGTAAGAGCATCCATGGTCTTCGTTGTAGGCTCCATAATATCAATCAGGCGTTTATGGACCCTCATCTCAAACTGCTCACGGATATTTTTCTCCCCGTTGGGAGCGGTCAGAATGGTGTAGACACTTCTTTCAGTAGGAAGGGGTACCGGCCCTGATACAAGAGCGCCGGTCCTCTTGGCTGTATCTACTATCCTTCCTGCTGATTGATCCAGTATCTTGTGATCGAAGGCTCTCAATCTGACCCTAATTCTTTGCCTTCGCACAACGATCACCCCACAATCTTCGTGACTACCCCTGATGCTACCGTGCGTCCGCCTTCGCGGATTGCGAACCTGAGCCCTTCTTCCATTGCAATGGGTGCTATCAGTTCAACCGAGATCTTCACGTTGTCGCCAGGCATAA
>DUVI01000016.1 GCA_012841065.1 Bacillota bacterium
TCAGCAAAACCTGCAGCTGAAAGTACCCTGGTAATAGCCGCAGTCGCCGTGGTCTTACCATGGTCGATATGCCCAATCGTACCTACGTTCACGTGAGGCTTAGTTCTTTCAAATTTCTGCTTGGCCATCTGTTTAATCCTCCTTTGTTACACTCGCCCGTAGTATTTGGCGATAATCTTTTCCGCTTCAGCCGGCGGAACCACTTCATACTGTTTGAACTGCATGGTGTAAGTACCCCTTCCCTGAGACCTGGAACGAAGGTCAGTTGCATAACCGAACATCGAAGCGAGAGGTACCAAGGACCGGACCCTCTCATACGCGCCTTCCGTTTCCATTCCGGTGATCTGGCCTCGCCTTGCATTCAAGTCAGCCAACACCTCACCCAAGAACTCAGAGGGTACTGTCACTTCCACTTTCATAACCGGCTCCAGAATCGCAAGTTTCGCCTTTGACAAGGCATCCTTTACACCCATGGAACCTGCAATTTTGAACGCAAGTTCCGACGAGTCAACCTCGTGATAAGAGCCGTCTTCAAGGATCGCCTTTACGTCTACCAAGGGATAGCCTATCAAAAAGCCAGATTCAAGTGCTTCCTTGATTCCTACTTCAACTGCGGGAATAAACTCGTTGGGAATAGCCCCGCTACGAACAGCATTCTCAAACTCGAAGCCCTGGCCTCTGCCCAAAGGTTCGAGCCTCAACTTGACGTGGCCATACTGGCCGCGCCCTCCTGTCTGCCTCACAAACTTACCTTCCCCGGCAACAGGCTCAAGGATGCTCTCCTTATAGGCGACTTGGGGCTTCCCGACAGCAGCCTTGACCCCAAATTCCCGGAGAAGCCTATCACAGATGATTTCCAGATGCAACTCACCCATACCCGCAATAAGGGTCTGGCCGGTTTCCTCATCTGTATTAAACGAAAATGTAGGATCCTCCTCAGCCAATTTCCTAAGCGAATCTGACAGCCTGTCGAGATCATCCCGGGTTTCGGGCTCTATAGCGATGGTAATCACCGGAGTCGGGAACGAAATCGGCTCAAGCACGATAGGATGCTTCACATCACACAAAGTGTCGCCTGTAAATGTATGCTTAAGCGCTACCGTTGCCACAATGTCTCCTGTAGACACAACTTCTACATCTTCCCGGTGATTGGCATGCATAAGCAGCAACCTCTGGATTCTCTCGTTCTTACCCCGGCTGGCATTATACACATAAGATCTGTTGCGCAACGTACCTGAATACACACGGAAATAAGTGACCTTACCAACGTAAGGATCAGTCATGACCTTAAAAGCCAGAGCGCAGAAAGGTTCATCATCGCTGGGCCTTCTGACGACAGCTTGTTCCGTTCCAGGAACCTGGCCCTCAATAGGAGGTACATCCAAAGGCGAAGGCAGGTAGTCGATTATGCCATCAAGAAGCGGTTGAACGCCTTTGTTTCTAAGTGATGTGCCGCAAAAACACGGGACGGCCTTGTTCTGTAAGGTTGCCTTTCTGATTGCCTTTGAAATGGACCCGATGGGTATTTCTGCTCCTTGAAGATACGCTTCGAGTATGTCGTCATCAAAATCGGCAGCTACGGTTATCAGGTTTTCCCTGTATTCTTCGTACAGCTCCACCATGTCTTCGGGGATTGGCGCCTCCTCAATTTCAAGGCCGAGCTCATCTTTCCAATACAGCGCCTTGCCCCTGAGGACGTCGACGACACCGACAAAGGTGTCTTCAACTCCAATCGGCAGGTACAACGCAACCGGCCTCGCGCCAAGCTTGGTTTCTATCATCCTCAAGGTCCTGTAGAAATCGGCACCTAAGGAATCCATCTTGTTGATGTAAGCAATCCTAGGAATGTCATAGCCGTCCGCCTGTCGCCAGACCGCCTCAGACTGGGGCTCGACACCGCCCTTGGCGCAGAAAATAGCTACTGCACCGTCAAGCACGCGAAGGCTGCGTTCAACTTCTGCTGTGAAATCAACGTGCCCTGGCGTATCTATAATGTTGATTCTAAAATCTTTCCAATGGCAGGTAGTAGCAGCAGAAGTAATGGTGATCCCCCGCTCCTGCTCCTGTTGCATCCAGTCCATGGTAGCAGAACCTTCGTCGACTTCGCCTATACGGTGAACCTTGCCGGTATAGAATAGGATGTGTTCCGTAGTCGTGGTCTTCCCAGCGTCAATGTGAGCCATTATTCCTATATTTCTTATCCTCTCAAGCGGAAACGTCTGCGGCATCGCACTCCCCCCTTTCCGGAATTCCGCCTCAGGTTGCCTACCACCTGTAGTGAGCAAAAGCCCTGTTGGCTTCAGCCATCCTGTGCATTTCTTCTTTTCTTCTTATAGTGTTCCCGGTATTGTTGGCTGCATCAAGGATTTCCCCGGCAAGCCTGTTTTCAAATCTGCGCTCAGAGCGGGCCCTGGCAAAATCCGCAATCCATCGTATTGCCAGTGACATGCGCCGTGCAGGCCTCACTTCAACAGGAACCTGGTACGTAGCACCGCCAACCCTTCTGGCCCGTACTTCAAGGACAGGCATGGCATTCTTTACTGCCTGGTCGAGCACTTCCAGAGGTTCTTTGCCCGTCTTTTCCCCGATGATATCCATTGCATCGTATACTAACCGCCTGGCCACTGACTTCTTGCCATCGCACATAACCTTGTTGATCAGCCTGGTTACCAACACAGAGTTATATACGGGATCAGGCGTCCAGGTTCTCGACGGAGTCCTACCTCTCCTTGGCACAACATTCACCTCACAATCTTAACTAACTTGGCTTCTTGGTACCGTACAATGAACGCCCTTGCCGTCTGTCGACTACGCCGGCAGCATCCAATGTACCCCTGACAATATGGTAACGTACTCCGGGCAAGTCCCGAACTCGTCCGCCCCTGACTAATACTACCGAGTGCTCCTGAAGGTTATGGCCGATTCCCGGAATATACGCTGTCACTTCCAGCCCGTTGGTCAAGCGGACCCTGGCAATCTTGCGCAGCGCCGAGTTGGGTTTTTTCGGCGTGGTAGTCCTGACAACAGTGCAAACCCCGCGCCCAAAAGGATTCCCCCTAAGTGCGGGAGACTTTGTCTTACTTTCGATTTTCTTCCTGCCTCTCCTGACCAGCTGATTGATAGTCGGCACATTTCACCCTCCTTTCTCTGGTTTCAATATGGCGCAGCATGAAGCGCCTACGTTTATGCCACAATACTCTCCGAGCTGTTTCATGCTCGAAACCCAATTTATCTCGATATCCAGTGCTTTGGCCCTTGCAAGCACACCGGCTAATACATGCGCTTCGGCATCCTCAGCCACCAACACTTGTGCCACGATGCCTTTGTCCATGGCTTTCAACACAGCCTTTGCACCAGGGACTTTGTATTTCTTTGGCACTTGACTGTACATCGAGCCTACCATCATTCAAGTCTCTCCAATACATTACAAAAAAGCGCACTTTATGAGTTTAGCACCAAGATAAACAGGTGTCAATGGTGCATAAGCGTTGTAATGTCAAGAGTTGAACCCGTGGACTTAAGTTACCCCTCGGGAACCTCCAGTAAATCAACCGCCCGTTGAGTAAACATAGAAGCAAGGCCACCTGTGTGAATATAGCAGGCACCTTCATCCGGAGGAACGATTCCTTTTTGAATCATATCAAGGAAGCCGCCTAAACACTTGCTGGTGTAAACATGCTCCAACAAAATCCCTTCAGTCCGGGCCAATTCATTCAGCGTGCGCCTGGATAACGGAGTGGGAATGGCATATCCTTCGCCTAAGTAATCATCGTAGATGGTCATAACATCTTCCGGCGGTGTTATTGGTTCGAGCCCCTCTACCTCTTTGAGGATTTTCGAAGCGCCGTCGATAAGCGATTCCATCAGCATGTAAAGCACCGGTGTTGGATACTCTACGCTTATCACATGTACATGATACGGATGTCCCAAGAGAGCTGTCCCCAGCACCAAACCCGCCGCAGTCCCTCCCATGGCACCTACTATTGCCACATGCTTGACATTCAGGCCTTGGGACTGGATTTGGCCCAACAACTCAAACGCCGCACTGACGTATCCAAGTGCCCCCAGGGGCGTAGACGAACCATTATATATAATGTAAGGTTTTTTTCCTTGCCCTTCTAACTCCCGTGCGATTGCTTCCATCTCGCGCGTCCTTTGTTCCTCGTCAACTTTGCCCACGAACACGGACTTGACTCCAAAGATGCGGTTTAGAACCGTATTTCCTTCAATATTGTCCGGTTTGTCGTCGTTGTGCACGAGTAAACACTCAGTTCCCGTCTTGCAGCAAGCTGCAGCAGTCAGCGAGCACAGGTTGGACTGCAATCCCCCTGCCGTCACGATAACGTCGGCACCTTTCTGAAGCGCATCTCCCAGCAAGAACTCCAGGCTGCGGGTTTTGTTACCCCCTTGGCCCAGGCCGGTAAGATCATCTCTCTTGATGAACAGACTATCGTGGTTTACTTGTCGGCCAATTCTGTCCATTTTTTGCAAAGGTGTGGGCCATATTCCTAGGTTCACTTTGGGAAACTTGTCAAGGTATCCACGGCGATTGCGCGTCATTGCAGCTTTTCCTCCAAACTTGGGGGGCAACACGAAGCAGATTGTCATGAGTGAGAGCCGGAAGCGACTCGTCCGGCTCTCACAACGATACTCCCATCATATGGCGAAGAGCCAAATCTGCATCCGGTCAGGGAGATTCTGCCTGTCTACAGCGCCTTCATTTCCATCAAACCTGACAACATTGCCCATGCCTTCAATAAAACCGTCAACGGGCGATATAGGCCACGACTCAGTGTACTTGGTCTTGTAGTGCATGGGTACCACTATATCCGGCTTGAGCAACTCCACTGCTTCCCTGGCCGCATCAGCATCTATGGTGTAGTATCCGCCTACAGGTATTAGCAGCACGTTGACCTTGCCAATCTCCTCTGCGTGAGAATCCGTCAGTCTCTCACCCAGATCACCCAGGTGGGCCACGGTAATACCGTCTATGTCCATAACAAATATGGCGTTTTCTCCACGCAGTTTACCTTCTTGATCATCATGATAAGAAGGCACGGTCCTGAACTTGACCCCCTTGATTTCGTCCTCTAAACGCCTGGCCTTCTTGGTTTGATCATCCAAACCCCTGAGCACCTGAAAACTTCCTTCGACCACATGGATAGAATTGTGGTCATGATGCTCATGAGATACGGTAACCACGTCAGCTGCCTCTTTTATGCCAGGATAGGGAACGTCTTCCCCGAAAGGATCAGTAAGTATTCTTATCGCCGGGGTTTCGATTACAAAAGAAGCATGGCCTAACCACCTTAGCTTCAATTTTCCATACCTCCCTGCAGAATTTCCCTACGCTGAATAATCGTCACCGGCAACTTCTGCGTGGCCTTCCTCTCCGGCAAGAGGGAACACTTCCAGGTCTTCGTACCGTTGCATGCCTGTTCCCGCCGGAATCAGCTTACCGATAATCACGTTTTCCTTCAGCCCTATGAGGTAATCGGTCTTGCCTTTGACGGCGGCATCAGTGAGCACCCGTGTTGTCTCCTGGAACGAAGCAGCCGACAAGAATGACTCAGTTGAGAGGGATGCCTTTGTAATCCCCTGAATAATGGGTTTACCGGTGGCCGGTTCCCCGCCCTCTTCGTAAGCCCTGGCGTTAGCTTCGGCAAATTCGTGGATGTCGACGATTCCGCCAGGAAGCAGTATGGTATCGCCGGGATCCTCAACTTTCATCTTCCGCATCATTTGCCTGATGATTATCTCAATATGCTTATCAGAGATATCGATGCCCTGCAGCCGGTACACCCTTTGAACCTCACTCAAGAGGTACTCTTCAACAGCGCGCACGCCTTTAATCTTCAGAAGATCGTGGGGATTAACCGAACCCTCGGTGAGCACGTCGCCTGGCTCAACAATTCGGCCGTCCGATACCTTAATCAGTGCGCCGAACGGCACTGCAATGATGTTTTGCTCGCCATCATCAGAAGTAATCACGATCTCACGCTTCTTGTCGCCTTCCCTGATTTCCACAACCCCGCCGATTTCAGCTATTGCAGCCTGGCGCTTGGGTTTCCTCGCCTCGAATAGCTCCTCAACCCTGGGAAGCCCTTGGGTGATATCTTCTCCGGCGATGCCGCCCAAGTGGAAGGTACGCAGGGTAAGCTGTGTGCCCGGTTCGCCAATGGACTGGGCGGCGATTGTGCCTACAGCCTCGCCCACTTCCACAATGTCCCCTGTTGCAAGGTTTCGCCCATAGCACTTCACACAAACTCCGTGCTTAGTCTCGCACGTAAGCACCGATCTGACTTCTACCTCTTCGATGCCCGCTGCTACTATGGCATCAGCTTTCTTCTCGTCAATGAGCTCATCTGCTCTGCAAATCACATCGCCTGTCTGAGGGTGAAGTACGTCACTGACTGCAAACCGTCCCACAATCCTGTCGCGCAAGTCTTCAATCAGTTCTCCGTCGATTTCAATGGCCTTGACCCAGATACCGCAGCCACAACCGCATTCTTCTTCTCTGACTATTACGTCTTGAGCCACGTCGACCAGCCTTCGTGTAAGGTAACCTGAGTCGGCAGTCCTCAAAGCCGTGTCAACAAGCCCTTTCCGCTGTCCGTGAGTTGATGTGAAGTACTCCAACACTGAAAGCCCTTCTCTGAAGTTGGCCCTCACGGGCTGCTCCACCATTCTGCCTGACGGGTCGACCATAATACCCCGCATACCGCCCAACTGGGAGATCTGCTGGACATTACCTCGGGCTCCCGACTCAGCCATCATGTACACAGGATTCCACTTGCTGACCGACCTCTGCAGCGCCAGGGTAACCTCATCAGTTGCACTTCTCCAAATGTCGATTACTTTGTTGTACCTTTCTTCCTCGGTCAGGAAGCCCATGCGGTACTGCTCCTGGATTTCATTCACCTTCTCGTCAGCTTCTGCGAGAATTTCAGCCTTCTCTTCAGGCACCGGAATGTCGTCCAACGAAATGGTCGAACCTGCCTGGGTGGCGAACGAAAAGCCCAGTTCCTTTATCCTGTCTAACATGTCAGCAGTGCTGTCCATGCCGTACTCACGGATGCTTTCAGCTACAATGTCTGCCAAGAGTTTGCGATCGACAACCTTGTTGACAAACCGCAGTTTCTCCAAAAGCACATTGTTGAAGATACAGCGGCCGGGTGTGGTAATGATCCTTCGGGCATGCCCGTTTTCGCCATATCTGATCGCAACGAGATCATGCAGTCTTACGTGCTTGGTTTCATAGGCCATTATGGCCTCATCCATGGACGAGTACTTGTACGGAATTTCCTGCTCACTTACGAGCTCAGGGTCGTCGTGGGAACTAAGTGTAAGGTAATAGATTCCCAGAACGATGTCTTTCGTCGGTGTAACCGCCGGAGTCCCGTCCTTGGGAAGCAGCAGGTTATGCCTGGATGACATGAGGATTTTGGCCTCAGCTTGGGCTTCTGCTGAAAGCGGCACATGTACAGGCATCTGGTCACCGTCGAAGTCTGCGTTGTACGGAGGGCAGACCAGAGGATGAATCTGGATGGCCCTGCCTTCAACAAGCACCGGCTCAAAAGCCTGGATACTCAGGCGGTGCAACGTGGGAGCCCTGTTTAGAAGCACCGGGTGATCCTTGATCACTTCTTCAAGCACGTCCCATACTTCCGGCCGGGCTCTCTCTACCAGGTGCCTTGCGCTCTTAATATTGTGAGCAAGCCCTTTCTCGACGAGCCTTTTCATGACAAGAGGCTTGAACAGTTCAAGCGCCATTTCCTTGGGAAGCCCGCACTGGTGGAATTTCAGCTGGGGCCCGACTACGATAACTGAACGTCCTGAATAGTCAACCCTCTTCCCGAGAAGGTTTTGCCTAAACCTGCCCTGCTTGCCTTTGAGCATATCTGACAAGGACTTAAGCGGCCTTTGGCCGGGCCCTGTCACAGGACGTCCGCGCCTGCCGTTATCAATCAGGGCGTCAACTGCTTCTTGAAGCATTCGCTTTTCGTTGCGGACTATGATATCGGGAGCGCCAAGGTCCAACAGCCTCTTGAGCCTGTTGTTCCGGTTTATTACCCTGCGGTAAAGGTCGTTTAGGTCAGAAGTGGCGAAACGGCCGCCGTCCAGCTGGACCATGGGCCGCAGATCAGGCGGGATGACCGGAATCACGTCGAGGATCATCCATTCAGGCCGGTTCCCTGAAGTCCTGAAAGCTTCGACTACTTCCAATCTCCGCATGGCCCGGATTTTCCGCTGGCCCCGGGCATTCCTGGCTTCTTCAATGAGCTCTTCAGCTTCTTTATCAAGGTCAATCTTAGCAAGGATCTCCTTTATCGCTTCAGCACCCATGCCTGCCCTGAATCGGTTTCCGTACTTCTCCCTTGCTTCCCTGTATTCAGTTTCAGTGAGCACTTGTTTGTACGAAAGGGTGTCGCAATCGCCCGGGTCAGTTACGATATACGCTGCGAAGTACAATACCCGTTCGAGTACTCTTGGCGACATGTCCAGCAGCAGGCCCATGCGTGATGGCACACCCTTGAAATACCAAATATGCGATACAGGCGTCGCCAGTTCAATGTGGCCCATACGTTCGCGCCTTACTTTAGATTTGGTCACTTCCACGCCACATTTATCACAAACCACGCCTTTGAAGCGGATCCTCTTGTACTTACCGCAATAACATTCCCAGTCTTTGGTCGGCCCAAAAATCCTCTCGCAGAAAAGTCCGTCTCTCTCTGGTTTTAGAGTTCTGTAGTTGAGAGTCTCGGGCTTCTTGACCTCGCCCCGAGACCACTCCCTGATCTTTTCGGGTGATGCAAGAGAAATGCGTATGGCAGCAAAATCATTGACGTCCACTCTTCAACATCCCCTTTTGCTTTAACTTTCCGGTTCATCGTCATCTTCAAAGTCATCGTCAAGGGTTTCAAGGTCCCGGATAGACCTTACCCTGCCCACGCGCTCAAGATCATCCAAGGGACCCAGACGTGCCCGGCGTTTCCCACGAGATTTCTTCATTTTCTTAGACGGTTCCTCATCTTCCTCCAGCAGATCAGTAATGTCGTCAGGAACTGCAACTTCCTTGAAAAGCTGGTCAAAGGTCATTCTCTCGTCTCCCACTTCTTCTTCCCCGTCCTCTGGAATCGCCATATCTTCATCATCAACGTCAACGTCTGTATCGATGTCTATCTCGTCACTTTCGCCAGTTGCCTCATCGTCCTCCTCTTGTCCCCAACCGTCGCCGGCAGCGATTTCTTCATACTCGGAAGCCTTGTCTTCATCTTCGTCGTCCTCGTCTTCCGCAGCTGCCTCTCTATAAACGCGACGGGTACGCCTGCGCGGTTCGGCCTCGATCATGAGGTCAAGTTCCCTGGCCTTTTCCTGCACTTCGTCGTCGATTTCACCCACTTCTATTTCACTGCCGTCTTCATCCAGCACTGCTACGTCCAAAGCAAGGCTTTGAAGTTCCTTCAAGAGCACCTTGAACGACTCGGGCACTCCCGGTTCAGGAATGTTCTGGCCTTTCACTATAGCTTCATAAGTCTTCACCCTACCGGTCACATCGTCAGACTTGACGGTAAGCATTTCCTGCAAGGTATATGCTGCACCGTAAGCTTCAAGCGCCCACACTTCCATTTCGCCGAAACGCTGGCCACCCATCTGGGCCTTGCCGCCCAAAGGTTGCTGGGTCACCAGAGAATAGGGGCCTGTGGACCGGGCGTGGACTTTGTCGTCTACCAGGTGTAAGAGTTTCAGCATGTACACATAGCCAACGGTGACGGAATTGTCAAAAATCTCTCCTGTTCGTCCATCCCGCAAGTGCACTTTGCCGTGCCTGGGAAGCCCAGCCTGTTCTAATAGATCTTTTACTTGTTCTTCTTGAATGCCGTCGAACACAGGTGTGGCCACATGAAGCCCCAGAAGTCTTGCGGCATATCCAAGATGGCACTCAAAAATCTGCCCAAGGTTCATCCTGGACGGAACCCCCAAAGGCGTAAGTACTATCTGGACAGGAGTACCGTCAGGCAGGAAAGGCATATCTTCTTTCGGAAGTATCTTGGCTACCACGCCCTTGTTTCCGTGGCGCCCTGCCATTTTGTCACCCTCGGATATTTTCCGTTTTTGTGCCACGTACACCCTTACCAGTTCGTTGACGCCTGGGGGAAGTTCATCTCCGGCCTCCCTGGAGAATACTTTGACGTCTACTACTATACCGCTTTCACCATGAGGTATTTTGAGGGAGTTGTCCCTAACCTCACGGGCTTTTTCTCCAAATATCGCCCTTAGGAGCCTTTCTTCGGCTGTAAGCTCAGTCTCGCCCTTGGGAGTAACCTTGCCCACCAGAATATCGCCTGAGCGTACTTCCGCACCGATTCTGATAATTCCCCGCTCGTCAAGATCCTTTAGCTGAGCTTCGCTGACGTTAGGAATGTCCTTGGTTATCTCCTCAGGGCCCAGTTTGGTATCCCTGGCGTCGCACTCGTATTCCTCTATGTGTATGGACGTGTATACGTCGTCTTCCACCAGTTCCCTTGAAATAAGGATGGCGTCTTCATAGTTGTAGCCGTGCCAAGGCATGTACGCTACGAGCACATTCCTTCCGAGAGCTAACTCACCTTTATCAGTAGCAGGCCCATCGGCCAGGACGTCTCCTTTGTCTACCAACTGCCCTTTTGTCACAAGGGGGACTTGGTTAAAGCAAGTGCCTTGGTTGGAACGGGCGAATTTCTTCAATTTGTATACATCCCGTTCGCCTGACGGGGTTTGCACCACAATTTCAGAAGCGGTGACCTTGACCACACGGCCGGGGTTGTCGGCTACGACTAACACACCGGAGTCCCAGGCCGCCCTGTACTCAAGTCCTGTACCTACCAAAGGCGCTTCGGTCTTTATGAGCGGTACTGCCTGGCGCTGCATGTTGGAGCCCATGAGGGCCCGGCTGGCGTCATCATGCTCAAGAAACGGGATAAGTGAAGTGGCTACCGAAAACACCTGTTTAGGTGAAACGTCCATGTAGTCTATCTGTTCGGGAGGCACTTCGAGTATTTCGTGCCTGTACCTGGCCAGGACGCGCTCTTCCAGAAAACGCCCTTCTTCATCTATAGGTGCGTTGGCCTGGGCAATCACGCAATCGTCCTCTTCATCTGCAGTCAGATACTCGATCTCGTTTGTAACTCTCTTTTCTGCCTTGTTGACCTTCCTGTAAGGAGTCTCAATAAAGCCCAAGCGGTTTATGCGCGCGTAGACCGAAAGAGAGGTTGTGAGCCCGATGTTCGGCCCTTCAGGCGTCTCAATCGGACACATCCTTCCAAAGTGTGAGTGGTGAACGTCCCGGACCTCAAAACCTGCCCTCTCACGTGTAAGCCCGCCCGGGCCAAGTGCTGAAAGCCGCCGCTTTGCCGTCAGTTCTGTAAGCGGGTTGGTCTGTTCCATGAATTGGGACAGCTGGCTCGAGCCGAAAAACTCCCTTATTGCCCCAACTACAGGCCTTACATTAATGAGAGCTTGAGGCGTAATGATGTCAATATCCTGGATGGTCATGCGCTCCCTGACCACACGCTCCATCCTCGCCAAACCTACGCGGAACTGGTTCTGCAAGAGTTCGCCGACACACCTGACCCGCCTGTTACCTAAGTGGTCAATATCATCTATTGTGCCTACTCCCTTTGTCAGCCCAAAGAAGTAGTTGACGGCAGCAATGATGTCATCCCGTGTCAAAGTCTTTGCCGTGGACCAAGCTTCTTCATTGTTCTCTTGCACACCGTTACCTACCACCCGGACTACCTGCCCGTCAACGGTAGCTACATCAATCTCGTTGATTCCGGCCGCACCTATTTGTTGCGCCAGTTCCCTGTCTATGTGTTCTCCCGCTTTGGCCAACAACTCGCCGGTTTCAGGATGAACCACGTCAAACACGGCATTGGTGTTCACAATCCTCCGGCGCAAAGCAAACTTCTTGTTGAGCCGGTAACGTCCGACAGCGGCGAGGTCATAACGCCGGGGTTCAAAAAACAGGTTCTCAAAAAGGTTCCTGGCGCTCTCAATCGTAGGAGGTTCCCCGGGCCTTAGCCGTCTGTAGATGTCAACGAGAGCTTCGTCCCTGGACTTGGTGGTGTCTTTATCCAGGGTGTTCTTTAGCACTACGCTCTCGCCCATTTTCTCCAAAATCTGAGCGTCCGTCTCTAATCCCACCGCCCTCAAGAGCACGGTTAGCGGCAACTTCCTGGTACGGTCTACCCGCACCCACGCAATGTCGTTGCCGTCAGTTTCCATTTCAAACCATGTGCCCCTGCTGGGTATCAGTGTAGCTGTATAGCGTCGTTTACCGTTAGGATCCGTCTCATATGAATAGTACACGCCTGGAGAACGAACAATCTGGCTTACAATGACGCGCTCGGCACCGTTTATCACAAACGTCCCCGCGTCAGTCATGAGCGGAAAATCGCCCATGAAAACCTCTTGTTCTTTGACTTCGCCTGTGGTCTGATTGATGAGCCTTACTTTTACTTTCAAGGGCGCTGAATAGGTGACGTCCCTTTCTTTGCATTCCTCGACTGTATGCTTAGGCTCTCCCAAACTGTAGTCAATGAACTCCAAGACCAAATTTTCAGTAAAATCCTTAATAGGTGAAATGTCTCTGAATACCTCACGTAGCCCTTCTTTTAGGAACCAATCGTAGGACTCCTTTTGTACTGCTATCAGGTTGGGAATGTCAAGGACTTCGCGAATACGGCCGTAGTATTGCCGCTCACGCTTGCCTACCTTAATGGGATAGGCCATGCATTTCACTCCTCAGGGGGTAAATCTCCGCCTACTGCCAGGAGATGGAACTCTTTAGCACTACTTAGACATTTTACCCAGAATTCCGTAAACTAATTCCTGGATGGCGGGCCGATATACAAATGCAAGTAATAATACTATCACGCCTGTCAACGTTTGTCAACAAGGGCGATAGCGACTAGTTGTGCAGACCTACCCTCTAAGGTAAGCACGTGGTTTCATTATAACAGGTTCATCTCGCTGAGAACCTCATGTATCGCTTCTTTCTCGCCGGGTCCGGGCGGACATAGAGGTAACCTGAAGCCTCCTACCTGAATCCCGGCCATTTCAAGGGCAGTTTTCACAGGCACCGGGTTGGTCGTGATGAACAGGACTTTAAACAGTTCGAAGAGCTTGTAGTGTACCTCCCGTGCTTCTTGTATTCTGCCCTCCGCATAGAAGTTTATCATATTCTTGATGTCCGGCGCTACAAGATGTGCCGCAACGGATACCACCCCTGAACCGCCCAAAGCCAGTATTGGCAAGGTAAGGCTGTCGTCGCCTGAGTAAACGTAGAAACCGTCTCCGCAATTGCTTAGTATCGCCGAAGTTTGGTCCAGGATACCCGATGCTTCCTTGATAGCCACTACGTTCTCAAGTTCCGCAAGCCGCAGTACAGTTTCGGGCAACAAGTTCACCGACGTCCTGGAAGGTACGTTGTACAGCATTACCGGAAGTGAAACTTCCTCTGAAATGGCGCGGAAATGCCTGTACAAACCCTCCTGGCTCGGCTTGTTGTAATATGGGGTAACAGCCAGGATACCGTCTGCACCTACCTTCTCAACCAGCCTTGCCAGTCTGACGCTGGCTGCGGTATCGTAAGAACTTGCCCCCGCCCACACCATTACCGACGGTTCCAGCGCCTGCCTGACTTCAGATACAAGCCTGGCCTTCTCGTCAACAGTTAACGTGGGTGATTCACCGGTTGTTCCCGAGATGAGTATGCCGTCCACACCCTGGGATACAAGTCGCCGTGCGAGGCTGACCGCTGCCTCGTAATCCACCTGCAAGTCATCGTCAAAGGGTGTTACCATGGCAACAATCAGACTTCCGTAAGGTGATGGTTTCATCGGGCCCACACTCCCCAATCATGTATCTTGTGATTACAGACCGAAAGCGCCATGAAGCGCGTTGACCGCCTTGTTGAGACATTCTTGCTCTATCAAACACGATATGGTTATGTTTGAATCTGAACTTCCCAAAATCCTGATGTTCTCCCGGGCGAGTGCACTAGCTACATTATTCATCACCCCTGCCCTGCCATGCATACCGTGTCCGATTACAGTCACCTTAGCCCTGCCCCTTTGTATGTCTGCCTTGACCTTGAGACCATCCAAGCGCAAGACCGTCTCCTGTACAAGATCTTCTGCAACGGCAAAGGATAACCTATCGGGAAAAACGTTGATTACATCAAGGGAAACATCGGCCAGCGATCGTAAGATGCGCGTCAGCTGTTTCACCTGATCGTCAGGGCAAAGGTTTATCACCACTTGCGCCCGGCCAGGCACATACGTAATCCCCGTAACAGGGTTGTCATTGCGCAAGAACAGCCACGGGGTTTCCCTGTCTTCGCCGCTTCCAATCAGTGTTTCCTTGCTATCAGCATCAAGAGAACGAACCTTTATGGGTACTTGAGCCCTGCTTGCTATCTGAACCGCCCTGGGATGAATAACTTTGGCGCCTTCCATTGCCAGGTGTATCACTTCATCATAGGTGACGAACGGGATTGTCTTGGCACTTCGTACCATTTTAGGATCAGCCGTCATGATTCCTTCAACATCGGTGTAGATTTCTACGCACCTGGCCAGGAGAGCGCTGCCTAACGCAGCGGCGGTGGTATCGCTGCCCCCCCTCCCTAGGGTGGTGATATCTCCCGATTGCGCCATCCCTTGAAACCCTGCAACAACTACAACTTTGCCTTCGTCCAGATGTCTTTTTGCGTGGGTTGAGTCCACGGCGATTATGCCGGCATCGCCGAAATTAGTGTCCGTAATGATGCCTGCCTGGCCCCCGCTGAGAGCCAGCGCCGGGATGTTTCTGGTCTTGAGTTCCTGGACCATTAGAACCGCCGAGATGATCTCACCGCAGGAAAGGAGCAAGTCCAACTCCCTGGGCGCTATGTCCTGTGAAATGCTCTTGGCCAGGGCGATGAGGGTGTCTGTGGCGTAAGGTTCGCCTCTGCGCCCCATGGCAGACACTACTGCAAGCACCCTGAACCCCTTGTCCAAGGCTTCCTGGATCCGGTCACACGCAAGTTGCCGCTTTTCACTGGAGTCAAGGCACGTGCCGCCAAACTTCTGAACCAGTATGAACTCCCCGGCGGTTTTCTTTCCGGGCGACACGGGCAGTTTCATTTTTCTCCCCTCAAGAGAGTTCTTACAATGTTGCAAGCATTTGTAGCAGCCCCGCGCCTTAAGTTGTCAGCCACGATCCAGTACAGAACGCCTTTGTCTGAACTAAGGTCACGCCTTATCCTGCCCACATAAACTTCATCAGTATCCTGACAGTGGACGGGAGTGGGATACACGTGGTTAACCGGATCATCAAGTACAGTCACTCCAGGGAACCGGTTCAGGTCTTCACGGATTACATCTACACAAGGTTCCTTCTTGGTTTCAACCAAACAAGCTTCTGAATGGCCTATGAAAACAGGCACCCTGACACAAGTGCATGATATCGGAAGATCGGGGATCCCCAGAATCTTGCGGGTCTCGTTGACCATCTTCATTTCTTCCCTTGTATACCCATTGGCCTCGAAACCGTCTATCTGAGGTATCAGGTTGAAGGCGATGGGATGGGGAAACTGTGAACTCTCCTCGCAGTTTGTGCTGCCTATGGTGATGAAGTCGAACGAAGTTCTTTCCAGTTCAGAAATGGCCTTGTATCCAGCACCGGACACTGACTGGTATGTGGTTACGTGAACCCGGGATAGCCCGAATTGCGTAAGAATTGGATAAAGAGTCATGACAAGCTGGATTGTGGAACAGTTGGGACCTGATATGAGACCCTTGTGGGAGAATATCTCGTGACCGTTGACCTCAGGCACCACCAGGGGCACCCCGGGTTCCATTCTAAAAGCAGATGAAGTGTCTATTATCACAGGACCGCCTCTTATCGCCTGTACCAGTTCAACCGACGCCTGGGAAGGCGTACACAAGAGCACGATATCTGCATTCCTGAGCAGCCTCAAGTCGGTGTGGGTGATCTGCAAGGCCTGCCCTCTGTATTCCATCTTCCTTCCGATGGAATCTGAGTGCCCTGTGAGGTACAGTTGCAAACCCGGGATGGGGTCCTTGTCAAGTATACTTATAACCCGCCTGCCTACCAATCCGCCTGCGCCAACAACTACCAATTTGACCATGCCGGCTTACCCCCATACACCGCTGGATTCGATCCAGTATATGTCGGGTAAGGTAGTATGGTTAGGCGGAAAGCACACAGACGTAAGATAATAAGGTGAAGTGAAAACCGGGATGCAGGCAGATGTTGACTGCCTGCATCCCGTTGAGGATTACTTGAGTTCTACGGTAGCGCCTGCTTTCTCCAGAGCTTCTTTTGCCTTCTCTGCTTCTTCCTTGGATACTTTCTCCTTGATTGCCTTGGGAGCAGCTTCGACAAGCTCTTTTGCTTCTCTCAGGCCGAGACCGGTAAGCTCCCTTACGGCCTTGATGACTGCTACCCTGCTGGAACCGGCACTGGTAAGTACCACGTCAAATTCGGTCTTTTCTTCTTCTGCAGGTGCAGCTTCCGCGGGCGCAGCCACTGCTACAGGAGCAGCTGCCACGGCCTGGGCTGAAACTCCGAATTCCTCTTCAAACTTCTTGACCAACTCAGCAAGCTCGAGAACAGTCATGCCCTTAACCAGTTCCAATACTTGTTCTATCTTAGACACTTGAATGAACCTCCTTGTAGGTTAGATTTCACCTTTTTCCTTCTTGGTCCTGACTCCGTCAAGCACCCTGACAAAGCCCACCAAAGTAGCGTTAAGCACTGTAGCCAAACTCGTGATTGGAGCCTTCATGGCGACTGCAGTCTGGGTCAACAAAGTCCCCCTGGACGGCAAGGTGGCCAAGAAATTGATCCTGTCGAGGGTCATTGCCTGACCGTCCAATACCCCTCCCTTGATCTCAAAAACGGGTTTTTCAAGGGCAAAGCTACGTAGCACTTTGGCGGGAGCAACGGGGTCGGTCATGCTCAAAGCCATAGCCGTAGGCCCTTTGAATATGTCGTCCAAGCCATCCCAGTTTAGTTCCTGGACAGCCCTAAGCGCCAGGGAATTCTTGATTACGCGGTATGTTACGTCATTATCTCTGCACTGCCGGCGTAGTTTGGTGTCATCTGCAACTGAAACGCCTCTGAAGTCTGCAAAGATGACGCTCTTGGCATTGGACATTTCCTCTTTCAAAAGGTCTTTGATCCTTGCCTTCTGTCGCCTTTGCCTGGATTCCAACCATATCCCTCCTTTGCGATTGTCTGATGTAATCCAAAAAGGGCCCCGCACGAAGCGTAGGCCCTTTGATATCGATATCTCAATACCAGAGTATCAGTATCTAAGAGTCTAAACCTCGGCGGGCAGCCTATTCCTCTTGGAAAAGGCTATTATGTCTTGCGACACCTGCTGTCTACGGTTTGTCTATTCAATTGTCGGGAGTGTAAAGGTTCAGGCGTTTACTGCCTGGTCGCTTTGCTTACGTCAATAGGGATACCAGGTCCCATGGTTGAGCTCAGTGTGACACTTCTTATATATTGCCCTCTGGCTCCCGGCGGCCTTGCCCTAACGATCGCTTCCACAAAAGCGTAGAAATTGTCCAAAAGCTTATCGGTACCAAAAGACACTTTGCCAATCCTGCCGTGGATAATCCCGGCTCTGTCGGTCCTGAAATCTACCTTACCTTGTATGATTTCTTTAACGGCCGACGTAATGTCCATTGTTACAGTCCCGGTTCTGGGGTTTGGCATAAGTCCTCGGGGTCCAAGAATACGGCCAAGCCGGCCAACCAAACTCATCATGTCAGGTGTGGCAACGGCTCTGTCAAAATCAAGCCAACCGCCTTGGATTTTCTCCACCAAATCTTCTGCACCTACAAAATCCGCCCCGGCTTCGCGGGCTTCATTAGCTTTTTCACCCCTGGCAAACACCAAAACACGTGCCTGTTTGCCTGTACCGTGGGGCAGCATGACTGAACCTCGTACCATCTGGTCAGCATGCCTGGGGTCGACGCCCAACCTCATGGCAATATCGACAGTTTCATCAAACTTGGCGTAGGTAAGTTGGGGGATGAGATCCAGTGCTTCCCGGGGTTCGTATAATCTACCCTCTTCTAGACGCTTTACTGCTTCAGAATACTTCTTGCCTCTCTTAGGCATTTACCTATAACCTCCTTGTGGTGTACGGAAACAATCCTCCCACAAAATTGACCCGGTTATTGCACCGGCAAACATCCGGCTCCCGCCGGCATAGTGGCTACTCTACTTTGATTCCCATACTCCTGGCAGTACCCTCAATCAGGCGCATGGCGCTCTCGATTGAAGCTGCGTTTAGGTCTTTCATCTTAAGCTCGGCAATTTCCCTTACCTGGTTCTTGGTGACTTTCCCAACTATGTTACGGTTGGGCTCGCCCGAGGCAGTCTCTATTCCCGCCGCTTTCTTTAAGAGCACAGACGCAGGAGGGGTTTTCACCACAAAGCTAAAAGACCGGTCTTCATAGATTGTGACTACTACAGGTACGATAGTGCCAACTTGGTTGGATGTTCTATCGTTGAACTGCCTTGTGAACAGCTGCAGGTTCACTTGGTGGGGTGCCAATGCAGGCCCGACAGGCGGGGCAGGTGTTGCCTTTCCCCCTTCAATCTGCAGCTTCACTACTGCTCTAACCTTCTTAGCCATATTCTTTCCCTCACACTTCCTCTACCTGATTGAAATCCAGTTCCACCGGGGTTTCGCGGCCAAATATGGAAATCAATATGCGGAGTTTGCCCCTGTCAGCCATGACGTCCTGGACCATACCCATCATGCCCTGGAACGGGCCTGACTTGACTCTGACGCTCTGTCCGGGTTTGAACCGTACTCTGACCCTGGGAGCTCCTTCGCCGCTGATCCGCATAAAAATCGTTTCAACTTCATGTTCATCAAGGGGAATGGGTTTTGAACCAGGCCCCACAAAACCGGTTACTCCCGGGGTGTTGCGAACAACATACCACGAGTCATCTGACATGATCATGTTGACCATCACATAGCCCGGGAATACCTTGCGCTTAACTACACGCTTCTTACCGTCTTTGTATTCAATTTCCTCTTCTTCAGGCACGAGAACCTTGAATATTTTATCTGACATATTCATGTTGTCAATGCGCTTCTCCAGGTTGGTCTTGACCTGGTTCTCGTAGCCTGAGTAGGTATGGACTACATACCATTGGCCCTTCTCTTCTGACATACTCATTAAATAAGGACCCCCTCACATCCTTTGGTCCGGGTCCCAGTCTCTCCCCTATCTCTTAGTAAGAAAGCCGACTACAAGAGTCAAAAGTGCATCAGTGCCCCACAAGATGACGCCTATTCCTATCATGGCAGCTAATACCACGATGGTATATACCCTCAGTTCGCTCGCTGAAGGCCATATCACCTTCTTAATCTCACCGCGGACTTCTCCCAGGAACTTGGCAATCCGCGAGAAAAACCGCCGTAACCCCTCAAAAATCTTCATCGCACTCACCTGGTATAAAGATTTATGGCAGGCCCGGAGGGATTCGAACCCCCACCCTTCGGTTTTGGAGACCGCTGCTCTGCCGTTGGAGCTACGGGCCTGCAAAGCCGGCTTGGCAAAACCTCGCCAGTTAATCCACTCACTACACCGACACTAAGGCAAACTACCGTGTTTCTCTATGAACAGTATGGGTACGGCAAAACTTGCAGTACTTCCTCAATTCAAGCCTTCCGGAATGGGCTCTCCTATTCTTGGTAGTTGTATAGTTGCGTCGTTTGCACTCTTGACATGCAAGAGTGATGATTTCCGTTGTCCCTTTAGCCACTCACTACTCCCTCCCATCCCGGTACATTTGCCAAAGCCGAGTGTAACACACGTCTGTTTCCTATGTCAATCACAGGCTTTATTTGCCTTCTCGTGACTCAATACCAGTGTGCTGCTTAACCTACAATCTTCGTGACTACCCCTGATGCTACCGTGCGTCCGCCTTCGCGGATTGCGAACCTGAGCCCTTCTTCCATTGCAATGGGTGCTATCAGTTCAACCGAGATCTTCACGTTGTCGCCAGGCATAA
>DUVI01000017.1 GCA_012841065.1 Bacillota bacterium
ATGAACAGCAGAATGACAGCAGTATCTGAGTACAAATCTGCAGGCCTGGCACTACTTGTCGAAGTTATGGCGGTGTTAGACGTTAACTTCTGTGCCGCAGCATATTGTACCTGATTTCGACATCCCGGGCAATACCCACCACCGGAAGTTGCCTGTGGGAGCACCTGGGCCTAATCCGCAACGCACAAAGTCTAAGTTTGCGTAAGTTAGCTTTACTAAGACGCAGATTCTTGACATTTCTGCTCCCGCCATAGTCAATCTCTCGGCACATCAGCTCCGGGAGTACGAAAATCATGAGCATGTTGGTTCCGCAATTGCTCAGAATCTTGGCACAGCCGATACGGGTATGCTCAAATTCAAAATAGTACACACATCCCCCAATCTCACCGAGTAACATATAAAGAAGATGCATCGGCCACCAAATACCAGCTGTGCGAGGAGGATGGTTCCGTGAACGATGTTCTGGCTTTATTGTTCATGATCCTGTTGGTCGTAGGACTGAGCACCAAATCAGCACGTGTAACAACCAAACCTGTCGAAGGTGCCGAGATAGAGGACTTATCTTGCAGTGCATCCGAATCCAAAGACTGCCTGGACTAATGGCAAGTCCTGAAGGGTGTCACCAGCATTCGCCGGGTGGGACTCCGACCCGGCGGACTTCAATCCTGCTGCACCTCGGCCATGCCCCCTGTACGCCAACAAGATGTCTGGAGACTCAAGCCTTGGCATTACTTAGCCACTTAGCCCCAAAAGCTGCCTGAAAGGTCGATAATCAACTTGCTCTATTCGACTCCTCAGCCTGACATTTGCTCGTGGTATGTACGGGGTTGTAGGAAACGTTCCAAGAAAGGGCACCTGCACACCCCGTGTGGCTTAGGTTTGACTTTGACTTTCTTTGTCTTTTATGTTACAGTATCACCGGGCCCAATATTGGGAACTATCTCTTTCGGAAGCAAATTCAGTCATGTCTGGAAAGGAGAGTGGCTATGATTAGACGCTGGCATCCGGTTAATGAACTTGCACGGCTTGAGAGAAAGATGGATTCGATTTTCAATGAACTCTGGAGAGGATTCAGTCCAAGAGCCCTGACGGAAGCCCAATTTGGCAGTTTCCCCGTTGATGTCCTGGATCAAGGCGAGGAAATCATAGTCAGAGCTGAACTTCCAGGAATCGAAAAAGACAAGATCGACCTACGATGCACAGAGGACTCAATTAGCATTGCCACTGAGAAGAGCGAGCAGAAGCAAGTCAAAGACGGCACATGGGTTGTTCAGGAATCGTCCTTCGGAAAGATGGTGCGAACCATAAGCTTGGAAGCGCCGGTCGACCCAGACAGAGCCCAAGCTTCATTTGAAAATGGAGTGCTTACCATAACACTACCCAAGGCCGGGCCTTCGAGGCACGGGCGCAGCATTCAGATTAACTAAGAACCTTGGCTGACTGAGATGTAACACCGGGAAAGATGGATAGCAACAGGAAAGCAGGTTTTGAGGGATGACCGCCGGCACGCCGACGGCCTCCCTTCTTATTTCCTCATCTGAAAACCCGTGTTCAACCTGCTCAACTCTTCACCACCCAACCCTAGGGGTTCGTGACCCACAATACCTCGGATACTGTAGCTCAAGCATTACCGGCGTACACCGAAACACCAGCCACTACACATCAAGACTGTATTTCCCAACGTCCGGCCAGTGCCAGGTGTAGGACCAAAGCCTCATTGTCGCCTGTAATGCTGCAACATATCACTCAGGTTTCCGATTAAGCATTAGGAATACATCTCAAGCCGGGAGTTGCAGAGTCAAGGAACCAAACCCGGCTATGTTCCGCAAGGATGCGGACTCCACTCTACAAGGAGGTAGAAGCATTGAGAATCAACACCAACATCTCTGCGCTGAACGCGTGGAAGAACCTGGCGATTACTGACGGTCTCATGACCAAGTCGCTGGAAAAACTGTCTTCAGGTTATCGCATCAACAGGGCCGCCGACGATGCCGCTGGCCTGGCCATCTCAGAAAAAATGAAGGCCCAGACTACAGGACTTCGGCAAGCGGTCAGAAACGCGCAGGACGGCATCTCACTAATCCAGACTGCAGAAGGTGCACTCAGCGAAACCCATGCCATCTTGCAGCGTATGCGTGAGCTTATGGTTCAAGCAGGAAACGGAATCTACGACAATGACGATCTTCAGAAAATCCAGGAGGAACTTGAGCAGCTCATTGATGAGATTGACGGCATTGCACAGAGGACTGAGTTTAACGGCAAGAACCTTTTGAACGCAGGCCAGACCATCAACCTCCAGATCGGTGCCAACGGCGGACAGAGCATGACAATAGTCATCGGCCAAATGGATGCTGCGACTCTGGGAGTAAGCAAAACAGACATCGATGTAACAAAACTCCACGATGAGACTGATCCGATTCCATTTGACACTCAGCTTGGGGCAATCGATAACGCAATCTCTGAGGTCTCATCCGAACGCTCCAATCTGGGCGCTTACCAAAATAGACTGGAACACACAATAAACAACCTGAACACTGCTGCTGAAAACCTCGAGGCTGCCGGGTCACGTATCAGGGACGTAGATATGGCGCTTGAGATGGCCAACTTCACCAGGCACCAGATCTTGCAGCAGGCTGGAACTGCAATGCTGGCTCAAGCAAATCTTACACCCCAGTCAATCCTGAAGTTGCTGGGCTGACACAGTGCGACCGGAAGGTGTAGAGTTCACGACTCCTTGCCGGTCAAGATTCTGCAAGGATGCGGACAACACTCTACAAGGAGGTAGAAGCATTGAGGATCAACACTAACATTTCTGCGCTGAACGCGTGGAAGAACCTGGCGATTACTGACGGGCTTATGTCCAAGTCGCTGGAAAAACTGTCTTCTGGCTATCGCATCAACAGAGCCGCCGACGATGCCGCTGGCCTGGCCATCTCAGAAAAGATGAAAGCCCAGACTGCCGGACTTAGGCAAGCGGTCAGAAACGCGCAGGACGGCATCTCATTGATTCAGACTGCTGAAGGTGCGCTTAGCGAAACTCATGCTATCCTACAGCGCATGCGCGAACTGATGGTTCAAGCAGGAAACGGGATCTACGACAGTGACGATCTCTTGAAGATCAAAGAAGAAATGGACCAACTCATTCAAGAGATTAACGGCATTTCAACAAGAACCGAGTTTAACGGGAAATGCCTACTAAATGGAAGCCTTGACATCAACCTTCAAATCGGTGCTAATAAGAGTCAAACCATGAACATAGCGATCGGCAACATGGCAGCTACCGTACTGGGAACAACTGACAGTGGCGGTACTGTGACCGTAGCAATATCGGCGATAGATGTAACGAAATTTCAAGGCACCGATGCTATCGCCTTCGACGACCAACTCCAAGCAATCGATGACGCAATATCTACTGTTTCCTCCACACGGTCCCAGCTGGGCGCATACCAGAACAGGCTGGAGCACACAATAAACAACCTGAACACAGCTGCTGAAAACCTCGAAGCTGCCGGCTCACGCATCAGGGACGTAGACATGGCGCTTGAGATGGCCAACTTCACCCGTCACCAGATCCTCCAACACGCAGGAACTGCAATGCTGGCTCAAGCAAATCTCACGCCCCAGTCAATCCTGAAACTGCTGGGCTAATCAGCTAACAGAAACCACAGAGGGCCTGGACTTCTACCAGGCCCTCTTCACTTGACCGGCACCAGACTTTCCGCCGGTCACTCCCTATCATTCGGCAACCAATCCTTCAGCAATCAACTGCCTTTCAGTAATCCACCGCCCTTCTGCAATCATCTCCCCTGCTTTGGAGAACCTAATCCGGGGGGTGGTAGCAGTTTGAACGAAGTTCTGGTTGTCTCGGTGCGCGCAATAATGAGTTTCTTTTCACTTCTCATATTCACACGAATACTGGGAAAGCAGCAGCTGAGCCAGATGACATTTTTTGAATATGCAGTAGGCATCACAATAGGTTCGATTGCTGCTTCAATGACTATAGACCTGGGAATAAGGGCATGGCCCCAGTTCTTCGGGCTGGCTATCTGGGTCGCTCTGGCGTTCCTGCTTCAAGTGGCGGTAATGAAGTGGCGCTGGGCATCGAAATACATAGACGGCGAGCCAACCGTAATCATCATGAACGGCAAGATCATGGAGGACGCGCTACGTAAGACCAGGTACAGGCTTGCGGACCTGATGGGAGAATTGAGGCTCATGGGCGTATTCGACCTGTCTCAAGTTGAATTTGCCGTACTTGAAACCAGAGGCCGCCTATCCGTGTTGCTCAAGACTCAGCACCAACCTCTCACCCCGAAAGATATGAACATTCCCACAGATTATCAAGGTCTCTCAAAAGAGCTCATATATGACGGCATCATCATCGATGCGAATCTTCGTCAGGTCCACCTGGACCGGAAGTGGCTTATGAAAGAACTGAGGAAACAAGGAATAAAGCATCCTTCAGAAGTGTTCGTTGCCACCTTGGACACCTCAGGGAACTTATACATAGACAAGTACGAGGATCATATAGCTGACCCAAGCGATATATCCGAACCGATCAAGTCCGAGTAGGAATGACCAAGCAGTTATAGACAACCGGCGATAACCAAGCAAGGATTAGCAGTAAGGGTAACCGGGTAAAGATAAACAGTAAGGACAGCCGGGTATAGATAGGCAAGAGCAAACGACAATAGATAAGCAGCAAGGATAGGTGACAGGCAAGCGATGGCAAGGGCCGATTCCAACAAAAATCACAAACATCGCAAGCATTCCAAACATTCTAGGCATCATCGTGGAAATCAAACCCAACGCAACATACAAGTCATAGTCGGCAGGCTTCTGCTTTTTGGCGTTCCCGTGATAGTGCTCATGAGTTTCGTGGTCATCCTCAACCTCCCCAGATCGGGAAAGCAGCCCAGAGGATCAGATGACGACGTACTGTTGCACCTCCAACTGGCTCACCAAGGCGTAATTGATGAAAACTGGAATCAGACGCTGGCCCATATTGAAGCCGCCGAAAAGGCATGGGCCATGGTGATCCCGCGCATCCAGATCGGGGCGCAACGAGGCGATATACTGGACCTCACTCTAGGTTTGGCAAGGCTGAAGGCATCTGCCCAGTGCGCGGATAAGCCTGGCTGCCTGCGGGAACTCGCTGAATTATTCGTCTACTGGGATGAGATCGGAAAATAGAATGCCGGACCGCCTAGTACAACACCGAATGGACGCTTATCCCAACTGTGCCCGGCCCTGTATGAACACCAATCACCGGACCCACTTCGAACAGCACAGGTTGGTCAGTCACGTTCAGCCGCGACAAAGCCTGTTCAAGGAGCATTTTGGCATAATCGAGAGCTTGTCCGTGTCCAACAGCCACGCGGACCTTGCTTTCACCGAACTTCCCAACCATGAAATCCACCATCCCGGCAATCGCCTGGCTCATGCTTCTCACTTTTGTGATAGGTACATAGACCCCGTCTTGCACATGGACTATGGGTTTTATGTTAAGCAGATTCCCCAGGAGAGACGAAACCTTCCCTATCCTGCCGCCCTTATGCAGGTAATCCAGAGTATTCAGGCTGAACAAGACTTCAGAGCGCTGCTTGAGACAAGATATCCGCTCGAGAATCGAAGACACCGCGAACCCTTCCACGGCAAGGCGCGCCGCCTCCATCGCCTGCACAGCAATCCCGTAGCTTATGGAGCCGGTATCTACAATGTGGATCCGATCAGGCGCCAATTGCTCAGCTGCGAGTCCGGCAGAATCAACGGTGCTGCTCAATGCTTTAGATAGGTGGAACGACAACACTTGCTTGCCGGATTCTACCAAGGGCTTAAATACCTCCACAAATTGGCTGGACGAAGGCTGGGATGTGGTAGGTAGGTCAGTACCCTTCCCTAACATAGGGTAGAACTGCTCAGATGTGATATCGATTCCGTCCCGGTAAACAACACCTTCATGTATCACAGAAAGGGGGATCACGCTAATTCCGTACCGCTCAGCAAGATCCCTGGGGATATCACTGGTGCTGTCAGTGACAATTGCAATATCGCTCACAGTTACACGCTCCTTGCTACGTAGTTTGCCGCACAAAAGGGGGCCCGATCTTTTTCGACAGCGATTACGCCAACATAAACATATTACCAGACAAATGTCAACTGACACGCATTTCGAAATCTGACCGGTCCGGGCTCTACGCGGGATGGATTTGTGCCGGATGGTTTTGTGCCGCTTTCTGCGGGGCAATCATCGCAACCGGCGGATTCCAGTATCTATATCGGGCTAATCGCAGAATTCTAAGTTAGGAGCAAATGAGGGGAGTCGGAATCGCTGAACTTTAACCAATGAACCACGATCACTTAACCGGACTCATCGCTCTCGTATCACTACTTTGGTTTTTTCGGGTATGTTGTCGTATATCCACTTGGCATCTTCTATGCTGAGGCGCACACACCCGTGGGACGCAGGCCGGCCCAGTTTCTCCGCTTCTTCTTGTATTACTTGCCCGTCCTTGTCCATGACCACTGAATGAAACAGGTAGAGCCCCCAGTCCTTGAAGGAAACCCAATACTTAGCTCCCTGTTGATACTTTTCACTGTAAAACCATGTGCCCCGGTTTTGAATCTCGAAGGTCCCGAGGGGCGTTTCATGCCCTTCTTTGCCCGTCGAAGCAATCGTCTCTTTGATGACCTTGTCGCCGTCCATGATCCTGACCAACTGCTCCGTAACATCTACCTCGATCCAGACATCTTCAAAATCGCCTGAGGCAAGGCTTACCGGTTGTGCATCTTCCAAATCCACTGGTTCCACAAGTTCTGTTCCCGGGCCGACCTCTGACGTTGCGCCGGGCATCCTGACGTTATCTCCTGCCACGGGGCGCTGCAATACATCGGCATTTACCCCCAAAGCTAAATCAAAACTGCCCGGCCGCCTCGCGGGTGTAACCAGACGGGAGCTTACTAGGGTTCCCAAACGTGCAGGCGAAGCAATGGGAAACCAACCGGATACATTAGGCGCCGCGCAAGTGAGGTTCCAACCGGTGCCTGAAGTGTCCTGGAGCTCGAACTCATGCTCCAAAATACGCAAGACAATCCGCGGGAGTACTATTCTGCCAAACAGAAATCCCGCAATGACCACTGCAACAAGGATCAAAATCAAAGTGACGTGCTGACGGCGAGACATGGGAACCTCCTTGTACCGGGCCCTTCCTAACCGGGTCCTGGTCAACCGGGTCGAACCCTGTGTATGACATTCCTTTATCTGGCAGCAGCTGCTGAGCCAAGACCATTATAGAACGTCTTGGGCCAACCCTCAATCACCGATACCTCAAATTACGGCCACCTCAGGCCGCAGGATCACCGGCACATCAATCACTACAACCACACTTTGCCGCTTGAAGGAACAGATCGCTTACCAGTTCCGGACATCTTCATTCAGCCAGATGGCACGCAACGAAATGACCTTTTTCTATTTCCCGCCACTCGGGCCTCACTTGCCTACATATATCTTGGCAATATAAGCATCTGGTGTGGAAACTGCACCCAGACGGTGGCTCAAGGGAACTGGGAACATCGCCCTCCAGCACTAGCCGCTCCTTCTTGTGCTCCGGATCGGGTACCGGTATTGCTGAAAGCAGCGCCTGGGTATACGGATGCTTGGGCGACGAGTACAAGGTGTCACCGTCTGTAAGTTCAACAAGCCGCCCCAGATACATGACGCCTACACGATCTGAAATGTGCTGTACCACGCTTAAGTCATGAGCTATGAAAACATACGTTAGCTGGAATTCGTCCTGGAGGTCTTTGAGCAAGTTGAGAATCTGGGATTGGATTGACACGTCCAGGGCTGATACAGGCTCGTCGCAGATGATTAGTTTGGGCCTCAGAGCCAAGGCTCTCGCGATTCCGATCCTCTGGCGCTGTCCTCCAGAGAACTCATGGGGGTACCGTCTCGCATGGTAAGGGCTTAGGCCTACCACCCGCAGCAGTTCCTCTACCCTCTGGGTCTTTTCCGTTCCCGAAGCAATACCGTGAATCACAAACGCTTCTCCTACTATATCGCCCACCGTCATCCTCGGATTCAGGGAGCCGTACGGATCCTGGAATATAATCTGCATTTCCCTGCGCAACGTCCTGAGTTCATCTGAGTTCATACTGAGAACGTCCTTGCCTTCAAAAAGCACAGCGCCTGAAGTCGGTTGTTCCAACCGCAATATACACTTGCCTGTAGTGGTTTTCCCGCAACCACTCTCGCCTACAAGGCCAAGGGTTTCACCCTGGTAAACATCAAATGAAACATCGTCCACAGCTTTGATCCAGCCTTGAACCCTGGAAAATATCCCTCCACGCAGAGGGAAGTATTTCTTGAGATTCCTGACTTCCAATAAGACATCGCCATTCCCTGTATCCGGTCCGTCAGTTGCAGCATGATTCAAAGGGTTATCCAACTTTGTTCACCTCTTCCTCTTGACTGGGAGTACCATCAACCAGGGGGTAGAAGCACCGTACTTTGTGCCCTGGCACAAGCTCCCTTACGTCCGGCTCCTCTTTGCGGCACCTGTCTTTCGCCAAGCTGCAACGGGCATGGAATCTGCATCCTTCGGGCATGAACATGGGGTTGGGCACGACCCCGGGTATCACGTGGAGCCTGCTGGTTTTCTGGCCCAACCTGGGAATTGACTTGAGCAAGTCATGGGTGTACGGATGCATAGGATTGTAGAAAATCTCACGCACAGGAGCTTCCTCAACAACGCGTCCAAGATACATCACAACTACCCTCTCAGCCATTTCTGCAACCACGCCCAGGTCGTGGGTTATGAGCATAATGGCAGTGCCGAACCGGTCACGTACATCCCGCATTACATCAAGAATCTGAGCTTGGATGGTCACATCCAGTGCCGTGGTAGGCTCGTCAGCAATGAGCAGTTGCGGGTCGCATGCAAGCGCCATGGCAATCATCGCCCTCTGGCGCATTCCGCCCGACAGCTCATGGGGATACTGCTTAACCCGCTTTTCCGGTTCCGGAATGCCCACAGACGTCAAGAGAGATATTGTTCTCTCCAAGGCTCGCTGTTTGGTGTAGTTCCTGTGGTATTCAAGCACTTCCCCGATTTGGTCTCCGATAGTGTACACAGGGTTCAGACTCGTCATAGGTTCCTGAAAGATCATGGAGATCTTGTTGCCTCTGATGCTCTGCATCCCTTCATCGGACTTGGCAATCAGATCCTCTCCTTCAAACAGGATCTGCCCGGCCTCAATCTTCCCCGGCGGATCAGGAATCAACCTCATCACTGAAAGCGCGGTCACGCTCTTTCCGCATCCGGATTCCCCTACGACTCCAACGGTCTCTCCAGGCTTTATGCCAAAGGTTACACCGTCAACCGCCGGGACCACTCCGTCTGATGTGTAAAACGTAGTCTTCAGACCCCTGATATCAAGGAGATACCGATCGTTTTCATTTACACTTCGTCCAACATCCATATGCGTGCCCCCCTTCCCCTTACCGGTCCCTCTTTTGTGTGACATAGTTCTGAAACATACCAAACAACACAACAAGAACTAAGAAAAGAACCTTTGCCGCATTTGAGAGCCGGTTGTGTAATTCACCGTCAGATTCAAAGGGTACTCCTTGCCTGGCTATAGCTACAAAGGCCGCAGTCAAGATCAGGCCTGTCAATGCAAACACAAATATGGGCCATCTGGAACCGGGCCTTCTCAAACTAAACCCACTCCTTTCAATATGGTGCTGAACACGTTATCGAAGAATATATACAGTACCCCTGACAGAGCAGTGGACAAAACATCTTTTTTGTAACTTCCGAATGGGCTGTCGACGCAAATCACAGCAATTGAAGCCAGCCAAAAGGACAGCCAGTTCAAACCACTGGGAAGCACAGGAGCATAGGCGTAATACCATACCCCCGGTTTCTTCATCAGAAACACCACGCCAAAAAGAAACAGGGATCTCAAATTGGCTCCTGTCGGAGTTTCAGAGAATATGTTTAGCCTGTCTGCAACCAGTATAAGCGCCACTCCAACAGCTAAGCTGGGAAGCGCCAACAAAGTGAACAACAAAGATGCCCCCAGAACCGTGACAAGTTTGAAAAGTCCATCCTGAGCCGGATTCTCCAGGTCAAGTCCCAGGTAGTACACCCAGCCCGGTTTCACCGGATTGCGGCTCGACACCCCTTGTACCAGCATATCTCCCCCGGCAAGGTACACTTGATACAGAATCGCCCTGGTGCCGTCGTCGAACACAAGCATCTCCGGGAAAAAGCACTCCTTTGATGAGAGGGTAGCCGCTCCGTAAGACATGAGTGTTACCTGGGAACCTGGCTCCGTTGCCTGAGCACGCTTGACTAAACCGTAGTGTATCTGGAACTTGCCGCTGCGGTTATCAGACCATGCTATGGCAATAGTGCCGTCATCCAGCACAGCGGACGGGCCTGACGCCTCGCCTTCGCCTTGTGTGATGCTTACGGGCTGCATTAGCCAATTGCCATCGCTGTCAAGGATGCCATACACGACAGTTGGACGCCTGACGGTTCCCTGGTGTACCCTGCCCCGGGCAAAAACCAAGTGACAAACGCCGTCATCTGCAATGAGAGGCGCTATGCCCCGAAGGCCTGTGGAGCCGGTCTGCATAACCTCTATTGGAGGCTTAAGTTCTCCGTCCAGGTACGGGCTAAGCATTATCCGGTTCAGGATCTGCCCGGATTGAACCCACGCTACCCATACTCCTCCGGGAGCCGGAACAAGGCTGATGGAAGTCACCGAGGTATCCCGGTCAGATATCCGGACCTTCGGCAAGTGTGCCAGCGCGTTTTGGACCCGGACTTCTGACCCGGGTGGCGCGCCGTCCGGGCCGCCGCCGAAGATTCCGGCATCCAATTGTGCAATAAACGCACCTGGCCGGCCTTCCTCTTGATCAACCCACCCGAAGAAGACCTTGTCGCCTGACACTGCCACGGCAACATCTTGGACTACACTGGGGACTTCTGAAAACGTCCATGTACCGGACAAGACAGGCGATTCCGGACGTTCAGGATTCGAGCGGATTTGTTTCAAGTGAATGAAGTAATCGTCGCCACGTTTCTCTGCCCAGAAAATGAGTGCGCATTCGTCCAGTACCGCCACATCGAAAGCCACAACATCCCCCTGCACAGGCTGGATCTCCGAGGTGCTTAGCACAGCCATATCCTTGTCAGCACGGGTGAGCACAAAGCCCCCTTGTTTTTGATGTGACGGATCAGGCGCACTGAGGGTAATGCACCAGACGGTTGAGTCGGGCCCTATTACGCTCTTGTACCCAGGCCATCTGGCAGCCCTGGCAACAGTATGGGGTTCTCCGAACTCTTCCGGCCACTGAGGTAGGTTGGACTGAAGGACGAGAGTGCTGCCCGCGGCGTAGGCGGTACTCAAACCTCCGGACACGCCGGCTAAGGTGCCATAAGCGAAACATAAAGCAACAAGCATCACTCGCAAACATGCAACTCTGTGTCCCCCGGGCAGCCACAAACATTTCAGCCACAAACATTTCTTCGAAGCCTTCAGCCTGTTCGCAGCCATTTTAGTCTTTTAGCCTCGGATCCAGGGCGTCTCTCAAACCGTCACCCACGTAATTAAATGAAAGCACGGTGAGAAATATGAATATCCCGGGGAAAGCACATATCCATGGAGCTTGACGCAAGAACGTCCGTCCTCCGTTGATAATATTGCCCCAACTAGGGAACGGTTCTTGCACACCCAGCCCCAAGAAACTCAGGCCTGATTCTGTGAGAATGGCTCCACCGATTCGCAACGTGGCTGACACTATGACAGGCGCCATAGCATTTGGCAGAATGTGCCTAAAGATAATCCTGGCGTTGCTTCCGCCCAGCGCCCGCGCCGCAAGCACGAACTCCTGCTCGCGCAAGGACAAGAACTGGCCTCTGACCATCCTGGCGAGCCCGGGCCATGACGTAAATCCGATTACCAACATTATGTTGAAGATGCTTCTCTCTACAATAGAGACTATGGTGATCAGCAAGAAGAAGGTGGGGAACGACATGACAATCTCAGTGAACCGCATGAGGAGGTTGTCAATTACTCCCCCGAAATACCCTGCCACTGCCCCAATCACAGTACCTAGCACCACTGCCACACCTGCTGCTACGAATCCCACCGACAAGCTTATCTGGCTTCCCCATATCACCCTGCTGAAAAGGTCTCTTCCGATATGATCTGTCCCCATCCAATGTTCTCCGGACGGTGGCTGGAGCCTGTTGGGAGGATCAGTATGCCTGTATGACTGGGTGGCTATATACGGTGCAAACACAGCTACAAAATACATTAAAATAAGAAAGCATAAACCTGCCATTGCAAGCTTATGACGCCGGAAACGTCGCCAAACCATGCTCAGATAGCTTTCAGGTTTCAGCGTTAGTGCATCTCCCCCAAAGTTCGGGTCCAATTGGTCCAGCTCCCCGGGAGGTTGCTTGCTTACTGCTGCCATCAATCATCACCGCTTCTACAAATACTTGATCCTCGGATCTACAAGCACATACAGGATATCTGAAAGGAAGTTGCCTAAGACCATAAGGAATGCTCCTATCATATTGAGCGCCATCACTATCATGTAATCCCTTTGAAACACAGCCCTTATGGAAAGCAGACCCAAGCCGGGCCAGGAAAAAATCGTTTCGATGATCACAGAGCCGCTAAATAAGATTGGCAGTTCCATCCCGAAAAGGGTCACTATGGGCAACATAGCGTTCTTGAGAGCGTGTTTACGGATGACTACCTTTTCAGGCAAGCCTTTTGCCCTGGCTGTGCGGATGTAATCCTGCCGGATAACCTCCAGCATACTGGATCTCATGTATCTGGTAATTCCGGCCATGCTTCCCAAAGAAATTACAGTCACCGGCAGAATCAAGTGTTTCGCCCTGTCAACGAGAACTGTCCAAAGCCCATGCCTTTTTAAGGTCACACCGATGGTTCCCACACCTGCAATAGGCAACCAGTCAGACTTTATCCCCACTGCGTATATAAGCATAAGTGCAAACCAGAAGCTGGGTAAGGCCTGCCCAAGAAAAGCAAAAAAGGTTACAACGTGGTCAAACCATGAATACTGCCTCAGGGCTGAAATGTTGCCGACGGGTATAGCCAACGCATAGATGATTATCATGACGATGAAGTTCAGGTACAGAGTGTAAGGAAGCCTGTCCATGATGTGGTCGATGACAGGCCTACCGTCAACGAAGGAACGGCCGAAGTCCCCCTTGAGAATCTGTTTTAGCCAATGGAAGTACTGCACATAAATGGGATCGTCCAGCCCATACAAAGCCCTGATCCTTGCAACTTCTTCTGGCGGTGCATTACGTTCTGTCAAGAGAAGGACCGGATCGCCTGGAGCAAGATGCATAATCCCGAAGTTGATTATGGAAATTCCGATTAACAGCGGAATCATCTGCAGCAGCCTGCGAATGACATAGTTTAGCACTTGCTACCTCTCCTCTGACGAGGTTGGGTGGGGATGTCCCCACCCAACCTGTGTTGCTCTCAGCCTCAAACGTTTAGTTCTCCTCGATGTACCACAGTTCGGGGAACATGGGGCCGAGAGTGGACCATACGACTCCCTTAATGTTCTTGTTTATAGCAGCAACGTAGTTCCTTGTAAACAGGAATACATACGGGAGTTCATCGTTTACAATCTTCTGGGCTTCGAAGTAGATCTCTCTCCTCTTTTCCTGATCCATCTCTTTGCGTCCCTGCTCAAGCAGTTCATCGAGTCTGTCATTCTTGAACTCAACGTCGTTGAAGCCGAGGAGGTTGCCTTCCTCATCTACTGCAGAATCAGAGTGGAAGAAGATGTAGAAGTCAGGATCGAGGCCAAGGCTCCAACCAAGCATATAAGCTTCAAATTTGGCTACATCGAGGTATTGGGAGCAGAGCACAGACCACTCGAGGAACTCAGGCTTCATTTCGACTCCGATTTTCTCCCAATCTTCCTGGACGATCATGATGATGGACTCGTACTGCTTTGACCCTGAATCAGTCACCAAGGTGAAGCTGAGCCGCTGGCCGTCCTTGACGCGGATCCCATCGGAACCTTCTACCCAGCCCGCCTCTTCAAGCAGTTGCTTGGCTTTCTCAGGGTTATACTCGTAGGTTTCGAGTTCGCCTTCAGCATATGCCCAGGACACCGGAGGAATGTTTGAGTTCATCACAGTGCCGTAGCCCAAGAGGATATCGTCAACAATTCCTTGCCTGTTCAATCCATACATAAGGGCCTTTCTTACCTTCACATCCGAGAGGATGGGATGGATCTGCTTCAGGCCGATATAGGTGTAACCATTGGCAGGCACTTCCACGAACTCGAGCCGGTCGGAGTGTTCGCTCTTCACCCGCTCAATGTCATCCGGCGGGATGGAACCCATGTAGTCGATGTCACCCTTTTCGAGGGCTGCGAGCATTACCTGCTCATCCTGGTAGAACCTTACTATAACTTGCTCAATAAACGGGCCTTCGCCGTAGTAATCCTCATTGGCCTCAAGGATAAGGTGCTGCCCTCTTTGCCACTCTACAAACTTGTAGGGGCCGGTTCCTATGGGCTCGAAGTTGACCGGGTTTTCCTTCATGTCTTTGATAGGTGTCTGCTCAAAGATGTGCTTCGGAAGAATCCCGTAGCTCAGATAGGTAAGCATAGGAGCAAAGGGCTCTTTGAGGTAAAACACGACGGTGTAGGGATCGGGAGCTTCTATCTTCTCTACAGATTTGAAGTTGGTCGCCCTGATTCCGGTGTAGTCAGGATGCAGTATAGCATCGTATGTAAACTTCACGTCTTCGGAAGTGAGAGGCTCGCCGTCATGAAACTTGGCGTCCTCCCTGAGTTTGAATGTCCAGACCAAGCCGTCATCAGAAAACGTCCAAGATTCTGCCAGGTCCCCGATCATTTCCAGGTCCTCATTGGCTCTTACCAACCCGCTGTATACCCTGTCAATTATGAATGCTGACGGACTATCGGTATACAAAATTGGGTTGAAAATCACCGGGTCGCCGGTCATGCCGTAAGTGATGGTACCACCCACGGTGCGCTCACCACCGGATTGCTCCGGCCCCGGCTCGGGTTCGGGCGTGCAACCGCCTACAAACAGTACGGTTACAAGCACCAATAATAACACAATCCCAACCTTTTTCCGCATTTGCCTAACCTTCCCCCTCTTTCCTTTCTGTTTTGTGATATTGCCTTTTCCAGCCTGCACCTGTTTAAGGCTGAAATCTGAACACACGCCGAAATTGCTTCCCGACTGGCTCCGGGCACCGTGTCGCAGCCTTTGGTCAGGCCCGTTTTCGGTTGCAGCAGTTTTACTGCCTTGTTTTACTGCCTTGGAAGTCAATACGCCGCAAGCTGTACGCCGGAGAGACTCCAAACAACAACGTTTGCGCATAGCGCAAGTAGAGTTACGGTTACTGAAGTAGTCGGATTCCATTTAAATCAAGGGCATAACAGAACCCGGCAAGATCCGTTCGTAACCGGGTAGGATGGACCGGTTGAGTGCGACGGCTTGTGCTGCTTAAACCATATTCGATTGTATCTCTCTAACCACGGTCCGGCCTGGACACGCCGCCACGCTGCGTTCTCTTTCAGGACTGCCTAAATGCTAAGGTAGTTAGCAAATTGAAACCCAAAAAGAATGCAGTCTTAGCGTGTTGTACTATTCGATGCTCAAGACGGCTAATCCTTCTTGTTATTAGTCCAATACATGGAATGATCCTACAGCTTCCAGATGCACGGAGAAACGTTTTAGTGCCAAACAGGTGTTTCCTATGTTTCATGGCGACGCTCTTCACGTTCTTGCGCCCCGCCAACACTGCGCCCAACATGCCCAGGTAATTAGCAACTGTGACGGTAGTCCAGCTCTGCCGCACACCTTACAGGCTTCCCTTAGGCATCGAAACCTACACTCACGAGCCACGGGTGGCTATCATACATGAACCCTAGGCTAATCCTGAGATTTTCGTCGTGAAGTTCAGCCTTTGCCTGTCTGGCGCATATTAGCGTCCCCTCTCCCACAACGTGACCGGCGAGCAGATCGCCTGCGGCAAATTCTAAAGCTGCCTCGACCATAGGATCTGACAGGTCAAGCTGCCCCCTTCGCCTGTGGCATACATCCTGAGGCCATAGGACAAAACCATGAACAATAAGGCAAGGACCAAGATCTCGTAACGTCTCCCCACGGAAATGTCTGCTCTCTCATGTTTCTGACCGCCTGGAAGACACGAGCCACAGCAGTCTTCCTCCTAAGCGGGAAATTCCGGCCGTATCCTGCTGTAAACCCAATGCCGGCCTAGGGCGTCACCTCCGGTTCTGTTTTTTGGGGGAGATTCAATTCAAGACGTACATTGAGGGCATGGTTCTACCATGGAAGCCACAATGAACTTTATTGAACAATCGGTGTTCTTATAATATCATAGGATAAGTATACAACAGGAGCCATTGAACAGGCTCTAAGGGCGTGAGCCCTTCAAAGTGCCCTTGCCCGGGTAAGCACTATGGTCCGGTGCCTTCCACTTCTGGACGAAGAGAGGCCGCGGCCATGTACCAGGATGTACCATAATATGTGACTTGCCAAACCACGGGAAGACCACACATTATGACGTATCAGAATGTGTCAAAATGTAGTAATCATGGGAGGAAGGTCTATGCAGTTCAAGAAGATGGCCGTGGTATTCACCTGCATGCTGCTTGTTG
>DUVI01000018.1 GCA_012841065.1 Bacillota bacterium
GACGCCGAGTCTCGTGGTGAAAGTGTCCCGCGAGGCTGTACTTTGCCTTGGTACAGATTCTGCCCTATCAGCAATTGCCATGACTCATGATTCTCCTTCCTTGTCGATATTCTGCTTGTGTCTATGTGAGAAGACCCGTGGGCAGTTCCAGCCAAAACTACAAGGAACTTGCCGCACGGGTCTTTTTTACCCACGGTGTGCTTTGCAGCTGCAAAGTTGTATCGCTCGGACCAGTCCGTTGTACCGGTTTGCCTCCGCCTGTCTTGCTTAGCTTGTTGTTCCTATGGAAAGACGAACCGTGCAACCTATAGGCAGTCAGTACCGGAATCAACGCGGAACCCTAAGATACTCTCCCCTGCTAAGTACTCAAGACAACAAGCTTTCTTGGAATATTTCCGTCTATTATACTCACAGCAGTAAGAATATGCAACTGCCTTACCTTGGATTTGGAGCACCGCGCTCTTCCAAACGACCGTTTGCCTACTTCCGTCCTCCTGCAAGTTCCACAACAGGCTTTTCGGGTTTACACCCTGCAAATACGCTGTAGACCACTGACTGTCCCGTAAGTAACAGTGAAGCGATATCCTCGATCGTTTTCACCGAGTCCTTATTGAAGTTACCTGCATCTCGCGGGCAATCTGGGATACCAGGCCCGGTTTGTGCGATGATCTATTTCGTTAATAGTATTAAGCAACTGCAGTATTGTCACAAGTACAAAACTGGGGAATAGCAGTGTCAAAAGAAGTCTGTGTCAAAATCAAGGTTGCTTTCGCCATGAAATATGAGATACAACTAACAATTGAAGGTCCCATTAATCAGGGTAAAGATGCAGTAATATATGTAGTCTTGAGGTCGGGATGCAGAATTGGTGAGAGTCAGATACTTGCATGTGTCTGCGGCAATGCACATGGCAGGGGGAGATTGCAATTGAACATCATTCCTGTGACCTTAATAGGGCTTCTGGCAGGAGTCTTGGGTACAGGAGCGGGAGGCCTGTTGGCGCTCTTGATCGGTTTTGGCGCAGGCGCTGGCCTGAGCTTTATGCTTGCAGCCTCAGGCGGGATAATGATTAGCATTTCACTTATGGAACTGATCCCTGAAGCGGTGGAGGTTGGAACTAAGGGGTGGGCGGCTTTGGGCCTGCTTCTAGGGGTCACAATCCTGTTTGTCTTGGATATGATGCTACCTCACACCCATAGCTCTTTGGTTGTGCGCGGGAAGTCGGGAGCGTACCACGGGGCCAGAGCTGCCAAATTGAGATCGGCCGGTATATTGATAGGATTGGGGATCGCGCTTCACAACTTGCCTGAAGGATTAGCTATCGGTGCTGCCTATGCCCACCAGCAATCTTTGGGGTTTGGAGTGGCTCTGATGATTGCCCTTCACAATATTCCAGAAGGAATGGCTATGGCAGTCCCCTTGAGAGCGGGGGAGATGAGTGCCTCGAGTGTTGTTTTGTCTACTGTGCTGGCTGGTCTACCGGTAGGTATAGGCGCTCTTATCGGAGCCTGGATTGGACAAGTGTCTCCGGCGGTGTTGTCGGTCTGCCTGGGGTTTGCGGCCGGGGCTATGATGTATGTGGTGAGCGACGAGCTAATTCCCGAAGCCCACTTTTGCTCCCGGGGTGAATATCCTACAATAGGGCTGGTGGTAGGTGTGGTCTTAGGGATACTGCTGATTCTGGTTTTGTGATGAGATCACACATAATCAAGGGAGTGTTTCGCGTGGCTGATATAGGAAATGGCGATTGCCTTGTGGTTGTAGATGTGCAAAACGATTTTTGTCCCGGCGGGGCTTTGGGAGTGGCAGAGGGAGATCGGGTGGTGCCCGTGCTCAACTCGTGGATTAGGGGGTTCCAGGAACAAGGGCTACCTGTTGTGTACACACAGGACTGGCATCCCCGGGATCATATGTCTTTTGTAGAAAACGGTGGGATATGGCCGCCCCACTGTGTCCAGGGCACGCAAGGCGCACACTTCCATCCAGACTTGGTCGTGCGCGGGGAGATTTGCCGTAAGGGCTTCGTAAGCAACAAGGAAGCTTATTCAGGTTTCGACGGAAAGGTCGGCGCACTTGATGGACCGTCGCTGGAAAAATGGCTTAAGCAAAAGGGAGTCAAGCGGATTTATGTGGGAGGCCTTGCCACTGATTATTGCGTGAGAGCTACGGTGCTTGACGGCATAAGGTGCGGCTTTGAAGTCGTGGTGTTGAAAGATGCGGTACGCGCCGTCGACGTGAATGAGGGCGACGGGCAAAAGGCCCTTGCTGAAATGGTGGATGCCGGAGCGGTTGTGAAGTGATTAGGTACCCGGGTAGGCTGTTGGTGGAGCCCTAAGGCCGGGGTTTGAGAGAAGCGGTAGACAAGGCTTATACCTTGATCTCTTTCCAATGGCCTGCCTTAAAGCGCCGTCTGAACAGTATACTTCTGACAAACAGGTCGGTCACCATGGCATACCAGGCTCCTGGTAAATGAAGTCCAAGCAATCCCACAAACAGGTATGTGAGCCCGACCCTTACGGCCCACGCGCTGCCTCCGGTTATGAGCATAGTCCATGCCGTATCTCCCGCGCCGCGGAGGCTTCCTGCCAGTACGCGGTTTATGCCCATTATAGGTTGGGCAACTGCGACTATTCTGAGTACATGTGCTCCGAGGGCCATTACCTCAGGATTATCAGGAATGAACAGTTTGACGACATGGGGGGCCGTGACAAACAGCGCCACGCCTGTACATCCCATTAACATGGATGCGATCTTCTGGCACTTCCATGTGGCCTCTTCCGCTTTTTCCGTATCACCGTATCCTAAATACTGTCCCACCAGTGTGGTAGCAGAAACGCCGAAGCTAAAGCCGATAACAAGCGATAGTGACTCAATGCGGATAGCAATTTGATGAGCGGCGTAAGCATTGGTGCCCAGGCCGGCTATAGCTCTTGCATAGACAAGCTGCGCTCCTCTAAGCGCAAGTCGTTCGCCAGAAGCCGGGAGCCCGATCGTCAGAACGCTTCTCAATGTGTCCATGTGGGGACGAAAGGAGCCTTTGTAGAAATCGCTTATGGGGTTTGGCTGTCCCACAGTCAGTGCTATTACCACTACCATACCCACGAAATGGGCGATGGCCGTAGCGAGCCCTGCGCCTTCAGCTCCCATTTCGGGAAAACCCCAGTTTCCGCCTATCAGGGCGTAGTTTCCGCAAACGTTGATGATGTTGACCAATATCCCTGAAAACATAGGCAATCGGGTATTGCCTGCACCTCTGAGCGCCGCAGTGAAAGTCATGGTTATGAATTGGAACAGCATGGACAGGCCTTTCCAATATGAGTACGGAATTCCCTGTTCGATGACGTCAGGTTCTGCTCCCATCAGGCGAAGGCTTGCCCCTGCAAACACACCGATTAAAAGGGCAGCAGCGGTGCCTATAACCAATGCGACAAGCAAGGACTGCCTCAAGGTTTGGTGGGCTTCCTCATCTTGGCCTGCCCCGATGCGACGGGCGACAACTGAAGTAGTTCCTACACGGATGGCGTCATAGACGGCGGTGGCGATCATGGAAATCTGATTGGACAAGCCCACGGCGACTACGGCTGCTGCTCCAACCCGTCCCACCATAGCCATGTCAGCCGCGTTGACTATGGCTTGCAGGACCCTCTCGGCAATCAGGGGCAATGCAAGTACAAGGATGTTCTGCTCTATCGTATGGTTTTCCAGATCAAGATAACTAGGGCGGGTGCGGATCCGATCGCGCAAAGACGGTTTTTCATCTGTAGAATCTTCAACAGGGGTGGTTGCAGAATCAGTTTCGTTCAATGTATCCACCTATATTTCGTAGTACAAAATAATCCTTCTATCATCATACAAGTATTTGGGAGGTTAGGCAAGTGGCACCGTTTGGACCGGAGGAATTTCGACTTCCGTAGAGAATGAGTGATCCACAGGTCCACCTTTTTGCATAGACCCGTTTGAAAGGAGGGAAATCCTGACGCGATGGCTGACGCAAAGCGCCTTATACCCGTGGTAACATCTCCTGAAGAGTTTTTTGGGTTTAAGCTCGGCAGCGACCGCAAGCTTGCCCGGTGGGATAAGATAACCGACTACTTCTACAAACTTGAATCTGAATCGGACAGAATAAAAGTCGTCGAGATGGGCAAGAGCACAGAAGGCAACCCGTTCTTGCTGGTTATCATCTCATCCCCTGATAACCTTGCCCGGTTAGACCATTACAAGTCGATCAACGCTAAGATCGCAGACCCGAGGGGGTTGACTCCTGAAGATGTGAGACAGCTGGTGCGAGAAGGCAAGGCAATAGTCTGCCAGACCATGAGTCTCCACGCCACCGAGATTGGCGGGACCCAGATGGCACCGGAACTGGCGTATGATCTGCTGTCATGTGACTCTGACGTCACAAAGGAGATCCTGGAGAACGTGATCTTCCTAATGGTGCCGTGTTTTAACCCCGACGGCCAAATCATGGTGACCGACTGGTACAACAAGTACCTCGGTACCGAATTCGAAGGAACCATGCTTCCGTACTTGTACCATAAGTATGCAGGACACGATAACAACAGGGATGCCTTCGCGTTGAACCTGGTAGAATCCAGATATGTGGCACGGATACTTTTCACCGAATGGCATCCCCATGTGTTTCAAGATCACCACCACATGGGGAGCACAGGTGCCAGGCTGTACATAGCTCCGTATTGTGACGCAATCCGCCCGTACGCTGATCCCCTTGTGTGGCGAGAACTCTCGTGGTATGGAGGGCATATGGCATATTCCCTCGAGGAGGCGGGCAAGACCGGCATTCTCAATGGTGCTCAATTTCCGGGATGGGGACATTTTGGATTCCACTGGATTGCCAATCACCACAACATTGCAGGCATGCTCACTGAATCAGCGTCTGCGAAACTCGCCACGCCGGTATATATCCACCCACACCAGCTCGAAGGAGCAAGTCCGAAAACCATGCCCGAGTACGAACCTCAGACCAACTTCCCAAACCCGTGGCCAGGCGGATGGTGGACGCTACGCGAAATCGTTGAGCAGCAAAAGATAGCGGCATGGTCGTTACTTGAGATTTGCGCAAAATTCAGGGACAAGATTCTGTGGAATGCGTACCTGAAAGCATCCCGCCAGACCCGGCGCGGGGCCGAGGGTTCTCCGAAAGCCTACATCATCTCAGGAGAACAGCATGATCCTCTGACTGCCCTGAAACTCATAGACTTGTTGCTTGCCCAGGGCATTGAAGTGAAGCGGGCTTCAAAGGGGTTCACAGCCGACGGGCGGGTGTACCCTGAAGGGTCGTTTGTGATTTCGCTGGCCCAGCCAAAGATGGGAGTGATACGGTCCCTTCTGGGTAGGACGTTTTTCCCGGACAATTACTGGACCAGGAATCCTGACGGCTCGCCTATAATGTACGATACTGCCACCGATACCATTGCTGAGTTCATGGGCGTCAGGGCCGAACCTGCAGATAGCCTTGATATCCTTGATGAACATCTGGCAATCGTCGGGCAAATTGAGCCTGAGTTTTGCGAACCTGATAAGACTCCGGATTGCATTTACTACCAGATTGAAGGATATATACTTGACCCCAGGCTCAACGATACTTTTGCAGTGATAAACGGCCTTTTGTCAGAGGGTGACGGGGAGGATGTGCGGATCTGGAGGTTCGAGCAAGCACTCCTTGCCAAGGAGCATCCAAACTATCCCGATATGCCTCCTGGGGCATTCTACGTTGAACACACCGGAGATCTAGCCTTAAGGCTGGCAGGACTGTGTAAGCAGAAGGGTGTTCCGTTCTATCCTGTGGCTTATGTTGCCCCGGTACCTCGTCACAAGGTGAGACGGCTGAAGGTTGGTATGTACCAGAGATATTGGGGCGGCAACATGGATGAGGGATGGAGCCGGCTTGTATTGGAGAACTTCGGATTCCGGTACGTCACTCTCATGGATGACGATTTCAAGGAAGGCAACCTGGAAGAAAAAGTGGATGTAATAATCCTGCCCAGTGACAGGCCTGAGCTTATACTTGGTCCTGAAGGCGATCAGCCCAGGTTGGGAAGATTCGATATATCGGCGATTCCGCCTGAATACCGCAGTGGTATAGGCAAACAAGGCGCCGAAGCCATTGATGAGTTTGTCAGGTCCGGCGGAAGGCTTGTAGCTTTTGATGGAGCGTGCAAGTTTGCAATAGACACGTGCAACCTCAAACTCACGAATGTTGTGGAAGGGCTCACTTTCGAAGATTACTACTGTCATGGCTCAACCCTCAGGGTGAAAGCTGATACGGAACATCCAGTGGCATATGGTATGCCCGGTGAATTCTATGCCCTCGTCTGGGGCGGCCAGGCATTCGAAGTGAGGGATAGATTTGCTGCTCACAACTACAGGGTTATCGCAGAATATCCCGATAGAGACCTCCTGCAAAGCGGGTGGCTTATCGGTGAGAAACTAATCGCCAACAAGCCTTGCGTTGTGTCTGCTAAGTGCGGCGAGGGCGAAGTGGTGTTGTTCGGCTTCAGGCCCCTTTTCCGCGCTCAAACTCACGGAACGTTCAAACTGCTGTTCAATTGCTTGTTTGACAGGAACCGATTTGAGCAGTGATTTGAAGGAATGGACAAACGAGCTATAGAAATGGCAAATTGCACCTAAAATGGTAAGGGAGGTTGCGGGAAGTGTTAGCAATCATCAACGGTAAAGTGCTTACCATTACAAATGGCACTATTGACGAAGGCGTAGTGCTGATAGAAGACGGCAAGATCAAAGCAGTCGGAAAAGACATTGGTATACCAGAGGGCGCCCAGGTTATCGATGCCAAAGGCAAGTATGTAACTCCCGGCCTTATAGACCCCCACAGCCATCTGGCAGTGTTTGGAGAACCTTCTGTATGGGCCAACGCAGACGGCAACGAGACAAGCGACCCGGTAACACCTCACCTAAGAGGCATTGATTCGCTAAATCCTGAAGACCCGGCGATTGCCGATGTGCTTACAGGCGGAGTTACAGCCGTTTACACGGGTCCCGGAAGTGCCAACATTATCGGCGGTACAGGGTTTGCCATGAAACTCAGGGGCAAGACGGTAGATGAAATGGTCATTCCCGGAACCGAGGGTATGAAGATAGCTCTGGGAGAGAACCCAAAGAAGGTTTATGGAGATATGCAGAAGCGTACACCTAAGACCCGTATGGCCAGTGCCGCGGTACTGCGGGAAGCCCTAGTGAAGGCCCAGAACTACCTGAACAAGGTTGAGAAAGCTAAGAAGAAGCAAGAGGCAGGAGAGACCGCTGACTATCCCGACAGGGACCTCAAAATGGAAGCTTTGGGCAGAGTGTTGAGGCGAGAGATTAAGGCGAGGATGCACGCACACAGAGCAGACGACATCATGACCGCTATACGTATTGCCGAAGAGTTTAACCTGGATTATGTCATAGAGCACTGCACCGAGGGCTACAAGATTGCAGACGTGCTGGCTGCCAAGAAGGTCCGGGCTACCATCGGCCCGCTGCTCATGAGCCGTTCAAAAATGGAGCTTGTCGATGTATCGCTTGCGAATCCGGGTATCCTTGCCAAGGCTGGCGTCACTGTCGCCCTACAGTGCGACACTTCGAAGAACACCCGCTGGCTCGTAAATCATGCAGGGATCGCTGTGCGTGAAGGGATGCCGGCGGACCTCGCTATGAAAGCCATCACCATCATTCCAGCCCAGATAATAGGTATAGACGACAGGGTAGGAAGCCTTGAGGCCGGCAAAGACGCTGACGTAGTGATTTGGAGCGGTCATCCGTTCCAGACCTTGTCCGCTGCGGAGCAGGTTTTCATCGAAGGAGAGCTTGTCTACGAGAGGAAAGAGCCGGTACCGGTTGTAGAATTATAGCCGACGGTTTCCGCTCGGGGCTTGAAACCCCGCGTAACGGAAGAGAACCATCGGATGGGAAGAGGACCTTCGGATAGGAAATGGACCTTCAAATGGGAAGGAGTCCATGGGACGAAGATAAATAAAGAATAAGGAAGAGGCCGTTCGGCCTCTTTTCCTTTTTTTCTTTCCGGCTTCTACGATCTGTCTAGATTTCATACAGCTTCTCTTTAGGCGCGCCTGAAAACCCGGCAGCTTTTCGGAAGACCTGTAGGTTTTTCCTACAACCGTCTGGCTTTCATACAGTTCCTTTCGAACGATCTGCAGGTTTTCATACGTCTATCTGCAAGATCACCTTCGCGAACAACATTACAGGCCAACAGCCAAGTATGACCATCAGACCGTCAGAAAGCAGGTGACTAGGGATCTCATAATACAGGGGCTGGCTTCAAAACACGGTCTTATCATAGTAGAAATCACTGTTCGGGACCTTACCATCGACAATATGATGGCAAAGATTATGATGGCAAAGATTCCACCTTCACTTCCGATGAGGCGGATCGATCGTAAGTCCCTGTATCTCAGGACACTGCAGGAGATTTGCCTGGAGCACACTTCAATCATGGACAACAGCAGGAGAAGACAGTTAAACTGACAAGGGTATGAGATTGCCTGGAGGAACCTAATGTAAGAATGTCGCAGTCAAGATAGCAGAAACGACAGGTGACATTCTGACGCAGGTTAGGTAAGTCTCCTGGTGACGAATACCTGTGCCGGTCAAGAAAGGATCGTAGTGCTGCTATGAAGATTCTTTTAGTAGATGACGACAAAACCTTGGTCAAGGCAATTCGGCGGAGTTTCGAAAGCCTTGGAAATCAAGTAGTGGCATGTTACGAGGGAGGGCCCGTCTTGGGAGTAATTGAGCAGGAGAAACCTGACATGGTTATCCTTGATATAATGCTTCCCGGAAAAGACGGCCTTACAGTACTGAAAGAAATACGGGACAGGTTTCCGGACATTCCTGTGATAATGCTCACCGCCAGGTCAGAGGATATTGATATCGTGGTAGGGCTTGAGATGGGAGCCGACGATTATGTTTCCAAGCCTTTCAGCATGAGGGAACTCGAAGCCAGGATAAAGGCAGTGTCTAGGCGGACCTCTATGAATCTTGCGCCAAGGAACCAGATCAGGCACAAGGATATCCTAGTAGACCTCAACCAGAGACGGGTGTGGAAAAACAAAATGGAACTTGACCTCACCCCCAAGGAATTCGATTTGCTGGTCACCTTCTTGAAACATCCCGGGATGATCTTCACCCGTGAGCGGCTTTTGCAGATGGTTTGGGGATATGATTTTCTGGGAAGCTCTAGGGCGGTGGATATTCAGATTTCCAGGCTGCGGGAAAAAATCGAAGACGAACCCAAGTATCCTCAGATCATACTGACCAAGAGAGGAGTAGGATACTACTGTGAGTGAGGACCATCGCCTGCGGCGCAACAAGAAGATATTGGGGGTCAGGTGGCACTTGGGTTTATCATACCTTCTGGTCATTTGGGTGATCCTCGGGGTGCTGCTGCTATTTATGTCAAACCTGCTGGAAACCTCCATAATAGGAGCCAGGCGGGCTTCATTGTATGCTCAAGCACACCTGATCGCATCGGCCATCCGCGCCAGAGGAGGACCCAGGGAGGCACGGATAGCCACTATTGGCGGCCTTCCTCCTCAGGGGAGGGTGTTGGTGTTAGACGGCGAAGGAAGGGTGCTTGACGACTCGGCGTCCGACCCAGGTATGGCGCTTAAGAAACTCGGCTTTGATGAGGTAAGGGCAGCTTTATCCGGCAGGGAAGGAGCAAACACCTACTACCTCCCTGACGGAAGCTTTGCGATGTATGTCGCGGTTCCTGCAGATTGGGATGGCACTGGCGGGGCTGTGTTCATCGCACAGGACTTAAAAGACATCGTCAGTCAGTATAGAAGTGTCATGGGTATGGTGGTGTGGGGTGGGGGCATTGCTTCAGTGGTTGCTGTGGCGTTTGCGTGGCATCTTTCAACGACGATTTCAGAACCCTTGTCAGACCTCTCGAGAGCGGCCAGGATGATGGCCTCTGGCCGGCTGGATTCCAGGGTGTCGCCTAAAGGACCCTTAGAAACCCGGGAGCTGGGTGCTTCTTTCAATTACATGGCTCAAGCGATTGAGAACACCATGGAAAGGCAAGAACAGTTTCTTATGGCTGCCGCCCATGAACTTAGGGCGCCGCTTGCGTCAATGCGTGCCTTAGTTGAATCTATGGAGATATCCCCTCCTGAACCTGATGAACTGCCTGAATTGATTAACGATATCCACATTGAGATCTTAGATCTGCAGCAGACCGCAGAGAGCATCCTATCGCTACTCCGTGCCAGAAGCGGAACTGCTCCGTCTAAACCACAGCAGGCCAACCCTGCCAAGATAATCAAAGAGCTAATCAAGTCCCGGGCAGCTACCATTAGCGAACGAAACCTTGAAATCATACAGAGGTATCAAACTGGCGGCGAAGTACCCATAGACCCGTTGTTATTCAGGCTTATCGTGGCTAACCTGCTGGACAATGCCATCAAGTTCACGCCCCCCGGGGGGACTGTCGCTGTGACCTTGGATTTCCCGGAAAATCGCAACAAAATGGTGCTTGAGGTTTCAGACAACGGGCCGGGTATACCGCCTGAGCATCTGGACAAAATCTTTGAACGGTTTTATCGAGTAGATCCGGCAAGGCAGAAAGCCACCGGCGGAGCCGGCTTAGGGTTGGCAATAGTTAAGGAAGCATGCGAAAAAACAGCTGGCGTGATCCATGTTGAGACCTCTCCAGGGGCCGGCACCGTTTTCGCCGTGGAATGGCACAATATCCGGTCAGACGAGTCGTAGGCCTCTAGCCAACACCTTATTCTATAGCTCATTCTACAATGAGCTGCGCTCAGCCTGACGCACTGAGTGGTTGTAGATGTATTGGAGAACCCCAGGCCGCATACACCACCGTTCTGCTCAGCGAGAACATTCCGTTACATGATCGTTACATTGGGACACGTGTTTGAAAGATAGGTGCGGCAGAATTGTGAGTGATAAGGTCACAGCTACTTATAAAACATAGTTTAGCTTAGGAGTGATGTGGATGTTAGGACGCTTGTGGAAACTCTCTGTGAACCAGGACAGCCATCACAGGATGCGTCGGAAACTTACCGGTTTATGTTGGATAATGATTGCAATTCTTACGTCGGTTGCGCTTTCAGCCTGTATGCCCAGGGCATCAGCGGAGACTCCAGAAGAACCCATATTTCCCGTCCCGTCTCAAGATACAGTTACAGTGGACCTGTATTTTGCAGATGATCAGGCGATGGAAGTGTTGCCTGAAAGGAGAGAAGTAGAAGTACCAGCCGATCCTGCCCAGAGGCCCCCTGTTGAAGAGCTAGTGGTTAGCGAGCTGCTAAAAGGGCCCACTGACACCTTACTGAAGCGGACGTTGCCTGCAGAAGCCAAACTGATTTCCGTCCAGGTTACAGATGGCCTGGCGCTAGTCAACTTCTCAAAGGAGTTTGTGTCCAAGCATCCAGGGGGAAGCACAGGTGAAATAATGACAATATTGTCGCTGGTGAATTCGCTTACCTGCCTGCCAAATATAGACCGGGTGCAGATCCTGGTTGAAGGTCAGAGAATTGACACTATTGCAGGTCATGCAACAGTGAGCGATGAACTGGCGCGCAAAGTCCGCGTGGGGGACTTCTTTGTAAGCGAAGAGCGCGCGAAAGCCCTGCAGGAACGGGTCAACGCAGGTGAAGAAACTTGGCGCAAAGATCCGCTGGAGGTTGCCAGGAGGGAATCTCCGGCCAGGGGGCTTCAGCCCAACCTGGATTACAAATTGAGTAGATCAAAACAAGGTTACCAGTTAGTCGAAGTGGAATACGAGGATAACGTGTATGTGATAAGTCTCTACCAGCCTGAAATCAAAGGGGAGGAAGGTGTCTGGGTGATCGACAGTATAAGCTTGCTCGACAAGTAGAAGATGATTGTAACAGGCTCCTCCCTTCCTTCGTGATAGGCTACGAAAGGCCCTCTCTCAGGCAGAAGAGAGGGCCTGTCTAGTCCGTACTTACTTAGATTCTGGCTTTTCCTCGGGCAGAATCAAATTGAGTATGATGCCGACTATCGTTGCCAAGCTTAGTCCTTGCAGCTGGATGAACCCCAGATCGATTACGGCGGGGTTATTCTCACCCAGGATGGACATCATGCCGAGTGTCAATACAAATGCAGCGATTAACATGTTCCTTCCACTGGAGAAATCGATTTTATTCTCAACCATGACGCGCATGCCGACAGATGCAATCATCCCGAACAGAATGACTGAGATTCCGCCCATCACAGGTTCGGGGATGGTGGAGATCAGCGCTCCAAACTTGCCCAAGACCGACATGAGTATAGCGATGACGCCGGCAACCCTGAGTACCGAAGGGTCATACACTTTAGTGACGGCCAGCACTCCTGTATTCTCACTGTAGGTGGTATTTGAGGGGCCACCAACCAGGCCGGCCAGACTTGTCGCCAACCCGTCACTAAGCAAAGTCCTGTGAAGGCCGGGATCTGCAATATAGTCTTCTCCTGTGGTAGCGCCAATGGTTGATATGTCGCCCAGGTGTTCAACTATGGTTACCAGCGCAATAGGTGCAACCACCGCTATGGCATCCAGAGAGAACTTGGGCGCCATGAAGTTGGGGAGAGCCAGGAACTTGGCATCAAGTATCGGCTGTACGTCTACGAGGTTGAAGACCAGAGACGCAGCATAGCCTGTCCCCACACCAAACATAATGGGGAGGCTTCTATAAATCCCTTTGCCGAACACATTCACCAGGGCTACGGTCAACATGGAAATGAGCGCAACTCCCCAGTGAGTCTTAGCCATGTCGTACGCAACAGGTGTTAAGGTCAAACCTATGGTGACGATAATAGGACCTATTACTACCGGAGGCAGCAGTCTCTTCATGATATCCGAGCCGAAAATCTTGATGAGTCCTGCAGCCACAACATAAATCAGCCCTGTGATGATAATGCCGCCTGTGGCGTAGGGGAGGCCGGCATCAGGATCGCCGGGAGTTGCATACATGGCCTTTACACTCAGTATTGGAGCGATGAAAGCGAAAGAGCTTCCGAGGAACACGGGAACCTTTTTCTTGGTGAGCAAATGGAAAAGCAAAGTTCCCACTCCCGCAGTAAACAGCGCAACTGAGATGTCGAGGCCTGTTAGGAAGGGTACTAATACTGTGGCTCCGAACATGGCGAGGGCATGTTGAAAACCAAACAAGATGCGTTTAGACCAGTCTAGTTTCATCTGTTTTCCTCCTTAATACCGGGCTCGCTGGCACGGTTTAATTAAGTACGAACCTGCGTTTAGTTGCTACAGTTGGGGTTGAACGCAACTCACCACTGTGTCAACCAGGAGGTGTGATTTCCTCCAATCAGGAACGATATCGCAGCAATCGTCATTAGTCAACAAGAAAGAAAACAAAACTGTTCTTGGATGGAACGCAGCCGCCAAGCAAGGCACTATCGATCCACGAAGAAAAATCCTGCCCGGAGGCAGGATGGATTGCTCAGTGCAATTAGATCCTTATCATTGGCTCCTTACCAGCGGTAGAAGTCCTTGGATAAGCTCACCTGGTGCTCGCCGATAGGCTCAAGGTGTGATACATCGTTACTCTTGACAATCCGCCACTTGCCGTCCTCGTTGGAGATTACGCTTATGGAGGTATTGGCGACGGTTGGCAAGCTGGGATCATATTCACCCTGGGTGATAAACGACAAAAGACACCTTACCGGCCCGCCGTGAGTGACGATCGCCACGTCCGCCCCCGGGCATTCGCGTTGGATATCAGCAAAAGCGCGCAACACTCTTTCGTACAAGTCTCGGCCAGACTCTCCTCCTCCGGGCCTTGGAATCATACCAGGGTTGGCTTTTGCTGCTTCAAAAAACTCAGGGTACATCTCCCTGCATTGTGCCATGGTCTTTCCCTGCATACTTCCACAGTGGACTTCCCTGAGACGCGTGTCGAGTATGAGCTTGCAATTGTGATGCTTGGCTATTTCCATGGCGGTGTCTTTAGCCCTGTCCAGATCGCTGGTGTACACTGCATCTATTCTGACCTCCGACAACGCTTCTCCCACCAGTCTGGCCTGGATTCTTCCGTGGTCTGAGAGAGGCACATTCAGGTGTCCTTGGATAATCCATTCTTTGTTAGCCGACGTTTGTCCGTGTCTGATTATGTAGTATTTCATAGTATCACCGTCCAAGTCGTAGTCCCATCTGTCAGTTTTCATTTTCCGTCACCGGTTTTCCTGCCGTGACCCGGCCTATATCATATCAGCTGCTTCACAATGCTGAAGTACGGCTATACTCTAACCCCGATCTGCACCGTGATAATCAATAGAACCATGTATCTCTCGGCGGGGTAGTGTATGAATCTTCGAGGACACGGCGAAAAAGCTACTATCTTGAAGAGATTGTTTGATTTTCGTACAACTTCTGCAGTATGCTGTATAATTTTCGTGCAGGTACATCCAGAAGAAAATCGTTTGAATGAAACTGCCCGAGGTTTGGTTTACAATTTCGTATTGGGAGGGTGTGGATTATGGACTACGAAGACCTGGTTCGCATAATGGAACAAGTCCATGCCAAGCGTCTATCCGGTTTTAACTGTGCTGAAGGAGTGTTTTGGGGAGTAACCCGTAGCATAGATCTTGAGGTACCCGTTTCGTGCGTTACAGGTTTTGGAGGAGGCATTGGGCGCAGTGGTTCAGTCTGCGGTGCCCTGTGTGGTGCAATCGCTGCAGCCGGAGTGTACTCCGGAAGAACTGCACCCGAGGACAAGCAGGCTAAGGCCAGATGCGATGCTATCAGCCGTGCGATTGTAAGAGGTTTTGTGGACGAAATGGGAACTGAGATGTGCAGGGAGATACTGGGGTACATGCCCGACATCGGGCCACAACATCACGGACCCAGGAGAGAGATTAACCCGAAATGCAAACAGGCAGTTACGGTTGCACTTGAATTGGCTCTCAGAGAAATCAAAGCGGATCAGTGCAGGGATGCAAAGGCTAGTAGCGGAGAACTGCAGGAGTAACACCGGAACACCGGAGTCTTGAGCCGCAGATGTTACATAGGTGGCGCAGCAAGCGCACTTGTCCAGACAAATCCGGGCTGGGTGTCGCTCTTGCATGAAGGGATTTGTTGGGCTATCGTTATCGTGTTGGTAATAAATCGCTGTTGCCTAAAGGAGGGAGCGGGTGGATACCCGAAAGCATGCCGACAGTTGTTGTAGTGGGAACCCAATGGGGCGATGAAGGTAAGGGAAAAATCACTGACTATCTTGCCCTGGAATCTGATGTGGTCGTAAGGTACCAAGGCGGACCAAACGCAGGACATACGGTTGTAGTGAATGATGAGGTGTTTCAACTTCATCTGCTCCCTTCCGGGATTCTATATCCTGAGAAACTATCAGTAATCGGGAATGGAGTAGTCGTAGACCCCGAAGTGCTGGTAAACGAGATCCAGGAGCTTCAGTCCAGGGGGAGGGATACCTCAGGGCTGCGGATCAGCTCTCGCGCTCACCTCATTATGCCTTATCACAGGATTTTGGATGCCCTTCAGGAAGAGAGCAAGGGCGAACGAAAAATCGGTACCACTCTCAAAGGCGTGGGCCCGGCTTACATGGATAAAGCTGCCAGAGTGGGTCTCCGGGTGGCTGATCTGCTCGAACCTGATGTGTTCATGCAACGGCTGGAGTCAAACCTGAGGGACAAGAACAGGGTCCTCAAGTACATCTACGGAAGTGAGGAACTGGCGGCGCAACCAATCATCGAGTCCTATCTGAAGGCAGGCGAAATCCTGAAACCTTACATCATAGATACTGCGGTGCTTGTCAACAAGGCAATCAGGCAGGGCAAGAAGGTGCTATTCGAAGGAGCCCAGGGTACCTTACTTGACTTGGACCACGGCACTTATCCTTACGTTACTTCGAGCCATCCCGTTGCAGGCGGAGCTTGCATTGGTGCCGGAATCGGTCCGACCAGTATCGATGAGGTTGTCGGTGTTGTAAAGGCTTACACGTCCAGGGTAGGCGACGGTCCGTTTCCTACAGAACTGCACGATGAGGTCGGTAATTGGATCCGTGAAACCGGCCATGAGTACGGAGTGACAACAGGCCGGCCGCGCAGAATTGGTTGGTTGGATCTCATGGTGATCAACTACGCTTCGATTCTCAACGGATTGACGGCTATTGCCCTTACAAGGCTGGATGTGCTTTGCGGGCTCGACAAGGTCAAAATAGCCTATGCGTACAAGCGGGATGGGGAGACAATCACCGAATTTCCGGCAAGCTTCAGAGAACTGGCCGATTGCGAACCGGTCTATGAGGAGTTTCCAGGCTGGCCTGAAATAAACCCTGCAGCGGAAAGCCTTGATGACCTGCATCCTAATGCCAGACAGTTTGTCGAGTTCATATCGGAGAAGACCGGATTGGAAGCAGCTATAGTCTCCTTGGGACGGGCCAGGGATGAATCGCTCACACTAAAGGATTTGTTCCAGGAGAGGTAGGACCTCGTAATGAACCCATAACAACAAGCGAATATCAGGTAACCTTAGAGTACCTCCTCCCATACATTGGATAGATTTCACCAATGCAGGCAGGAGGTCTTATTTTGAGCTTGTGGCACTGGCTAATGGCATCTGTAGGAGTTGTGCTTGCTTCAAGTTTTGACGGATTCCTGGCAGGTATGGCCTACTCAAGCAGAGGGCTTCGTATTAGCTGCACCCACTACTGGATAATCGGGTTCTGCACAGGCGCAATGATGGGAATTTCCATGCTTTTCGGAAAACTGATTACCTCAGTGATGCCTGACAGAATGGAAACCTTCATGGGAGCGGCAATTCTGGCCGGCCTGGGAATATGGCAAATCACGCAGAAAGGTCCTCTTCCTGAGAATGAAGACCTGCAACAATTGAGTTCCATGGACCTGCCGGCTCATCGGAAGCATGATGGGTTCACCGAGAACTCAATCCAAACATCGGGTACTTCCAGACGCACTTGCATTATTGTGATGGCCGAAGCCGTGCTGGCGGTATTCAAAGAGCCTCTCAAAGCGGACAAAGATCTTTCCGGCAATATTGACACCAAAGAAGCTTGGATCCTCAGCATTGCTTTAGGGCTTGATGCTCTTGCCGCAGGACTGGGTGCTTCGGTGGCAGGATTCCCTATGTTGCTTGTTGTGATTTCTGCCTTAGCTTCTCCCGCCTTTGTGTATCTTGGAATCACCGCAGGCAGGGCCAGAGGAGTCAGGGGTAATCCCAGGCGAACACAGGTACTGGCCGGGCTGATTCTAATCGGGGTTGGGTTCTTGAAAGCGGCGGGATTGCTGTGACCGGCTGTGGCAAATCCTAGTATTAGCATCTGAGAAACCGGCGCAACTACCGTGGAGAATGCCTTGATAAACCTTCACATTACTGTATAATTGATAAGGTATATCTCATTTCCCCATTAATAGCCATCCCAAGCGAGAAAGGTGGTGGTATGGAGTGGACCCTGGACCTAGTAGTCCGAAATTCCGGCAAAATGTTGTGCTTTCCGTGTTGTTCGGAGTTTGTGGCATTGGTTGGCTCTTGGAGGTTGTCTGCGCCATGACTGCTGCCTTTATTGCTTGGCTTCCTCTGACTTGATACTTCTTGCCGGAAGCCCTGCCTGATACATTGGGACAGCCGTCAGCTTAGGCGTCGTATCTTGATTGTGATGCCCGTTGTGACGCCTGCGCCAATCATCTGACTGCCAGTATAGCCCTGTGGTGCATATAACCTCCGGGAGTCACGTTAGACCGTTTCTCGTTTAAGCATACTAGAAACGGGTACGGGCTCCATTGTTGTGTAATTATGCGTGTTCCCTGGAGGTGATTCCCTTGAAGTACTTGGTTAACGGGTCGTTGAAGCAAATGGTCCAGGAACTGCTCATGTCCGGCAATGACCGCAAGCTAATAGAGTTTCTCCATGAGTTGCAGCCGTTCGATATTTCTACACTGCTCACTGAGTTTGAAGAACCAGACCAGTTGAAGATACTGGCGTTGACAGAACCGGACATTGCTGCGGAAACCTTGGAGCATCTGGATTACGATGAGCAATACAGACTACTCGATCATTCACCAGATGAGGTTACCCGTAGTATACTTGCGAGCATGTCGGATGATGCTGTGGCTGACTTGGTGATGGCTATACACCCGCGCCAAGCCCAGGAAATCCTACGGCGTGTTCCTAAGGAAGACCTTGCAGGCATCAGACTGCTCATGACATATCCCGACGACTCTGCGGGCGGCATCATGTCCCTTGATTACATTGCGGTCAGGGAAGATTGGAACGTCAGCCGTGTAATCAATCATTTCCGGAAAGTGGGAGGGAAAGCCACTGTTACCAACTACGTTTACGTTGTCGATCCGCAGGGGCGGCTGGCAGGGGTAACGTCACTCAAGGAAGTGTTGCTGAGCAACCCTGACACACTTGTTTCAGATATCATGTACACCAAGATAGTGTCTGTGCCTGTGGATGCCCACCAGGAAGAGGCAGCTAAACTCTTGAGCCGTTACGATTTTGTAGCGCTTCCGGTAACCGATAATGATGGGCGTCTTGTAGGGGTTATTGCCGTAGACGATATCCTGGACGTTATTGAAGAAGAGGACACTGAAGATATCCATAAACTGGGCGGAAGCCAGCCATTGGATGAACCCTACATGAGTTCAAGTTTGTTTGACCTGGTCAAGAAAAGGATTGGATGGCTCCTGGTGCTGTTTATAGCTGAAGGATTTACTGGAAACATACTAAGAAGCTATGAAGATATACTTGCCCAGGTAGTGGCACTCACATTCTTCATTCCTTTGCTGACCGATACCGGCGGCAACTCGGGGTCTCAGGCCTCAACCCTGGTTATCAGAGCCATGGCTTTGGGCGAAGTAACGCTCAAGGATCTCGCGAAGATTCTATGGAAAGAGCTCCGAATCGGGGCAGTATTGGGTTTGATTATGGGCATGGTTGGGTTCGTTTTCTCGTGGGTGATTGGCGGTTCTCAGGCGGTTGCGCTTACGGTATCCATAACGCTGGTGGTCATACTGGTTGTGAGCTCGACTATCGGAGCGGTATTGCCCTTGATAGGCACTCGTTTCGGGGTAGATCCTGCTGTGTTCTCAGCACCCCTCATTTCGACGATTGTAGATGCGACAGGTCTTCTGGTGTATTTTGCAGTTGCATCCAGGGTCTTGAAACTGGGATGAGTTCAGACCGATGAAGAACTGTGGATTGACTAACACATAGTTACCTGGAATTGAGGTAAGTGGACAAAATGGCCCATGAAACATAAGGTGCAGGCGGGCGAAAAGGGCAGCGCTTGCACCTTTTGTTGTTCCTTGTTACACCCTTCCTCACAAATTAGCTGCGTGCAACAATGCTAGCTGTAGCAAACATCCGTCACCCTTCATAAGATTCTCTGAAATGGCACAGCCCGAAGTAGCCGTATCGAACCATGATCATATGTCGGCTGTGTATACAGTTTGGGCTAGAGAGTGGTGAGAACGTGTCAGAGGTATTATCCCATTCTTGCGTAGCTTTGTCTGAACTCTCACCGGGAGAGGCAGGCACCCTTCACCACAGCAATCTGAATGGAATATTGCGCTTGAGGTTGATGGATTTGGGCTTCACCCACGGTGCTTTGGTGGAAGTGGTGAGGAAGGGCCCGGGCGGAAGGTTGCTTGCTGTGCGGGTCAGGGGTACTGTGATGGCAATCAGACACAAGGATGCAGTCAGGCTGTTAGTTAGCCGCCTCCGTTAGCCAGGAGTCGGCATTGGCAGATAGGGGATTGGGAAAATGAAGAGAAGCCATATCATGGATCTGGAGGTCCACAACGGTGGTTCTGAATCAAACTGCAGTGCCGATGGGAGACAGATAGTAGTAGCTCTGGCAGGTAACCCTAATGTGGGCAAGAGCACGCTTTTCAATTCACTCACAGGGTTGAACCAGCACACCGGCAATTGGCCTGGGAAGACCGTCGATCTTTTCTATGGGATAGTCCCATATCAGGGCAAGAAGTACTCTCTGGTAGATCTGCCTGGTACTTACTCCTTACGCGCATCATCCATTGAAGAACAGGTTGCCCGTGATTTCATAGTAAATGAAAGGCCTGATGTGACCGTTTGTGTAGTGGATGCAACCAACCTGGAACGCAATCTGAACCTTGTGTTTCAAGTGCGCGAACTGACGCCCAACTGTGTCGTATGCCTGAATCTCATAGATGAAGCAGCCCTTAGGGGAATTCACATAGACGCCGCGCGTTTGGAGCAAGAACTGGGTTTGCCTGTGGTTCCGGCAGTAGCCCGGGATGGGACCGGTCTCGAACAACTTATGCGCACGATTGCAGCCGTTGCCCGTAAGGCAGATATTTCAAAGGCTGGGGAACTAGGCGAAAACATTGAGGTTGCCGCTGAATCCAACGGCTACACAAGGGAAGGAGAGGAAGCGGATAGTCGACAAGACGTAGGTGATGCCGAACAACAGATCCATGCGGTCTATCAGGAGGCTTCCAGAATAGTCTCGAAAGCTGTTTGCGAAACAGCCCGGCCGCGGAAGGACTTCACCGCTATTCTTGACGACATTGTCACTTCAAGAAGGTTTGGCGTACCATTAATGCTTGTGTTATTGGGCGTGGTGTTGTTCATCACTTTGTATCTGAGCAATTACGTGTCGGATTTGTTGTTTTGGTTGTTCTCGAAACTTGAGGATTACCTTACTGCTTTATTCATGCACCTGGGAGTAAGCTCCTGGCTCCACGGGATATTGGTGCTCGGTGTGTATAGGACCGTGACATGGGTGGCAGCGGTGATGTTTCCTCCCATGGCCATATTTTTCCCTTTGTTTACGCTGCTTGAGGATGCAGGATATCTCCCGCGGGTTGCCTTCAATCTGGATCATATTTTCCAAAAATGCCATGGTCACGGTAAGCAAGCTTTGACCATGGCCATGGGATTTGGATGTAATGCGGCCGGAGTTGTTGCCGCAAGGATAATAGAGTCCCCCAGGGAACGCCTTATTGCCATTTTGACCAATACTTTCGTTCCCTGTAACGGGAGATTCCCATCCCTGCTCCTGTTCGCTTCAGTGTTTTATCACGGCATTACGCGGGTACCGCAAAGCGCAACCTCAGCTGCCGGCCATGCCCTCAACACCGGCGCCTATACCCAAGGTTCAGCCCTAATGTCGGCGGCAGTGTCAGGCGCTGCTGTGTTAAGCGCCATTTCGATCGGCGTGATAAGCACTTTCGTTGTGTCGTATGTGCTGTCCAAGACAATACTCAAAGGTGTTCCGTCCACTTTCATTATGGAACTTCCCCCTTACCGCAAGCCCAAGGTGGTTCAAGTTATCATCCGCGCGTTCAAAGACCGTACGATTTTTGTGCTGAAACGTGCGGTGCTGGTGGCAGCACCCTGCGGGGCGATAACGTGGGTCTTGGCAAATACCCGGTTAGGCGGTCAAACTTTGCTGGGGGCTTCCGCGGCGTTCCTCAACCCTGTCGGGCAGATGTTGGGCTTGGACGGAGTCACCCTGCTTGCTTTCATCCTGGGATTTCCTGCTAACGAGATTGTAATCCCCATCGCCTTAATGGCGTATCTTTCACAAGGTGCCGTGTCTCAGCCTGCCTCAATAGGTGCAGTGCAGTCGGTCTTGTTTTCACACGGATGGACCTGGGTAACGGCATTGTCAGCTATGTTGTTTTCACTACTTCATTTTCCCTGTGGCACTACCGTCTACACGGTATATAAAGAAACCGGCAGCAAGAAATGGGCGCTTCTGTCCATAGTGATACCCGTGGGGTTTGCATGTACTGTACTTATGCTGCTTCAAGGGATAGTACGTGTGTTGAGTGGAACCTGAACTGCTCCATTAAGAGCACTGGAGGAAAACACAGTCGGGCGGAGAAGATCACACCGAGAAACTGTCTTGGTGCTTAGGAAAGTCCCTGTGTATCATGGGGTCTTGGCAAGTTCAGGGGAGGCGATCCTTTGGCGGATATTTTGAGGTTAGTTGAAGACAACGCACCGGAGCTGGTACGCATTGCAGATGCGATTTGGGATTACGCAGAGTTGGGATTTCGCGAGATACAATCGGCGAAGATACAAGCAGATTATCTTGAGGCACAGGGCTTTGCGGTGACGAGAGATGCCGGAGGGATTCCTACCGCCTTTGTCGCAGAGTGGGGAGAAGGCAGGCCATACATAGGATTCTTAGGAGAGTACGATGCGTTGGCGGGAGTATCCCAGGAGGTATTGCTCGAGAGGAAACCCAGGGAAATGGGAGGGCCAGGCCACGGATGCGGGCACAATCTCCTGGGTACTGCTTCCATGGGGGCGGTTGTTGCACTGAAGCAGGCTCTCATTGAGAACAACCTTCCAGGCACTGTACGGTACTACGGCTGTCCCGCTGAGGAGCTCTTAGCCGGCAAAGTCTACATGGCGAGAGAAGGGTTGTTCTCCGACCTGGACATCGCTATCACATGGCATCCCGGTTCAATGAACACGGTCAGGTTAAGCAGCGGGACTGCGTTGAACTCAGCCAAGTTCCAGTTTTTCGGTAAGACTGCCCACGCGGCCGGAGACCCGCACAACGGACGTTCGGCCTTGGACGCTGTGGAACTCATGAACGTCGGTGCCAACTATTTGCGGGAGCATGTGATAAAGGACGCTACTATCCATTACGTGATTACCTCCGGTGGCGGGCAGCCCAACGTAGTACCTGCGTTTGCCGAGGTGTGGTACTTTGTGAGGGCTCCCAGAAGACACCAGGTAGAAGCAATCTATGAAAGGCTTGTCAACGTTGCAAAGGGTGCAGCGCTCATGACCGGAACCACCTTTGAGATTGACTTCCTGACAGGGTGTTACGATGTGCTTCTCAATGAGGTATTGGCTGATGTAATGTGGCGCTGTTTGCAGAAAGTGGGCCCGCCTGCCTTTGACGACAAAGATGTTGAGTTTGGAAGGAGACTGGCTCAGACTTTTGATGAATCTCAGATGGAAAGCTTGTACAACAGTCCGAATTTTATGGAGTTCCCTGATCTCAGGCAACAGGTGATCCATACGTCGCTGTTGCCGCCAAGAGGCAGAGGTAGGTCGGGTGGAGGTTCCACTGACGTAGGTGACGTAAGTTGGATAGTGCCTACAGTGCAGATATCAGCTGCAACGGTGCCCATTGGCTGTCCTGGGCATTCATGGCAGTATTGCGCGTCGTCAGGTAGTTCCATCGGACATAAGGGAATGCTGATGGCTGCAAAGACCATGGCTTTGTGTGGGCTTGAACTTGTTAAACATCCAGAATTGGTACAAAAGGCCTGGGAAGAGTTTAGGGAAAAGACGAAAGACTCCCCATACACATGCCCATTTCCCAAAGATAAAGAGTTCCCGTTTGACAGGTTCTTCACCTAGTGTTTTGGTGCGACAGGAAGTGTAGGGCCGGGTAAGGTCTGGCCCTAAATACTCTCCCGGGTGTTGTGTTTTTCCAGCTCGAGTAACCATCGCTTCGTATACAGGCCTCCTCCGAAGCCTCCGAGGGCGTTCTGGGCAACTACCCTGTGGCAGGGGATGATAATGGCAACTGGGTTTGCGCCGCACGCATTTCCGACTGCGCGGGCACCATTGGGTGAACCAACGGCCTTTGCCAGATCACGATAGGTCTTGGTTTGCCCATAGCTTATCTTTGCCATAGCCTGCCACACTGCTTGTTGGAACCGGGTTCCCGATGCCCTCACCGGCACGCTGAAGTAGCGTAGCCGGCCTGAAAAGTATGCATTCAGTTCCCCGATTGCTTGCTCCAGAGTCCTGAGGTCGTTTTCGCTCCTGCGTCCTCTAGATTTGGTGTGGATGGGAACAAGCTTGGAGGCCTGGGGTTGCTGGGAAGTATTGGTGTTCAGGGTGTCCCGGTAGAACTCAAGGCCCGTAACAAAACCGTCTTCTACAGTGAGTTTGAGAGGCCCTATCGGGCTCAGCACCACTTGGGATATCATACGAAGGCGCCCCTTTCACGATCACGCTTCTCGGTTAAGTGACTTCCGGATCTCTTCCAGGGCCTGCTTTGCTTGAGGCGCGCGGATCTTGTCGCACGGACAGCCATTGCAGTGGGCGCAGGTAGGATTGCCCCGGGCGATTGCACACAACCGGATATCACAATCATTGCAGTACGATGACAGGCGGGCTCCCTCAACTCTGCACCCTTCGCACATTATCTCTTCGGGAGTGAATGTACGCCCGGTATTGCGCGTCCACTCGTCGGCTATGCGCTGAAGCGCAGGGTAATCGTTGGATTGGGTCGCAATGTATGCGGGACACCGGTCACAGCGCGGACCACAGATCGCGTTCATTATATGCAGCATGTCGTACTTACCTCCTGTACGGGCTCAAAATGACGCGCTTGCACCATAATTCTTACAACTCGATCCGTTTTCCTGCTCTGTGCTCCACGAGTTATCTTTTGCCTGTTAGCTCCATGTCTGTTTTAAAATGGTCTTGGCAATTACAGTGGAACGGCCAGCATGTGTTTGCGTGGTGGGTATTTTTGACTCAACTGGAGGATTCTTTACGCGAGGCATAGAATATACTTCCGCCTCAAAAATGGCTGGCTGACCTACTTCTAGGGAAGCATTATCAGAAGTTTTTCATCAGATTTGCTTGGCCCAGGAAATCAGTATAGGGGAGAGGGGAGAAGCACAGTGGGTTATTATGGCGAATACAAGCGGAAACTCAAGACCCCTGAGGACGCGGTACAGCTGATTAAGAGCGGGGATTGGGTAGATTACGGGATGAACCACAACATGCCGGAGTTAGTGGATGAGGCATTGTCCAAACGTGCAGGGGAGCTTCGGGACGTGAAAGTCCGGGGCGGTGTCATGCCGAAGCCGTTGAAGATAGTGGAGGCAGACCCTGGACGCAATAGCTTCATATACAACAGCTGGCATTTCAGCACGCTTGAACGGAGGTACCATGAGCAAGGGTTGTGCAATTATCTGCCCATGACGTACCGCAGCCAGTCCACGTTTTATCGCAAGTATCTCGATGTAGATGTAGCTTGTATTGCAGTTACGCCTATGGATAAGCATGGGTTTTTCAACCTCTCGCTCACGAACTCCTCGACCAAAGCTATAGTGGATAAGGCCAAGACGGTTATCTTGGAAGTCAACGAGCATCTGCCATGGGCATGCGGCGGCTATGGCGAAGTAATCCACATTTCAGAAGTGGACGTGGTGGTAGAAGGGCCACATGAACCCCTTGCAGTGCTAAGTCCGGTTGAGCCTACTGAGGCTGACCAGAGGATAGCAGAGATGATTTGTGGGGAGGTGCGGGACGGTTCTGTGATCCAGCTTGGAATCGGCGCCATGCCTAACCTGGTCGGCAAGATGCTCGCAGGATCAGACTTGAAGGATCTTGGCATGCATACAGAGATGCTGTGTGACGCTTACCTGGATATGCATAGAGCCGGCAAACTCACAAACAAGCGCAAATCAATCGATCGGGGCAAAGGGGTATGGTCGTTTGGCCTTGGCAGCAAGGAGCTTTACGATTGGGTACACCACAATCCGGGGCTTGCATCGTACCCTGTGGAGTACACCAACTCCCCTTGGGTAATGGCCCAGCACGATCGTCTGATAGCCATCAACAGCTGCATAGAAGTGGACCTATATGGCCAGGTTAACGCCGAATCAGTCGGCACCAGGCAGATAAGTGGCACGGGCGGCCAGTTGGACTTTGTCACCGGTGCGCTTATGGCCAAGGAAGGCAAAGCTTTTGTGTGCATGCCATCTACTTATACGGACCGCCGGACCGGGGAAGTGAAATCCCGTGTGGTGCCCGTATTGCCTTCTGCAAGCGTGGTAACGGATCCCCGGAGTCAGGCAATGTATTTTGTGACTGAATGGGGAATGGTCAACCTGGCAGGCCGTAGCACTTGGGAGAGGGCGGAGATGATTATTTCCATCGCCCATCCGGGTTTTAGGGATGACCTGATCCGGGAGGCTGAGAAGATGAACATATGGAGGAGGACCAATAAGATA
>DUVI01000019.1 GCA_012841065.1 Bacillota bacterium
TCCGGCAATCATTGGTAGTATGACCTTGCTTCGCCCGGTCCCTCTCCCTGAGCAAATATTGTTTGGATACCCCGGAATCCAGATGGTCCCAGGGTAAAATCTCTTCCGTACCCCGCTCCCTGTGTGCGTAAAAAGCAGGATCTAAACCTGTGTCATGAAATACCTGCTCCCAGATGTCTATATCGAGATGGCTGCTCCACGCGTCAAACCTGGCGCCACGTTCATACGCCAGTTTCAAGGCCCGGGAAAGCCTTCTGTCTCCCCTGGCGAGCACCGCTTCCAGCCATGTGTGTTCTGCATCATGATACTTGTACTTGAACCCAGGGCCTCGTAAACCGTCCCTGAGCAGTCTTTGGCGCCTCTGGAGTTCTTCAGGCTGTATACATGGTTCCCATTGAAAAGGCGTATTAGGTTTGGGCACAAAACCTGAAACTGAAACTACTATCGTAGGCCTGACCCCCATGTCCCTGCCTGTTTGGCGGATTTTTCTTGCAAGTTGTGCTATGGCTTCCACGTCTTCGTCGGTCTCGCCGGGAAGGCCTATCATGAAATACAACTTGATATGTGCAAAGCCGGAGCTGAAAGCATGGCTCACGGCATTCAATATGTCTTCCTCTGTGACTTTCTTGTTGATAATATCCCTCATCCTCTGGGAACCTGCTTCCGGAGCAAGGGTCAGGCCTGTTCTTGATGCTCCCAACATTTTAGCCAGCTCTACCGAAAACGAATCCACCCTCAAAGACGGAAGGGAAACCTTTGTCCCGGGGCAATCGGCCATAAGCCGCGACAAGAGCGCTTCAATGTGGCTGTAATCAGCAGACGACAGCGACACCAAGGAAACCTCATCGTACCCGGATGCTTCAAGCAGCTCCTTGGCATACCTGCTTATGGTCTCAGGGGTCCTTTCCCTCACAGGACGGTAGATGGTTCCCGCCTGGCAGAACCTGCACCCCTGGGTGCAACCTCTGAATATCTCCACCATCACCCTGTCATGGATGGGTTCAATGAGAGGTATCAATGGTTTGTCGATAAACGCAGCATCCTCAAGAGACCTAATCACCCGCCGCCGCACTCTGGAGGGTGGGATAAAGTATCCGGGTATATCTTCCGGAAAACACGAGCGCCTCAGGCCCACATCGCCAGCCTGGGCTTTAAGGCTCTGATAAGATTCGTCACTTAGCTTCACGGGCATGGGACACACTTCGGCCACAGTGCCGTCGCTGTTGTACTTCACATCGTAAAGGGACGGGACATACACACCTTCAACAAGGGAGAGCATAGCGAGTAAATCCAGACGGGATTTGCCTGTGCCCTTCCAAGCTTTGTAGGTATCCACAATATCCAAAGCCAGTTCTTCTCCGTCGCCCAAGGCGAAAGCATCGGTAAAATCTGCCATTGGCTCAGCAGCCATGGTACAAGGCCCGCCGGCTATAACCAAAGGATCCCCGTTGCCCCGGTCTCTTGATCTCAAGGGAATGCCACCCAGGGCAAGCATCATCAAGACATTGGTGTATGTAAGCTCATATTGGAGTGAAAACCCGACAATATCGAAAGATGACAGAGACAACCTGTTTTCAATGCTGAAAAGCGGCCAGCGTCTCTCTTTGAGCAAATCCTCCATATCATGCCAGGGCGCATACACCCGTTCACATGAAACATCCTTCCGGTTGTTCAACACAGAATAAAGGATCTGGGTACCCAGGTGGCTCATGCCAACCTCGTAAACATCAGGAAACGCCAAAGCAAACAGCACATCCACTGATTGAGGATCTTTCTTCACCGCGTTGATTTCACCGCCGGTGTACCTGGCCGGTTTTTCAACCTTTCCTAAATGTCGCCGCAACTCGTTCCATGTGATAGCAGCTTGTTGTCTTGCCACCTATAACCATACCTTTCAGTCCGCACATAACTACGCACACAAGTATGTGCCGCACCCTTAAGCTGCAAAGGCATTCCTGCTGCCCATTTATATACTCTCCTTGATTTACATTATAACCCTTATAATATCAAGAGGTAAAAACAAACCGGTTGAACCGTTTCACTTGTCAGTTGCCCGGGAAAACGGGCGGGTTGTGTGGCAAATAAAGGGGCACTAGGGTGAGGAGCTAAGGAGTTCACTTACCTTAAGGTCCATTTGTCCTTTGTAGAATGCCTCAAGCACTACCGTCTCAGAAACCGAACCGAGCAGGTTCATTTGCCTGTCCACTACAAGCAGCACGTAATACCTGGAGGGACGCAGCTTGTGGACCAGTTCTTTGACCCTTGCACTTCCACAGACCATAAGTTCCTCTACGGGAAGCGCTCCCTTATGTGCAAGCCGTTGGCTCCTTGCCAAGAGTGCCAAAATATTGTTGTAAGCAGCCATGTTCCGTTCTTCCATGGCACCCCAGATCAGCAGCGGCCCCAGTATCACAAGGCTGTACCATCGCCCTCCGGTGATTATCCCCACGGTTCCTAGCACACACAAACATATTCCCACTAATACGCCCAATTTTGACAGTTTATGAGTTGCTTGCTTATAGCCAAGTCTCAAAGCTAGTTGGGCCCGGAAGAACCTGCCGCCGTCAAGGGGAAGACACGGGAGAAGATTCACAACCAGGAGTCCAAGATTCACTCGGACGAGAAATTCAAGCAAAGGAAAGCGGCCCGGAACGTATAGGCCGGGAGCCGTGGCTACATATCCCAGATAGCCCAAGACCCCCAAGCCTGCAAGCAGCGCGCTTTGAACAGGGCCTGACATGGCGATAACCGCCTCCGACCAAGGCTCGATCTGCCATGCACCTTCCAGCCTGCCTACGGCACCGAAAGCCCAGATTTCGATCTCGCTGATTTCTGTTTCGAGAAAACCCGCAGCGATGAGATGGCCCATTTCATGGACCAGAAGACTCCCTGCAAAAACCACAAAATACAGGGCATACCCCGCCCCTATCAGCACAACCGCCGCCAGCAAGAATGTGATGTGTACCGTAATCTTTGTATTTCCTATCTTAGCTACTGCGAAGCTCATTATAGTTCCGTCCCCTTCTCTGAGGTTTCAGTAGAGGTTTGTGAAATACCGGAGTTAAGTGTGGCCGCTATACGGCTATGTGCCTACTGTATCTCGGGCCTGGGTGGAAGCAGCGTCAACGGATCGATTTCAAGCCCTTCCTTCCGTATTTCAAAGTGCAGGTGCGGACCTGTTGCATTGCCGGTCTTGCCTACAGTGCCGATGACCTCACCCTGCTTTACTTTTTGGTCCTTCATCACCGATACTGTGCCAAGATGGGCGTAAACGCTGGAAAATCCCTGGCTGTGTTCGATCTCCACCGTCAAGCCGTAAGAGTCTGATTGCCTCACACTTGTGACCATCCCTTCAGCAACCGCAACCACATCACTGCCTTCTTCAGCCGCAATGTCAATACCTTGATGCAGGGACATACCCTGGGAATCCTCATTGGTTCTCCACCCGAAATATGAAACTACTTCCCCCTCGCACGGCCAGATTAATGAAGATTGCCTGCCGACTACCCCCCTCGCCCAGAACCTCTCAATATCAAAGGCGGCTACCCTAGACACAATCTCCGGAAGGTTGGCAATCCATGCTTTCACCTCGTCGTAAGTAATGTCTTCATCCACGGCCTCCTTGGCCATAGCTACCAGATCTTCAGCCGCCGTCAGATTCGATCGGGAGGCGCCTAGAATAAGGAAAAATATCATAAGGGCTACGAGAGTTTGCCATGCCCATCCAGGCAAGGGGGCTTTGGACAGGGGCTCTGGTTGCCACCGGGTCCGGTATTCCTGCCTGTCGTGTCTCCAAGCCATTGCTCACACCTCACTTCAAAAAAGGTTATTATTGATAGGTAGAAGATATGAATGAAGGATAGGCGCAACCGGGGAACGAAGTGTATCCCATAGCATTATTGTCCTGATAGTTTTGCGCTGACAGCAGGGAGGCTGGCCGATGTGAGCATGCCCGGCAATGACAACCAAGACCTAATCGCTCCCCGTATAGTACTGGGTGGGCTACAGATGGGAGAAGATCCTAACACACCTGCATTGGTAGCTATCTCGTACCCTTCGTATGATATGGCTCAAGCGGTGGCTGAGTACCTCCTGTCCATCCAAAACGGAACAATACCTTTTGAATCCAGTCCAAATGTATGTGCAGGAGACAATGTGATAAAAGTCAATATCTCACCTAACCCTGTCTCAGACAAAGGCCATCTGTGTGAGGTAATGGCCAAAGCTGACCCCAGGCATTTGACCTACTGTTTCTATGTAGCCTCTTATGTGACTGAAGAAGAGGTTTCCGTGTTCAACAGCTTCTTTGATATTGCCAATCACTACGTGCTTACTGTAGCTCACAGGGATGACCTCCTTCTGAACACTATCAACATAATAAAATACACCGTAAGCAGGAGAGGAGTTTGACTTAGTGTCTGCAGCCGATGCTTATTCAGATGAACAAGTGCTTTGCGTGCCGACCAAGGTGCTCTATTCGGGACTCGGACGGTGGCGGGGCCTTGTAGAACCCAGTTCCGAGTTGTGGAGGATAATCGCCAAGAATTCGCTGGTTAGGCCGAGATCTGAGCTTGAGCACGATCCCGCGTTTAAGCAGCTTATTTCATACACCCTTTTCTTGTCGGGAAGGCGGATATTCGTAATGAAGCGCCTTAACACTCAGGGAGAGGAAAGGCTGCGAGGGCTTCTGTCAGTAGGAGTAGGAGGCCACATGAACCCTGTACAGGAGGTCGCATGGCCGGGCAGAAGACGGGTAGCTGACCTCAAGCATTTGGTTACTTTGAACACCATGAGGGAAATCAAGGAAGAAGTGGTCATAGCCGGAACCCCTGGATTGCGAATCGTGGGCTTCCTGAACGATGACGAAAATGGAGTAGGCCAGGTTCATCTTGGGGTGGTGTCTGTAGTTCATCTGACCTCCCCTCTGCTTGCGGTAAGAGAAACCGACAAGATGATGGGTAAATGGGTTGAACTGCTGGAACTCGGCAACTTGGGGACTTTTGAAACCTGGTCATCACTGGTGCTTCAAGGCTTGGTATAGCAGTAAAGGGAGGCACCTGGGGTTCAGGTGCCTCCCGTCATGTTCGAATACCTCAGATCAGACACTCAGGCCAATCCAATCTGTCAGCAAGAAGGTAAGCCTGTTCAAGAACAGGGAGATACGCCCCTGCACGGTGTTTCCAAACGCCGTCCCGAAACCGATCATCATGATATACCGCCCAATACGGCCTGAACCTTGTATGAACTTGGACTCCTTGGCTACCGTAAAGAAGAAATACGACATCACGACAAGGAAGCATACAAAGAACACGACGTTATCGATTGAGTTGAGCGGCCTCATAACGTCAGCCACCTGGGTGAACACAGGCCTTGGGCTACGGGCAAGAGAACCGCCCAAACCCCAACCTACCTGCAAGGCAATTGGATACCGCGCAAGCCACCTATATTGAGGCGGAGCATATCTGGCATATAGAAGCAACCCAAGCAGCCCCATTACGATGAAGTAGTACTGCCTTTCTTCTAAGCAGTAGTTGATGAAATACGGCTTGATAAAACTATGGTACAACCGCGTTATGTTATACGACGTATACAGGGCGACCAGGGTGTATTCTGCAACCCTGTAAGCCGGGTTCTCTTTGATCAAGTAGCTGTAACAAGCTAATGTACAAATAGCTTGAACCCAGATTTGCGGATCAGTGGACAATTCGGTTCACCTCCCACCAAACATTTTCGCATAGCGTAAGCAACCAACCATCTTACTGGTCACGTGATTTCGCCTTCATGTAATACCCAATATTGCCAAGGATGACCAGGGCCATGATCCAAAGGTGCCCCATGGACTGGGCATCCATAAGTTTCACTGCCCTGCCAGGTGTGTCGAGGAGAATCTCGTATTGCGCACCTCCAGGCAACCCGGCGAGCAATCCTTTGATTTGCCCGGCCCTAAGGGTGTTCATGGCGCCAGGTACCTGCACAGCCACGTTACCTACGTAAATCTCGTAGTCCGGGAAGTAAGTGGTGTAAGTGGGCAAGCCTGGTGAGCCGGCTACAAAAGCCATGATGCCCTTAGATGACTCCTTATCCCATTTCCTGAACCTGTGCATGAGCGGCAGATCCTGGAACGAGTTGCCGAGCATGTCAGTCTCGGCACAGGCCTCCCAGAAGTCGATCTGCATTTGACGCCACAAAGTGGTGCCGCCTGGCTTGTATCCTGCATAAACCCAATCAACACCGTACTCGGCAGAAATGCCTTCTCCTTCCAACTGCTTGGCTGTTTGTTCAAGCAACGTATACCCGAGTCTCTCACCTGTGTTCCACTGGGCAACCATGATTACTTTTACGCCTTTTGTCATGCAATGCCTGAACCAAGCTTGTAGCTGGGGCCCAAGTTCGCCTTCGGAACCACCGCTGAAAGCAATGTCGCCTACAACGATATCGCCCGGTTGCAGACTTTCTACCCAGTTGTAAACCGGAACGGTAGTGGTTTCATCAATGGTTATCGCGAGGCCAAGAGGTTTGAGCACCGGGAATACCAATGAAACAGCCATTATAATATAGACCCATCGGGGATCTATGGTGTCCAGCTTCGATAACCAGTTCACAGTATTTCCCTCCTTTCACAGTGTCCTGAAACTGTGTATACAAGGGCATAAGCACTTGACATGATCGAACTCATGGGTAAATCAATCTATACCTCCCAGGTAACGTTTCTCCAGACCAAGGGCTACACGTAGAATCGCGGCATATGATCCAAGGAATACACCGATACCGATTGCACGCTGGCTGGCAGCATTAGGTGTTGCCAAGAACCAGTCTTTCAGGCCTTTGAAACCACCTAGAAAGGCTTCTGAACTCCAAAGTACCTCGCCCAATGACACGTTGCCCAACATCACGATGAACGCTACGACCATCATGATGACGGATTCCACGTTCCGAATTCTAAATGCCCTGTAGGCGGCCGATGCAATGAAGAAGGCAAGCAGTGAAAACATCGTTGAGTCTAATGGAACGATAACTGCGTCATAAATCCAGGTGAAGGGCTTGCTTTCCATCCCGCCGAAGAACAAGCCGAGGATCGCGTACCCGTACATCACTATGAGTAGCCACACACTGTAAATCCAGTGCTCCCGGCGGCGTCTGATGGTGTTTCCGTGCACTCTGGTAAGGTTAATAAGTCCCATGAACAGGCCCATACAGTACATGAAAGTGACAGAAAACGAGATTCTGGAAAACAGCCTGACGCCTTCAGAAATCTCATATGTGAGCATGGGGTTTAGCATCTCAAAGCCAAATCGGAGCAACGTCATCACGAAAGTGAGTACTAACGGCACTTCCCGTTTCAAATCGGTTCACCTCCCTCCGTCATGGTCGTAAGCATCAGAACTTGATCAGGTCGATTACAAATGAGCTTCCTGCAGTGTTGAGCAGGGTACCTATAATGATGAGGGCCACCAGCGCCACACGCGTGATGTCCTGGGCTACCACGGAACCGTAAATCACCGGCTCTTTGGACAAAGCGGCTGCTCCTGCATAGAACTCCTCACCGATCATGGTGTAGTCGCAAGAAGCAACAAAGAAGGGGATCTGAGCTGTGCTTGAGGTGGCGGCCACCTGGATAGCTCCCACCAGCGCGCCGGCTTCAGCAAGAATCAGAGACTCAGCATAGAAGTAGCCCACCAGGAAGTTCGCCGCAGGCTTTTCACGGGCTATCATTCCGGCGACACCCATGGTGTAGCCGAACTGCCAGTCTGACATGAACCTGACATCGTCAGGGATGAATGCGTCGGGTCTTCCGGCCTCAAGATAAGCCTGCCTGATGATTTCCTCGTTTACCGTCATAGTGAGCCACTCTGAGTTGGTGTTGATGATTCTTGTGTCATAAGAGGCGCACAGCTTAGCTACGTGAGCAAGGTACGCCCAGAAAGCCCAGGTGTCGTAGTCTCCTACGTCCTGATAGTAGGTTGTAATGTGAACCGGGCGGCCCATCTCAGTAGCTCTGCCCACCGCTTCTTCGAAAGCTTCCAGGCCCGCGATCCGGCGGATCTCAGGAATTGGAAGCCCTGCCCGTGCCCGCTGGATCATGACGTATACCAGGATACCCATGGTGAGTGCGAGGAACAGGCCTGCGATGGTGCTGTCGTCGGGTACAAAAATACCCCACTTCACTTCAGGAGCTTCTGCAGCAAGAACTAGCAAATTTAGCAACTATTTCACCTCCTTGTTAAATAAAGCCACTACAACAAATCAACAGGAACACGAAGTATACTGCACAACGTATACTGCGGCTGTAGATCAAGAAAAGTGATGTTTGAAACCTGGTGATTGCTACGTCGAGGAGTCTGTTGATTCATGAAATGGCTTCGTTGTCACTATATTCTACGTGTTGTTAGAAAATCCTTCTTTGTTATATAAGGACAAGTTTAAGATTTAATTGTATGTCAGTACTGGGCTTTCTATCAATGCCAGTTTGAACCAAAGCCTGCAGGTCGGTATTTTTCATCCTGCACCCGCTTTGAATCTGACTTCAGCGCCAGGACCGGTTTCAACCCCAGCCAATGGGTGTTATTATTTCCCCGGCGGGATAATAGTGAAGGCGCACACCCGGGCCGCGTTTGGGGGAATAATGATGTGACAAGAGGAGACAAGATACTCATCGTCTTGGGTTTGCTTGCTACGGTGCTGGTCTGGGCCGGGCTAAGGTACTTGCCGGACAGAAGCGGCGAATTGGTTGCCGTGGTCAGGGTAAACGGTAAAGAAGTTGCCCGGTTGCCCGTGAGTTCTGGATCAATGTCACGGGCGACAATAGAGGTTCCCCGGGGAGAAGCAACCATAGAATACGGCCAGGGAAAAGTGAGGGTGTTGCCCTTGGATCACACTGTGTGCCCCAATGAAATATGTTGGAGGACCGGATGGATCTCCTATCCGGGACAATCTATAGTCTGTGCTCCCAACCGCGTGGTCATCGCCCTGGAAGGCACAGTGAAAGAGATTGATTCAGTTGCCGGCCGTTAGAGCATAGTGCCCCTATTGCAGCCGTTTGGTGATATGAGGGCTTCTTATCAGGAACATCAATAAAGGCAGTCCAAACACATAGCAGGAAATTGCCTGGCCGAGAAAGATATGGGCAAACACCGGCCAGTAGCTAAGCCCGCTTAGGGGCGCGACATATGATGCCACGACAAACGCGTTAACCAGCACAGGAGGCAAAGGAGCCAGGTATACGTTGGGCATCCGCTCAGTGAGAATCCCGCTCATGAGGCTGGCTAAAGCACCCAGGGTAATATCCCACACAAGAAAAGGGCTTGCCAGGTTGGCCACGATACATCCGACATAAAGCCCCCACTTGGCCCAGGGGAACAAGAATGGAAGAACCGTGAGGGTTTCAGACACTCTCACTTGAACCGGCCCGTACCCCAGGCCGGAAAACGGAGGAAGCATGGTCAGGGCGGCGTAAATCCCTGCCAGTAAAGCTACCCTCGTTAGGGCCGCTGGAAGAAATTTATCCTCACTCACGTTTCCCACGTCCTCACCTCAGAGTCTCACCTCAGTTCAACATACCGGGCTTAAGTGTCAAGCCCACCTATGTCCTTCCTGTAGTGGGCCCCTGGGAAGGTTATTTGTGACAAAACGCCGTATGCTTTGGACCTGGCTTCTTCAAGAATGGGCATAAGCGCCGTTACCGCAAGCACCCTTCCGCCTGATGTCACCAAACGGCCCCCTTCATCCAGTCCTGTCCCAGCGTGAAATACCATCGCATCCCCGGAATCCGTATCACCGGAATCTGTGATTCCTTCTATGGGCAACCCTTTGGGATATCCGCCGGGATATCCCCGGGAAGCGAGTACAATGGTAACCGCGGCCTCGTCCCTTATCTCAATGCCCTTACCTGAAACAAAACTCTCAAGGCACCCGAGTGCACATGCCAGAAGCAGCCCTGCAAAATCCCCGGCCAACCTAGGCAGCACACATTGGGCTTCAGGATCGCCGAACCTCACGTTATATTCAAGCACCTTGGGGCCGTCCTCTGTAAGCATGAGCCCTGCGTAAATCACACCCCGGTAATCGATCCCGTCAGCTTTGAGCCCCAGGAACGTCTTGTACAAAATGTCCCGGTAAATGGTATTCTCCATTTCAGGAGTGACAAAGGGAAGCGGCGAGTATGCACCCATACCTCCTGTCATGGGCCCCTTGTCGCCTTCGTACACCCTCTTATGGTCTTTGACCATTGGGAGGCAAAAGATTGTATTGCCGTCACACAGGGCCATGGCAGTAGCTTCAATGCCTTCGAGATACTCTTCTATGACAATCCGCCTGCCTGCCTCACCATGTAGTTTGCCTGAAAGCATTTCGCCGATTGCCTTTTCAGCCTCATTAACATCCGAAACTATGGTTACCCCTTTTCCGTAAGCCAATCCGTCTGCCTTAATCACCCACGGCCCGGGTACGCTTCTGACGTAGTCTACCGCATCTTCCACCTGCTCCAACACTTTATACCTGGCATGGGGGATACCATGCCTTGCCATGAAATCCTTCGCCATGCTCTTGCTGGCTTCAAGCTGTGCTCCGGTGCCGGTAGGTCCAAACACCAAGATTCCCCTGTCAGTCACGAAATCAGCAATCCCGGCAGCAAGGGGGTTCTCAGGACCTACCACGACCAGGTCTATCGATTCTTCACGGCAAAGATCGTAAATGGCGTCAAAATCCAGGGGATCAATGGGAACATTCACCCCATGAGTTTTCGTGCCCGGATTTCCAGGTGCAACCCACACCTTCTCAACACCTGGGCTTCTGTATATGGCCCACGCTAAGGCATGTTCTCTTCCGCCTGAACCCACAACCAATACCCTCATCAGAACGGCTCCTTTCAATCAGTGCAGGAAATGGCGGTTGCCTGTAAGTATCATTGCGATACCGTGCTCATCAGCTGCATCAATCGATTCCTGATCCCTTATTGATCCGCCAGGGTGAGCTATGGCAGTGATGCCGGCTTTGGCCGCCTCCAATACTGCATCCGGGAATGGGAAATATGCATCTGACGCAAGGCAGGCGCCTTTAGTTCTGTCACCTGCCCTTTTGATGGCTATTCGTACCGCGTCCACCCTGTTGGGCTGGCCTCCGCCTATACCCACAGTCTGAAACCCACGTGCAAGCACTATGGCGTTTGACTTGACGTGTTTGCATACTGTCATTGCAAACTTGAGCGTACTGAGTTCTTCCTCAGTCGGCTGTCGCTTGGACACTACTTCCCATTCTTCAGCATCAGGGAACAATAGGTCCCTCTCCTGCACCAATAGCCCGCCCATAGCTGTCTTCACCGTGTACCTGCCGCCCAACACCGGTTCACACGCCCCTGTATTCAATCTGCCCCATAACTTATCCCTATGGGCAAAGGCAGGTGGCAGCTTAAGCAGCCGCAAGTTTTTCTTGGCTTTTAGGACCTCAAGTGCATCCTGGGTGAAACACGGCGCAGCAACCACCTCAAGGAAAATCTGCTTCATGGCCTCTGCGCAATCCCTGTCCACCGGGCAGTTGAAAGCCACAATCCCTCCGAACGCCGAAACAGGATCGCCCTGGAACGCAGCTTCAAAAGCTTCCCGAGGGTTTGCGCCTAACGCGATGCCGCAAGGTGCAGCATGTTTGACTATGACACATCCTGTTGAATCGAGATCCCACACAGCATGAAACGCGCCGTCAAGGTCGTTGATGTTATTGTACGAGAGAGGTTTGCCCTGGATTTGCGATCCCCTCAAAGACGGGATATCTCCTTGAAACGCAGGCTCGTAGTACGCAGCCCGCTGGTGGGGATTCTCACCGTACCTCAGGGAAAACACTTTGTTGTAACCCAGCACCAGGTTGTCCATGAATTGATCTTGGGCCGGCTCCTGCCTGGAAGCAAAATATGAAGCGATGGCCGCATCATACTGGGCAGTATGGGCAAAAGCTTCATGGGCCAGCTTGAGCCTCAGTTCCAAGCTGACTTCGCCCTGGGCCTTGATCTGTTCTATGATATCCGGATACCGCTTGGGATTGCACACTACCGTAACCCAGCGGTAGTTCTTAGCAGCCGCCCTTATCAAGGAAGGCCCACCGATATCTATTTGTTCGACTACTTCTTCTGGCGTAACCCCAGGTTGCTTGACCGTCTCAACAAAGGGATACAGATTGCATACTACGATATCAATTGGAACCACGTTAAGTTTTTCCAGCTGTTCCATGTGGTCTTGCTTGTCCCGCATGGCAAGTATGCCACCGTGGATTTTGGGATGAAGTGTTTTCACCCTCCCGCCCAGTATCTCAGGGAAGTCTGTTACCTGGCTCACTTCAGTAACTTGGATGCCTTTGTTCCGGAGATAGCCGGCCGTGCCTCCGGACGAAACGATTTCCCAGCCGGCGTCATACAACGCCCGAGCCAAATCCTCGATCCCTGTTTTGTCAGCCACACTCAATACAGCGCGTCTCAATGGTCACACCTCACTAACCCATGTATTGGCCGCCTGGCTCCCCGCCGGGGCCGGCAATATTTCCACCCGCCGTCCGTTTATCCTGACCCTGCCCTGGGCTATGAGGGTTATGGCCTCAGGCAGGATCTTGTGTTCTATCTCAAGTATCCGTTGGGCAAGGGACTCGGCTGTATCATCCCCATGTACAGGGCACGCACCCTGGGTGATTATCGGGCCGCCGTCAACTGTGAGATCCACAAAAAACACAGAAGCGCCCGCCACCTTGACCCCGTAATCCAAAGCCTGCTTCTGGGCGCCAAGCCCGGGGAACGCAGGCAACAGCGAAGGGTGTACGTTAATCACTCTCATAGGGAAGGCATCGAGCAACGTCTCGCCTACTAAGCGATCGTAACCCGCAAGTACCACAAGCTCCACACCGTGAGACTTAAGCACTTCTACCAGTTCCTGCTCGTATTGCGGCTTGCAGTCAGGCCACTTTCCGAATTGCCGGGGTTCTACAACAAACACGGGCACACCTTTGGCGGCTGCTCTTGCCAAAGCGGGTGCCCCACACCGGTTGGATATCACTACCTTTACCCTGCCAGGTATACTGCCTTGTTCACACCCATCGAGGATGGCTTGAAGGTTAGTACCCCTTCCTGAAACTAGTACCCCCAGGGATATAACGTTATCGTGCCGGTTCTCCAACTACCTCACCTACCACAAATGAAGGGATGCCGGTTTCGCCACACAATGCTATCACCTTGTCGGCATCATCTTGTGCAACTACAACAGCCATTCCTACGCCCATGTTGAAAACCCTGTACATCTCGGTGTCAGAAATCTTGCCAAGTTCCTGTATAACCTGGAACACAGGTGGAACTTCCCACACAAAATCAAACTCCACCCTGAGTCCCGGAGGCAGTATCCTGGGAAGGTTTTCTACCATACCCCCGCCGGTAATATGAGCGGCACCCTTGAGGCAAACGCTGTCCCTGATCTTGAGCAAGAGGGGCGCATATATCCTGGTGGGTTCCAACAATTCCTCTCCCAGGGTCCTTCCGAATTGGTCCACATGACGGTTGAGGCCCCAACCGGCTTCTCGAAATACCTTTCTCGCCAGGGTATACCCGTTTGAATGCAAACCTGAAGAAGCAAGCCCTATTACTACATCTCCTTGTTTGATCGCTTTTCCGTCAATAAGTTGAGACTTGTCAGCGATGCCCACGCAAAAACCTGCAAGATCGTACTCACCCGGGGCATAAAGATCCGGCATCTGGGCGGTTTCACCGCCGAGCAAAACGCATCCTGCAGCCCGGCATCCCGCCGCGACACCCTTCACAATCTGCTCAACCAAGTGAGGCGTGAGCCCGCCCCCGGCTATGTAGTCCAAGAAAAACAGGGGAGTTGCACCCGAGGTCACTACATCATCGACGTTCATGGCAACCAGGTCTATACCCACAGTATCATGCTTGTCCATAATCTGGGCGATTATCACCTTGGTGCCTACACCGTCGGCTCCGGAAGCAAGCACCAGATTCTCAAATCCAAGGTGTTCCAGGCTGTAAAGCCCGGAAAAGCCGCCTACACCCGAAAGCACACCGGCGTCCCTGGTTTGTTCCGCCAGCTGCTTTATTTTCGAAACCCATGAGGCTGCCGCATCAATGTTAACCCCGGATTTTGTGTATTCCATGGACTTATCTGAAGTCATCTCAGCAGTTTTCTCCTTCCAATCCTTCCAATGCCACAGGATACTCGCCTGTAAAGCAGGCAGTACACAAGTTCCCTACCTGCGGACCTAAGATTTCCTCCAAATCCTGTACGTCCAGGAAGGCAATGCTGTCAGCCCCTATGGCCTGCCGGATCTGTTCTTCGGTTTTTCCGACGGCTATCAACTCTCCACTGGAAGAGGTGTCAATGCCGTAATAGCATGGGAACCTGTAAGGCGGGGAGCTGATTCTCACATGCACTTCCTTAGCGCCGGCAGCCCTTAGGAGGCCCACCAAATACTTTGAAGTAGTGCCGCGCACCATAGAATCATCAACCATTACAACCCGCTTGCCCGACACAACCCTCTGCAGCGGGTTAATCTTTATTTTCACGCCAAGCTCCCTGAGGGATTGCCTGGGGGCGATAAATGTCCTGCCAATATACCTGTTCTTCACAATCCCCATTTCATACGGGATGCCCGCTTCTTCTGCGTAACCTGTGGCGGCAGACAAGGATGAATCGGGAATCCCTGTTACCAAATCTGCAGATAATGATTCTTTTTGAGCAAGCCTCCGTCCCAGAGCTTTTCTGGCTGCGTGTACATTGATGCCGTATAGGTCCGAATCGGGCCTGGCGAAGTATATGAATTCAAAAACGCAAAAGCTCATGTTGCGTTTGCCCTGGGCGTTGTCGATACGATACGACACAGGTTGCTTAGCACACTGCACGCCCGAACACGGATTTTCCACGGCTTCGATGAGTATTACTTCACCTGGGTCAAGTTCGCGTATGAACTTCGCACCCACTGCATCCAAGGCACAGGTCTCAGAACACACAATATACGCACCGCCCAGTTTTCCCAGACAAAGCGGTCTGAAACCGTTGGGATCCTTGGCAGCGATTACTCCGTTTGGGGTGAGAATGCATAAGGAATAGGCTCCTCTCAAAGTCGGCAATGATTGGATGAGGGCTTTGACAGGATCCTTTAAGCCCGACTTGGCCATGAGATGGGGTATTACCTCACAATCAGATGTAGTCTGAAAAATCGAACCGTCTTCCTCAAGGCGGGTCCGGAGCCGCAGAGCATTCACGAGATTGCCGTTATGGGCAAAAGACATCTGCCCCAGCCACATCTTGACCGTGATTGGCTGCGCGTCTTCAATGCCGCCTTCGTCTCCCGCGTTTGAATACCTCACATGAGCAAGAGCCGAAGCGCCTGTAAGCCGCGTTATGTCTTCCTTGGAGAAAACATCAGATACCAGGCCCATGCCTTTTTTGGTCTGAATGCGCGCTCCGCTTAGCACAGCTATTCCTGCAGATTCCTGCCCCCTGTGTTGCAGCGCATAAAGGCCGTAGTAACAGAGTTCTGACGCTTTCGGGTGGCCGACTACTGCAAACACCCCGCACTGCTCCCTGATCTCTTGAGTTGCTAGAAGTCCCATATGGGGTATCCCTCTTCCTTAAGGTTGCGCATTGCCTCGGCGACCTTGCCGGCCATGGCCTGCTTGTAGCCGGCCAATTTCTCGGCCAGGGAACGGTCTGTGAGGGACAATATCCTCACCGCAAGTAATCCGGCGTTCTTGGCAGAATCGATTCCAACGCAAGCTACGGGCACTCCCGGGGGCATCTGGGATATGGAAAGCAACGCATCGATTCCGTCAAGGGTGCCTGCGCTGATAGGAATACCTATCACAGGGATGTCGGCCAAAGATGCAAGCACGCCCGGCAGCGCCGCCGACAGCCCCGCCGCAGCGATTATAATCTTGACCCCTCGTGAAGATACGGAACGGGCGTATTCGTCCAGCAGTTCGGGAGTCCTGTGGGCTGAAATCACCGCAAGCTCGTAACCAACCTCAAACTCATCCAGCACTCCAAAAAGAGGTTTGACCTTGTCCAAATCGCTGGCCGAGCCTAACACTACTCCCACCTGTACGTGTTTATCCATCGAATACGCCCTCCCGTTCAGTCGTTATCAAGAACCAACCGTTTGACCGGCTTACTATGCATACCTTCTAGAAAAGCCCCGGCGCAAGGTGGATTACCGATATGGCCGCAAGTATGTAAACCAGCCAATGAATCTCTTTGGCTTTCCCTGTAAGTACTTTGACAACTACATAGCTGATAAAGCCTGCGGAAATGCCGTCAGAGATCGAATAGGCAAATGGCATCATCACTATGGTTATGAAAGCAGGGAAAGCTTCTGAAAAATCGAACCAATCGATATCCTGCACAGAGCCCATCATAAGTACACCTACAATGATCAGTGCAGGAGCTGTAGCCTGGCTGGGAATCATCCCGGCGAGAGGGGCAAAAATCAATGACACCAGGAACAGCACACCTACCACCACGGCAGTCAGCCCTGTACGCCCACCCTCAGCGATGCCTGCGCTGGATTCAACATAGGTGGTAACGGTGCTTGTGCCCAGGACGGCGCCAAGACAGGTGCCTATGGCGTCGACGGTCATCATCTCTTTGATCTTTGGGAGCTGCCCGTTTTCGTCGAGCATGCCTGCCCTTGAAGCAGTACCCATAAGAGTTCCCACTGTGTCAAAAACGTCTACAAACCAGAAACTGAAAATCGTCATAAAACCTAGGCTAATTGCGCCCTTAATGTCCATCTTTAGAGCAATGGGAGCCAAAGATGCAGGTCTTCCGATAATGCTGCCTGAGATTTGAGTGACCCCCATGGGAATTCCGATGACCGTGGTGATCAGAATACCCAGGAGGATAGACCCACGCACGCCCCTGGCAATGAGCACAGCGGTTACAAGCAGGCCTATCAGGGACAGAGCAGTGCCCTTGTCAGCAAAGTTGCCCCTTGTAATGAGGGTAGCGGGATCAGCCTGGATGATACCGGCGTTAATTACACCGATAAGCGCGATGAAAAGCCCGATGCCTACGCCTACTGCACGCTTGAGGGTTTGGGGCATGGCAGCATCAAGCACGTTGATCGCCCCGGTAACTGACAGGATAAAGAACGCTACCCCTGACAGGAAAACAACACCCAGGGCTGCCTCCCACCCTGCCTGGGCAGCTACTACGAAAGCGAAGAACGCGTTAAGCCCCATCCCGCTGGCAAGGGCGTAGGGGTAGTTAGCCATAAACCCTGCAAGAATCGTGGTAATTCCTGCGGAAAGGGCAGTTGCAGTCATCACGGCGCCGAAAGGCATTCCCGTTGCACTCAGAATATCGGGGTTTACAAAGAGAATGTAAGCCATGGTCATGAAGGTGGTGACACCTGCAATCACTTCAGTACGTACATCGGTACCATGTTCTTTGAGTTTGAACAAACGTTCCAGCAAGGATTTTTCCTCCCTCATTAGGCAAATTGCTATGCACGCTAACCGGTCAGGAACCGGGATTTTCAAGCACGCCTACATAGTTCAAGCCCCTGTACTTCTCTGCGTAATCCAGTCCGTACCCTACCACAAACGCATTGGGGATTATGAAACCGTAGTAGTCCAGGTTAGCCCTTACCCTCCTTCTTGCGGGCTTGTCGAGAAGTGCACACACTTTGAGGCTTGCGGGCTGCCTGTTTCTTAGCGTATCCAGGAGATACCTGAGAGTGAGCCCTGTGTCGACGATGTCTTCAACCAAGAGAACGTGACGTCCGGCCACACTACGCTCGAGGTCCTTGGTAATCCGCACTTCTCCCGATGACTCAGTTGATGCTCCGTAACTGACGGTTCCCATGAAGTCAACTTCCACGTCACACTCTAAGTGCCTTATAAGGTCAGCCATGAACATGAAACTTCCCTTAAGTACGCCTACCATAAGCAGCTCCCTGTTGGCGTAATCTCTGGAGATCTCCTGAGCCAGTTCCTTGACTCGTTTTTGCAGTTCCTCGGTGCTTATGAGTACGTTTATCCTATGTTCTTGCAGAAATCTTCACCTCCTTGGGCTTCTCGTTCTAAATTTATCACCCCGGTTCAAATTATGCAATAATAAATTTGACAACAGTAGAATTGTCAAACAATTCATTGATGGTACAATTCTGTCTGTATTGCGTATTAGATATAGTACAGTTACAGTTACATGTGAGGGGTGAACAGCGTGTCCAAGAAACTGTACCGTTCAAAAACCAAGAGGATGGTTCTGGGCGTTTGCGGAGGGCTGGCAGAATACTTCAATCTGGATGAGACCCTGATCCGCCTTGGCGTGGCATTTGTAGCTTGCATAACCTCGATTTTCCCGTGGCTATTGTTCTATCTGGCTGCCGGTATCATAATACCTGAAAATCCTGAATGAAAACGATATCGGGTAGGGATAAAGCCTTGCCGGCAGAAGAATAGGGCGTATGTCCGGCGCACCCGGCTCAATCCATGAGGAACATCGCTGCAGCTATACAGGCAAGCATTATGATGTTTAAGACAATCAGGATTTTGGCGTCGCGCCCGGTCTTAAGAACCCATAGGAAGCTCCCGATAAAGCAAGCTACGTATATGCAGCTCAGGATAATATTGACCCTCCTGTGCCTCTGCCAGAGCTCCATTTTTTCATCCCATGACATGAGATCCCATTCAGGAGTCTCCCACACAGGAGGCTTAAGACGAAGCCATTTCCTCAAGGCTCCTGTCCATCTCCTAAACTTCACTACGGAATACCTCCAAGTTGGCTTGGGGTACTGTTACCAGGGTTCCGTCATCCAGCCTCACCTTTGCCACTTCCAGCACGGCTCCGCATTCAACTTCACCGGGCCCGTCAGGCAAGGTCTCCACAGTGCCCCACAAACCGAAATACGGAGGCCTGGTGCACCTGACCCTGTCCCCGACAGACAAGGTGGCATAAGTTACAGAAGGAGCTAAGTTGGTTTCGTCTGATATCAGGGGTATATCACCACCGTTCCCCGGGAAGGCATCATCAGCGTCATAGCAAGCGCCTATTATGACCTCGGGCCTTACCACGCCTGCCCTGATTTGGGTAGTCCCATCAATCGACACTACGTCCCCGTTGTTTTTCTCAAGTATGTCCCAAGTCTGCCGGTTCATAGGCAGCTGCCCGAACCCTTCGAGAATCACGATGGTGAAGTCTGTATCTTCCTGGCCTGTGAGCCCGGTATTGAGTTCCCTGCCAGCAACCTGCACCAGATCAAGTTGATTCATGCCGCCCGTAATCAGTCCTAATGCTCCCTGCGCCCTGGCTTCCTGTATAGATTCAAAGGATGCAAAACTACCGCAAACGACGATTTTACCCTTGACGTCCGCATTTATCTTGTGCTCCTCAAGAGGCCGGTCAGGGGCGTCACTCAACAGCATCAGCTCACCTGAGCACTCGCGGCCGATTCCGAAGACCCCCTGTATATATGCACCCGTTGTCTCGATTACCGCACCATAATGGGGGATCACTTCAGTCACCGTGCCGCCGATATGGGCAAGCACCTTGGTATGTTTGATGGGCTTCACTATGGTGATAGTGCCTGTAAGAGTGCAGATCTTTTCCACAAACCCGTTGATGGGAGCATACACAAAGTCTTGTCCGTCAAGTTCAGCGATGATTTTACCTTCATATACATAATCGCCTTCCTTAACCGTGGTAAACAACCTCAGGAGCCTGGGTCGGACGTTCAACCGGGAAGCAGCTGCTACTACGCTCATGGGTTTGGCAGACCGCGGGTCCTCCCTGATGACTATCCGGCCTTGGGTTCTTGAAATGTGTTCTATCACTCCGTCGCACGGACACGTGACCTCGATGACTTCAGACCAGAATCCCTTTTGATACCTGGCAATCACTTCCTTGGCCTTAACAACATCTCCCGGTTTCTTAAGCACAACGCGTTCAACAAGTTCAGGGTCGGTTTTCTGCTTCAGCTCTGCCCTAAGGTCTATGATATAGGGGTTACCCTTGACGTACTCAGCCTTAGCTACCACAGTGTCAGGCTTGACTTGATCGCCTTGTGACACCAGCACATCGCCTGGAGCAGGCAGTTTCCTTTGTTTACGTATTACGGCCTTCTCCAGCACCTTGAGGGTCGAAAGCACTGCCACAATTTACACCTCCAATCCCTGTAAGGCATGGCGGGGATACGCGTGGAGCGCATCATACCACCGGGCCACCGTTTGCCTTATGCTGCCCACATCCCGGGGAAACTCAAGCGGCCTGCCCCGTCCGTCCAATATAAGGCGGGCAATCCCATCCGGAACCTTGCAGGCAACAGGCCTTCCTGCACCTGAACCTACGTCAAATTGCCTTTCGGGCACAACTTCGAACACTGCCTCTTCGTCGTCCTCCAACTCTACTACCTGCAATAACCCTGCCACAAGATCGTGGGTACCGCCTCCCACGCTAATCCGGGCAACGGTCCTTCCCGGTGTGACTTGGGGGCCTACCGGTGCAATGCATGTTGCCAGGGGTATCAAAGTCTCCCTGTCTATGAGTTCTCCTGTGATATCCCTGTCTATATCCATTAACACGCCCATATGGGGCAGCAAGAACCGGCTGTCCACATATAAGTGAGTGATGCCTTCGGGCTGAAGTCCATCCAAGAGAATCATTGCTGCCTGAGACCGTCTTGGTGCGTAAGACAGCGCCCCGCCTGTACCGACCAATACCTTGATCTTCATCATGTCCACAAGGGTTTCTCCTGAAGCCGTCTGGCGGAATACATCGCCCGCACCCCGTCGCTGCTGCACTCCTTTGAGGCCACGTATCAAGCGTTTGTGGTGTTCCAGTGATAGCCTCAACGCCTCCTTGCAGACGGCCTGCTCCAACATAAGCTCGTGAAATGTGTGGGGCAACCCTGTGGGCCTGATCATTTTGTTGAAGTTCCAGTTCCTCACGGTGTTCTCATCGGTTTCAAAAGGCAGCCAGCGCAACACCATTTCAGGCGTGGCCTCGGCCAGCACATTGCCCATGCTGTATGACATCCCGAGATTGGCCGACACGGTCCTGTAGAACCGGGAGTCTATTACTGAAAACACATCCGTAGTGGCCCCGCCTACATCGACGGTTAAGAGATCGCCACCGGCCTTGTCAGCCAAAAAGCGTAAGGCATCGCCCACTGCAACGGGGGTAGGTTTGACATGGCCTTCTGCCCACGAAATAAGGGTGTTGTAACCAGGTGCATGCATCATCACGTGTTCCAGGAAGACATCGTGAATCCTATGCCTTGCAGGTTCAAACACTTCTTTTTCAAGTACGGGTCTAATATTGTCGGCAAACGAAAGTTCCATTTCGTCCCTGAAGAGCTGCTCCACAAAACTTCTGGCCTCAACATTGCCTGCAAAGATCACCGGCGTCTTGAAATCCTGCCCAAAGCGGGGTTGCGGGTTTGCCATAGCTACCATTTCAGCTATGGCAGCGACTTCAGAGATATTGCCACCGTCGGTCCCTCCGGTAACCAGCACAATATCGGGCCTGAGGCGTTTGATTGCATCGATCTTTTCGATTGCGCTCCGGGGATCGTCCAGGGCAATCACATCCGATACTATAGCGCCGGCCCCGAGAGCTGCCCTGTGGGCCGATTCAGCGGTAATCTCTTTCATGAGTCCGGTAACAACCATCTGCAGGCCACCACCTGCACTTGATGTGGCCACAAATATGTCAACACCGGAACCGTCCTGGGCGGGTGTAATCAACCTGGGTCCATCCATCAGCCGTATTCCCGTTTGTGCTTCCAACTTGGACAACGCCTGCCTGAGCCCTATCATTACATCCAAATGAGGCGATTCCACGGTCGTGGGCGATACTGTCTTCCCGCTCATTGACCAAGTTCCGCTGTGCCTGTCAAACATGACCGCCTTGGTGGTCGTGCTACCGATGTCTGCGCAAAGGAGTCTCTGATACACGTGCACCCCTCCCTGTGAGCCTTAGAAACATCACTGTGGCAGTATGAAACGACGAACGGCCAACACTTGTGGGCAATGTCCGGTTCATTTTTCTACACTATTCATAAAATTCCTTCTTGGCCAAAAACGGCGCTATCCATATATATGAGTCAACCAGGGAATAATTGAGACTTATGGTTTTCCGGGACTTATCCCAATTGGATCAGTTGTCACTCAATTGTCGTCAGTGATAAACTCTATAAAACCTACGATTTCGACAGGAGAGATCTGTTATGGATAAAAAGCACAAATTCCTGGAGCATGCATTGTCTTTTGATGACGTGCTCCTGGTTCCGGGTTACTCCCAGGTGCTTCCCAAAGACGTGGATATCTCCACCTCTGTCGGGAACTCTACCAGACTGCAAATGCCGGTTCTCAGCGCTGCCATGGATACGGTAACCGAAAGCCGTATGGCCATCGCCATGGCACGGGAAGGCGGGCTCGGCATAATACACAGGAACTTGCCGATAGAGGAGCAAGCTCAAGAAGTGGACAAAGTCAAACGGTCAGAACACGGTGTAATAATTGATCCTTTCTATCTTTCCCCGGATAAGACCGTTGAAGACGCCCTCGAGCTGATGGCCAAGTATCGTATTTCAGGGGTACCAATCGTGTCCGGAGGCCGCCTTGTAGGAATCATCACCAACAGGGACATCAGGTTTGAAGAAGACTACACCAAACCTATAGAAGATGTGATGACCAAGGAAGGGCTCATAACCGCACCGGTCGGGACCTCACTGAACGAGGCCAAGAGGATTATGGCCAAGTACAAAATTGAAAAACTCCCCCTGGTAGACGATGAATTCCAGCTCAAAGGGCTTATCACTCTAAAGGATATTGAGAAAACCCGGCAATACCCAAACGCATCCAAAGATGAGAAAGGTCGGCTGCTTGCCGGGGCGTGTGTTGGCGTCGGACCAGGCACCATGGACAGGGTAAAAGCCCTGGTAAGCGCAGGGGTGGACGTGATTGTAGTCGACAGCGCCCACGGCCATTCAAAGGGCGTGATGGAGACTGTAGCCAAAATCAAAGAAGCATTCCCTGAAAAGACCATCATAGCGGGCAATGTGGCCACCGGAGAAGGTGCCAGGGACCTCATCAAGCGTGGCGCCGACTGCATAAAAGTCGGGGTGGGCCCCGGCTCAATTTGCACCACAAGGGTAATAGCAGGAGCGGGAGTGCCTCAAATCACCGCCATTTTCAACGCGGCGGTGGTTGCAAAAGAATACGGTGTCCCGGTAATTGCTGACGGGGGCATCAAGTATTCAGGCGACATTGTAAAGGCGCTGGCTGCCGGTGCTGATGCCGTCATGATCGGGGGACTTCTGGCAGGAACTGACGAGAGCCCGGGAGAAATGGAGATTTGGCAAGGCCGCAGCTTCAAAGTGTACCGGGGTATGGGTTCATTGGGCGCAATGAAACAAGGCTCTGCCGAGAGGTATTTCCAGGAGCCGTCCAGCAAACTGGTACCGGAAGGCATCGAAGGAAGAGTCCCCTATAAAGGGCCTGTGGCTGATACAATCTACCAGCTGATTGGCGGATTGAGGGCAGGCATGGGATACTGCGGGGCTTCCCGCATAATGAGCCTTCACAAAAACGCGAAGTTCGTCACAATAAGCAGTTCGGGGCTCAAGGAAAGCCATCCCCATGATGTATATATAACAAAAGAGGCACCCAACTACACACCTTTCTCACGCTGAGAAGCGATGTAAGGGGTTTATATGTCCGGCACGTAGTCCACGTTCTTGGTGTATACGTTGGCCGGGTTCCAAAGCATATACGTGTAGATGCCGTGTTCAAATACAGCGTTGATTTGGCCCTGCACCTCTTCGGGACCGTACTTGTATCTCATTGAGAAATCCTGGAGCCAGGGTCTGACCTTGCCCCTAAGCCCTTGAGTGCGGGTCAGGGCCTCCTCCATTGCGTTATACACAACCTCATACGGGTGCTTCTCAGGCACCTCAAATCCGTAGATTCCCGGATTGTAGTAGTGGGACGGATACACCATGGGACAGATGAAGTCCACCAAACCGGTCAGTTGCTCCAGGCGCTGACCTATGCCCATATCGTCCTGGGCGATGGTCACAAATCCAAATACATCGGCACTCAGGTACGCTTTGTCCTTCAATGCTTCACCCATGTACTCAAGGAAGGCAGCTATGGCATCACCCCGGGATTCGTACTCTTCATGGCCGGGCATAAGCACACCCTTCTTTTCAAGCCCTTGAGCACTGTCAGGAAATCTCACGTAATCCAGCTGTATCTCATGGAATCCCATTTCCACCGCCCACAGCGAAACATCCTTGACGAACTCCCAGTTCCGCTTGTCATAGGGGTTGAGCCAGAGCCTGCCGTCCCTATCCCGCCATAAGGTACCGTCGGCATTCCTGATAGCTTGCTCTGGTGCTGCCATTGCCAAATAGGGATCTTGGAATGCGACGATCCTTGCAATTAAGTAATAGCCTTCTTGGTTCAACACATTCACCAGGGCGGAAAAATGGTCGTAGGAAGCTGCCTTAGAACCAATCCCCTCTGCTTCACACGGAACTCTGCCATTGTTGTCTTTGACGTCGACCACAAGGCAATTGAGCCCGGGATTGCTGCGGATAAACGTGATTACGTCAGTAAACCGCGATGGGGTACCGAACACATCCATGGTCACATACAGCCCCCTGGCAGAGAGCGCCTGTTCAATACACGCAAGCCCGGTTTGTTCCACCGGGTCTGCGGTACCCTGGCCTTCATCACCGTGACCTTCTTCAACCTGGCCTGTCCCGACCCCATTTCCAGGTATGTCTGTCCCGGGCTGTTCCCGGGCAAAAGGTAACACCTCAAAATGATACGCGGCAAGCAGAGCTGCCGCAATAAACATCAGGATTACGATTGCCCAAATATGCACATGACTTGCTTTCTTGTGGCGCTTCCGAGAGCGTCTAGGCTCTAAGCCAATTTCCCCCATGCAAATTCTCCCATCTATCTGCCTGCTAGACCGCAAAAATCACTTCCTTTTCATTTATTGTTAGACGCCGGGAACCCTCTTTGGGTTTCTGATTCCTTAACCAAAATCCGACATCACTTGCGCTTCACTTGCCTTAGGGCGACACTCATTTCAAGATGTCCCTGGGGCATTTCCAGAGGAATTATGAGCCTTTGAATATCTAGTGTAGAGATTACAACGCCTACCCCCGAAACCAACGTGGGCGGCGATAGTTTGCATGCGTAGCCGCACTCTTCCAATCCGATGGTAGCTTGTCCCGTTATTATGTTCCCCATTTCAGCAATCGCCGATTCAGCCAACTGATCAAACACCGGCACCGGCTCACCTATCATCGCTGAGGCAACGGCCTTGGCTGTACGTTCAAACATCGAGTAAATCACGATTCCTTCTGCGTCCCCCGTCACGCCGATAGCTACGTTGATCTCTCCCGAAGTGGCGCGGGATGATTCCAGACGCAACTGGCCACGTGTAGCCTCGGCGCTAATCTCTTGCTTCAGGAAACACAATGCAGACTCCAAGAATGGGTTGATCAATACTGCCTTAAACATATGATCGCTCCTTTCTCCACTATTACGCCGGCCAAACAGGCACGGTCTATGGCAATGTTTTATCCAGGTCAAAGCGTGCGGCGGTAGAAAAACGGGAAGATTTGCGTAAGGTCATAATCCTTCGCGTTGAATATAGCTTCCGTTGCTCCCATAAACAACACGCCGCCCGACCTTAGGGAAGCTGACAATCTTGTGATTACGTCCCGTTTGCTCTGTTCCGAAAAATAGATGAGCACGTTCCTGCATATGATAAGATCCATATTGCCGGGATACTCTGAGCTCAGCAGGTCATGCCTACGGAAACTCACTATCTGTCTTATAGAATCTTTGACCACGTACAAGTCGTCTTCTTTTCGGAAATACTTGTCCAGAAGGTGTTGGGGAACGTTCTTGGCTTCAGAGGCAGTATATTTTCCGGCCCGGGCTTTGCTCAGGCTCATTTCATCGATATCAGTCCCAAGCACAAAAACATCATTGAGCGAGCGTTCAGCAAAGGTGATCGCAGCCGAATAAGTTTCTTGGCCGGCAGCTGAACCTGCACTCCACACTCTTATGCGCCACTTGGCCTGGTCTACCAGCAATGGCACAACCTTCTCAGCCAGCACCTCCCAGTGTTCCCTGTTCCTAAAAAACTCAGAGACATTGATGGTCAGATAGTCAACGAACCGTGAAAGCTCATCAGGATCCCGCTGCAAACGCAGGGCAAAGGTTGCAAAATCGGGAATGTTGCGCCGGTTCATGTAATTCACCAGCCGGCGGTACATTTGCTTGCCTTTGTAGTTGTGAAGATTGATGCCTGTCAGTTCAGCCGCCTTTGTGCAAAAATACAAGTAGTCTGCGCCAAAAGGATACAATTCTGTGCTGTTCACCGGATCTGACATATCTGTTCGCTCCCTCATTGTCCTACCTATTTCTGCAGAAATCTTCTATGACATCTGCTATGTCGTCCAAAGGCACTAATTTCTCACAACCGCCTGCTTCGTAACAAGCCTTAGGCATCCCCCAGATAACTGAGGTCTCACGGTCTTGGCAGATCACCTTGGCTCCTGCATTTTTGGCCGCCCACGCACCTTTGGCGCCGTCGAATCCCATACCCGTGAGTATCACAACCATCAGATTCTGTTTGAACAGAGGCCCCGCATCAAAGAGGGTTACATCGATAGAAGGCTTTACACCGTGCACGGCATTGCCTTCGTCAAGATATACGTGGTAAACTGCATGTCTATCGCCTGGTGACTTGTCAAGCCGCAGGTGATATCCCCCAGGGGCAACCAGTGCCAAGCCCGGCTCGAGGATGTCCTCATCGACAGCCTCCCTCACTTTGATCGAGGAAAGCATGTTCAGGCGCTGGGCCAAGGAAGCGGTGAATCCTCTTGGCATGTGCTGGCAAATGATGATGGCAGCGGGCAGGTCCGGCGGCAGGTTAGGTATTATTTCTTCAAGAGCTTGGGGGCCGCCGGTGGAAGAACCTACCACCACCAAAGTATCCACAGGGGCCTTGCCGTCTAATGTCTTCCGTTTCCTGGCCCTCTCGGTTTCATGACGACGCCGGATCTTCTGCACCCTGAGTTTCGCACCGGAAGCTTGAATCACCTTTTCGCATAGCTCTTTGGCCGCCCGGGGAACCAAACCTCTGGATACGGGTTTGGGCACAAAATCAACTGCACCCATTGAAAGAGCTTCCATGGTGATCTTGGAGCCCCGCTGCGTCAACGACGAAAACATCACCACGGGCAACGGCCGCTTTGTCATGATTTCCCTCAACACGGACAGCCCGTCCATCTTGGGCATTTCAATATCAAGAACCATCACGTCCGGATTGAGGGAAATACACTTGGCCACAGCCTCTACGCCGTCTCTGGCCTCATCTATTACAGTTATCCCCGGGTGACTCTCAAGCATCTTCCTGAGAGTCCTCCTCATGTAAAGCGAGTCGTCGACTATCAGCACCCTGGTTTCGTCAGACGGGTCCCTGGTTCTCATTGCTGGCATTGCTTCCTCACTGCTTCCAGAAGCTGGTCAGGGTCAAAAGGTTTGACTACGAAATCTCTGGCACCTGCTTTGATCGCTTCCAAAACCATGCTCTGTTGCCCCATAGCCGTGACCATTATCACCTTTACATCAGGATCTTCGGCCTTGAGCTGCTTCAAAGCTTCGATGCCATCCATCTCAGGCATAGTAATGTCCATGAGCACAACGTCAGGCTTTTCCTCGAAGTACCGCTTGACCGCCTCTTCTCCGTTGGATGCTTCAACAACCTCGTAACCGTTGGCGGTCAGCAACTTGGAGGTCCTGTTTCGCATAAACATGGCGTCATCTGCAACTAGAATCTTTGCCATCAATCCCCACTCCTTAGTCAAATCTCCGTAGGAACTTCGTCTGGTGAACAGACGATTACTTTTCCTGAACCTATGTAAAGCCGCATTGTACGGCTCTGGTTTCCGCCCAAACGCTCTCCGGCAACACGGATACCCTCTTTACTCAATGCCTCCCGGACTGCACGCGCATTCATGGCCCCTATGTCACCCCAAGGAGTAGCCAGCTCCGGGATTACGTTTGCCCCTCCCGCAAGCCACGCCTGGAGATTCTCCTTTTTGCACCCCAGGTCAAGCAGGCCGGATACCAGATACGGAACGGCTGTGTCTCCATACTTGCCAAAGGGTTCATCATCGTTCCGTGACTTGTGAGGCAGAAATACGTGGGCCATCCCTCCCGCCTTGCATTGAGGATCCCACAGAGCCACACCTACACATGAACCCAGTGAATAAGTTACGAGTACTTCTGCTTCATCTTTCGAAAACTTGACTTCAGACAATTTTACGGGAACCAGGTTCATGCTCATCCCCTTTCTTCTGGTTACTTAGAACCCATAGCCGGTTCCATAGATTAGATCAGGCTGGTGGTGTCAAGAATCACAGCCGGATCGCCTTGGGGCAGGATTGTAGCGCCTCCAATCCCTTTCAGCCGGGAAAGGATTTTGCCTAGTTCTTTTACGACTATTTCCTCTTCACCGATCAGTCCGTCTACCCCGAGGGCTAAGGGTTCATCGTGGGTGCGGGTTAGCACTGCATACTTGAAGTTGCCGTTTCTCATCCAAGGATCGTCTTTCAGGCAACCTTCAAGGGAAACTAGAGGAAATACGCTACCCCTCACAGTGAGAGCCGCTTTTCCTTTAACCGTCTTGATCTCATCGGGATGTACAGCTAGTACTTCGTCAACTGATGACGTCGGTATCGCATATGTAATCCCTGAGCACTCCACCAGCAACGCACGCACAATAGCAAGAGTGAGGGGAAGACGTAGAACAACCGCAGTGCCGGTGCCAACCTGGCTCCTGACTTCTATGTGGCCATTTACCCGCTCAAGATTTGACCTGACAACATCCATACCTACGCCTCTGCCGGATACCTCTGTTGCCTGTTTGGCTGTGGAGAAACCAGGGGTGAAAATCAACTCAAGTGCTTCCCTGTCAGACAGTTTGGCAGCAGCTTCCGTGGTGATGAGTCCCTTGCGCACTGCTGACTCTTTTATCCGTTCAGGGTCCATGCCTCTGCCGTCATCCCGAACCTGAATCACCACCTGGTTCTCCTGGTGCCACGCTGACAGGGTTATTTTGCCTCTTTCCGGCTTACCCAGGGCTTTCCTTTCATCGGGTGATTCGATTCCATGATCTATCGCGTTCCGTAGGATGTGTATAAGAGGATCGTCTATGGCTTCAAGCACGGTCCTGTCAAGCTCAAGCCGTTCACCTTGGAGTTCAAAGTCGATTTTCTTGCCGCAACGGCTTGAAAGGTCCCTGACCATCCTGGGGAACTTGGCAAGGATGCTCATGAGCGGCAACAACCGCGCTTTCATGATACCCTCTTGCAGCTCCTGGGATGTCCTCTGAAGCCGTGCTGAAAGCGCCGCCAGCTCGTTACCGGTTACTGCTGTGGGCTCACTGGCTTGAAGCCTGGAGGCTATTTGCGAGATCCTCGTCCTATCGATCACCAATTCGCCCACCAAGTTGAGCAACAAGTCAAGAAGGTCGACGTTTACGCGCACAGTACGCCCCAGATTGGTTTTCCTTATGACTAAGTCAGCACCTGCGTCCTTGTCCGGGCCAGAATCCCCGCCTTTGTCACCGGCCTTGACTTCGCCAGGCTGCTCATCCCACTGCCTGCTTGAAAGAGATTCACGGAGTCCGCTCCCGTCATACGGAACCAGGGAGACTTGAACCACATCCTGCACCGACTCAGCCACCTGTTTGGCGGATATGCCCTGGTCGTCGCTTCTCAAGTAAATCTCCAGCTCATCTGGGGTCTCACCGGCCTCCACATCTTCCTTGGAAGGAACTGATCCAATCACGTCGGCAATTTCATCCACCAACACAAGTATCTGAAAGCATCTTACTGAAAGCAGTTCAGCCTCTGGGTTGAGCTTTACGACCAATTTATACACAGGCATGGCTTGGTCTAATGCCTCTAGGAGGCGGTGGGCTAAGTCAGGGTCCAGGGCAGATGGCTTTTTGAAGGGAGCTCCCCCAGAAGGGTGGCTTACGCCTGCCGATTCAACAGGTGCATCTGCCTCGGCAGCTTGCACTGCTTGAATCCGGATCATCAGGTCTCCGGTAGGAGGCCTTTCGCCTCCTGTTTCCAATGCAGTTTTCCAATCAGAAAGCCAGTCGAGAACCAAGAACAACAAATCTGTTATGTCCGGCGTAAGTTTACGTTCGCCGGATCTGATTGTATCCAGGATATTTTCCATGGCGTGAGTGACTTCCACGCCGTCCTCCAAACCCAGGGTAGCAGCTCCGCCTTTTATTGTGTGCATTGCCCTGAAGATTTCCTGGATAATGGCTTCACCTGATGATGATTTCTCGAGTTCAACCAGGTTCTGTTCTGTATTGGTAAGAAGTTCGTCAACTTCTTCAAGAAAAATACTCAGGTCTTCAGTATATTCCATTGGGGCTTGGCTCCTTCATTCTTCAGGCTTCACTTGACCAATGCAGATGCCAAATCGACTTGCTTGAGGGTCCGCCTTTCGGCATCTGAGATTATCCGGGTAAGGTCCAGAAGAACGATAAGGGAATCATTCACCTTTGCAATACCCTGGATGTAATCAACCTCGTCACCTGCGATTACCGATGCAGGGGGCTCAATCGAATTCTCACTGATACGCAGTACTGACGACACAGAATCTACGATTATGCCGATCCTCTCGCCGTCAGATTCAGTGAGCACGATCCTTTGTTCCGGAGTAGGCTCCTTTTTTTCGAAGCCAAAGTGCTTTCTAAGATCAAGCACTGCAATGACTTTGCCTCTCAGGTTGATGATTCCTTCAACAAAGTCAGGAGCCCTGGGGACAGGCACGATTTTCTGAATAGGTATAATCTCCCTGACTTTCTGGATATCTACGCCGTAAGTCTCTGATCCTAAACAAAAGGCCACGATTTGCCGCTCATGGCCGGTTTCACGCTTGGTGGTATCTTCATGCGTATTCTGGTTGCTAGACACTGTAATCCCCCCGTGACCTAATATCGAAATTGAGTCACAGGGAGTTAAGGAGTTATGCACCAAGTTCAGGGGTTTTGCCGGGACGGCACAGAAACACTGAAGGCGGGGCTCAGGCCGGGAAGCCGGCCCTATGCCCATTTCCCATATGCCTTAAGGGCTAGCCCGCATAGACAGCACATTATGAACCAAGGTTCTCGCAGATTACTTCCCATATGTCGGGGGTTTCGAATCCCCGGCGCCAGGCGGCCACTCCGGCAAGATCATACTTGTTGACCAGGTCAATTCGCTTTTTCATTGATTGGACGTCTTCAAGCCACACCTTATATGTCACATTGCCTGCCTTCTTTTCTGCATATAGCAGCCCTGTGTCAGCCTGGTACTCCGGAGTAACGTTCTCATCTTTCAGCCACAGGGCGATACCTTCCATGCCCAAAGCTCTCGGAGTCACCGTAGTTTGGCCGTTTTCACGGGTCTCTTTCCACAGCCTGGTATAGAAAGGCACACCCAGCACAAGTTTGTCCTTTGGAACTTCTTCAAGGGTTGTTGTGATAGTCCATTCAGTCCACGGAATGGTTGATACAGGGCCTGACACCTTAGAACCGTGAGGATACTGATCATACGCCATGAGCATCACGTAATCCACCACTTGCGCCAGTTTGTCACGCTCGAGGAACAGTGACCAGTTGGGACTGGTAGATCTGACAGTTATGTCAATTGACACTGTGAGGCCCTGGCTGTGAAGCAGCGGGGTAAGTTCCCGCATGAACTGGGTAAGATATGGCCCGTCAGCTAAGTACACGTTTTCGAAATCTACGTTGATTCCATCCAGTTTGTAAACATCAGCGTAGATCAGAAGTTGAGATATGACTTTGTCTCTTAGGGCTGAATCCCTGAGCACCACTGAAGTTCTTTCAGGATCAAACGAGTTGGAAAACAATGCCCACACCTGGTATCCTCTTGAATGTGCCCAGTTGACGTACCGCATATCGGCGCGGTTTTCGACTTCACCCGGAATATCGGCAAGGTGAAACCAAGTGGGCGAGACTACGTTCAGACCGGGCATTTCTCCCAGGCTTGACGGGTCGGGCGTAATCCTATCGACCTGTTCCCATACCAAGACCACCTTGTCGCCTTTGAGCGGGCTGGGCACATAGTCTGAAGGCTGTTGCGCAGCCGGGGGTTCTTGCCTAAGCTCTGACACATGTCTCTTGAGAACAAAACCGCACAATCCGGAACTTGTTTCCACTTTAAGCCACCTCGTTCCATCGCCGTAAACCACCACCTGCTCCCCTGCAGGCAGCATGCGCACCCTCCGGGCCAAGGGCGACGCCTTTGTTCTCAATATGGTACCGGTGCGTATTTCACCTACGGTTCTGGGAATATCAAGGGATCTTACCAAGAATATACCATACTCTTGGCTATAGCGTGTGGAAACCGGATACAGTGTCTCGAGAGTGCTCGCAGGAACGTAAGGCTCTTTGCCGTCAAGGATCACAGGGAACTGCAAACTCACAGGGTGTTGGTTTACGTATGCAGTAAGCGACTGGGTCCTGAGTTTCACCACTTTGTCTCTTGTGGTGACAACCATTACACCGCTTTCATCCCAATGCACATGAGGATCAAGTTTGTCCTGGATGAACCTCAAGGGAACGTAAGCCTCCCCCTTCTCCACCACCACCGGGAACTTCTGAATCTCACCTTGATGTACCAAGTAAGGACGGCTGTCCATTGGGAGCTCAACGTACTGGAACGACGGGTAAATCACGGTTCCAACGATCAAAAGGATTAACGCTGCCAATATAAGTACCGGCCAGGGAACGCGCTTTGGTCCCTTTGGCATGACACTCTTGGTTCTCTCTGGCGTAGGTGTGTTTGGGACAAGTTCCGGCAATATCCTCATCCTTCAGCGTTTTCTCCCCAAGGGATATCACTGCTGCCTCTCAGTCTAAATACCTATCTAGGCATCCCTTGGAACATGACACTTTTCCAGTGATCAACCTGCATATATACACTGTCAGACTCTATCTGGTTCGACATGAATCAGGTTTGAATCCTGCCTAGCGGGGTAGATGTTTATGGGAGCTGAGGCAACTTCTGCGCCGGAAGGTTCTTCTTTGGGAGAGTGTCAAAGCCAAGCCATCACCGGGAGGGTGCATGCACCCGTGCGCTCCTGACCAGAAAGAGGTTTCAAACCAGCAAAAAGACGTTCATTGCTGAACGTCTTTTGTGCCCACATGGATGCAGAACCAGGGAACCTAACCCAAGACTTCCCTGTATACCCTGAGCCAGTTGCCACCGAGAACCTTTTTGATTTCCTCTTCTGTATATCCGCGTCGGAACAGTTCTTCCGTCAGTTTGGGCATCTCAGACACGTCTTTCATAACCTGCGGGCTTCCGGGAGACACGCCGAACCCGTCGAAGTCAGACCCAAGGCCAACGTGGTCAATGCCGGCTACCTTCCTTATGTGGTCGATGTGGTCACATATCCTTGACAGGGTTACATTTTGCCTGTCGTCATCAACAAACGGCGGGCAGAACACTACTCCAATCACGCCGCCTTTTGAAGCCAGAGCTTCTATTTGCTTATCTGTAAGATTGCGGCGATGTGAAGCCAGTGCCCTTGCATTGGAGTGAGACGCAATATACGGCCTTTCTGCCACCTCGTTGACACCCCAGAAACTTGATTCGGACAGATGGGATACGTCAACGAGCATCCCCAGTTTTTCCATTTCCTTTACCACTGAAACGCCGAGGTCTGTAAGGCCTGACTTAGCTGATTTCTCTCCAACTCCATCGGCCAGGTCGTTCCTCTGGTTCCATGTGAGGCCCATGGCCCTGACGCCCAGCCTGTAGAAATTCCTCAACACAGATAAGCTGCCCTCGATAGCTTCGCCGCCCTCAATGCTGAGAAGCCCGGCTACTTTACCGTCCGCTTTTGCGTCAAGGATGTGCTGCGTCTTTGTAGCCATAACGAACTCTTCAGATTGGTCAAGCAAATTGTAAAACGCATCAAGCATTTCCAAACACCGCCGGGCAGAAGCTGCAGGCTTGTACTGGGGCTCGATGTACAACGCCATTACTTGGCAAGTGACCCCACCTTCTTTGAGTCTGGGAAGATCGATGTGGCCTTGTTCATTTCTTTGGAAGAAATCACGTGCCGACAACCCGAACCAGGAATCCCGGGTCATAACCGACAGTATTGTATCGCAGTGCCCGTCAATCACAACCGCTCCTTGATGAAGTTCGCGAGCCTTTGACAAAGCAATGCCCTCCTTTACTAAAATGCCAGGTTCGCTCGTGAAACCGGAACCTGGCACTGACAGTGGTTGTTGTCTCAACTCGTATATGTATACACTTGCCGTTTCTCAGTCGTGAAGACTACCCTCCCTGAGAAACTATGCTGCTTCGGGCTCTGGACTGTTACATTACTCTTCAACTACAATTGCTTCGGTCGGACAAGTATCTGCTGCATCTTTGGCACATTCGATGTTTTCCTCTGCGCCTTCTTTGGCTACGGCTTTGCCATCGTCCGTGAGTTCAAACATGTCAGGGCATGTATCTGCGCAAAGCCCGCACCCAATGCAAAGATCCTCATCAACATAAACCTTGGCCATCCTTCTACCCACCCTTCGTATATTTCGTGAATTGTTCTACGATAGTGATTATAACACAACCCTCAGGGTTCAGTAGTAAGACAAATCAGCTATTTTAGCTTGGCCGCTTTGAGGGCATTGCTCACCGCTTGTATCCACTTTTGGGAACTGTTTGTAGCCCCGCTGTACGTATCCACTTCAGGGCTGTTCTTCTCGACGATGGCCTTTTCCAGATGTTCCTTTGCCTGAAGTACGGTTGTGTATGGATAGGTAGCGTAATCCCTAAACTTGTCGTCGGCAGTTACCTCCATCAGCCGGACGCTCCTGATTTGGTCTTGTTCAATGGTAACCATGGCGATGCCATAACCGTTGTCATCACTCTCAGACCGGCCCATGAAAGTGCCATCAAAATACTCTGTTGTAACTTGAGGGGTTTTCCTTGCCTTTTCCAATGCGAAAGACACTGCGGTCATATACTTATTCGACGACGCCGTAGCACCGCTGTAAGCTTCAATGTTGGCATCTTGCCTACCGGTAAAACGGCCTGGCAATTCCTTAAAGGCCTCTCTGGCCGGCTGATAACTATGCGACTCCATATCCTTTTCCTGTGCCAAAGAGTTGAACTCGGTAAGTTCGACTTCCACAATCGTGTCGTCTTTTACAGTAACTTCGGCGACGGCATAGCCGTTGTCATCGGAAGTGGATACGCCGGTATACGTGCCATCATTAAACACCTTTGGCCCACAACCGGCCAGCAACATGATGAGCACCAAGCCTAGTGCCAATAGCCCGATTGATTTTCGATTTGTCATCGCTACCCCTCCTATGCATTGCTGAAACGGATATCTGATCAAATCATGCCCTCCGTACAGAATATAATAAGCATGCGAAATTCATGTTCAAGCCTGAATGTTCAAGCCTGAATAGAAATCTTCACCATTAGCCATAACTCGATATTTTTCGAGAGAACAGGGTATCAGCCGGTTGGCGTGGATGCCTGTTTATGCAGGGGGAATCTCTAAACCCTGTAACAGGTGTATCTGTTTTGGGAAACCAGTTTTTGTCACCGTGTGTCGAACGAATCCCAGTTGTCCACAAGGGTTTCCACAGCAAGCTCAGAGAATGAAGACCACTACATTTTTTAGTAATGGCCAATTGACATTGAACAGGAGGATCACAATGACAAGAACATCCGTGAAAAGAAGCACGCGAAGCTATTGCCAGGATGGGCGGGAATTCGTGATTCATTATGAACTTGAAACTCACACGGTGCAGAAAACCTGCCTGATCAGGGCCCACCTGGAAGAAATACCGGCAGACGGACAATGCGCGGAAACTTCTTCGACAAGTGTTGAAGTCTTGTGCCCATATCGTGAGCTCGGGGAAAGATTGTTTGACCTTATAAACAACGCCCCTGACCCAGTCTTCCCGGTACACCTGCCTGAAATTGTACGCGATCAGATTTCCTGCACCTTGCTTGACAACCTTCGCGTTACCTTGAAGACAAATCCCTTGTGATCTTAGGCAAGATGTCATGAAGCTCTATGAACTCATCGGCGGCATCAACAAGCCCATCAGCTGCTTTAAAGTTACAGTTGGCATAAGCATCCGGATGTTGTGTCGACAGCACCTGGACCCGGACGCCGTGCTTGGCCACGGCGCGAATTAGCGGGACAAAATCGCCGTCGCCTGAACACAGGATGAACTTGTCGCAACGGTCAACCAGCGAAAACATATCGATGGCAAGTTCAAGGTCCAGATCGGCCTTTATGGTGCCGCCAGCAAACACCTTCAAAGGTTTGAGTACAACCATATAACCGTTCCGGTTTAGGAACCTGTAAAATGACTGAGAGCGGCGCCTTTGGTTTTCAAGATCTTCCCTCAGAGTCTCCGGATCGTCAGTAGATGCTAATTTGACATACTGGTCGATTGATTCAACAGTCCACTCACCTGTGTAGTAATAGGCCCTAATAAGGATGCTTCCTTGAGATAGGTAATTGAGCAGTTTGATGAAATCAACCTGGATTCCAAAGGCATCATAGGTGGCATACTTGAAGTTCCAACCATCCACAAATATCGCTATTCGTGGAGGGGACGAACCGTATGTAGACATATAATGTTTCCTCCTATTGCTTGCAGAATGATTTCAGCATCTTTTAAAGTCTGTCTGTATTTGACCGGCTTAATGGGGTGGTGCGCCCGGCGCGAATCGAACGCGCAGCCTTTGGCTCCGGAGGCCAACGCTCTGTCCGTTTGAGCTACGGGCGCATGTACGTGGCTAAATGAATTATACATCTAGCCTTGCAGAAACACAACTTCTACTACACCCGGCCCGTTAGCATTAACAAACCAATTATTACAAAAGCTCCGCCGGCACAGTACTTTATGATATGCCCTGGAACAACCCGGTAGAGGGCATCACCGACTAATACACCGATAAAGGAAGACAGAACCAATGCAATTGCCGAACCGAGAAACACACTCCACGGTGTCTTCTTGGAAGCTGCCAGCATCATGGTGGAAAGCTGCGTTTTATCTCCCAATTCGGCCAGAAACACTACGGTGAAGGTAGAAAGCATGGTTTGCCAGTCCATGTTATGAGAGCCAAAGCCGGCTCCGATCCCCCTTTACTGCCAGTCAAATCATTACCCTATTCTATATCGATCTTATCCGGCACGTCCACACAACCATAGCCTTATTTGAAGAGATTCATTCACACAGCCAGTCTGCGTTCACCCGTGCGCGGGGTTTTCGCCCACGCCTTGGGTTCTCTTCCAACAGCCTTAAGCACCAATGCTGCGGTATAAGGCACAGGAAACATGAATGCCGCCAGAGGCAATAGCAGCAGCCCGAGATACACCACTAGCCAACTGCCAATGCCGTCGGGCTCATGGGAGGTATCCAAATAGCAGCTGTACCGTCTAAACGCATAAACCGTAAATCCAAGGTAAACCGCTGAAAACACACTAAGCATCCAGCGCCCGGCAGGCGGCACTATGTGCGGGTCAAGCATGTTCTTGCAGTGCAAAAACATCGCGACGGGAGGTACAAAAGTTGCCAGTTGATATGCAACCCATTCCACCTGTCCCTTTACGATAAGGCGTGTCTTGATCTTGTTTCTTTCATAAGGTTCGCCCATTTGCTCATCCTCCAATTTGTCTACTACTTGAAGGTGGCCTGTACCCCAACGTAACCTCTGTTTGAAAAAAGCTTTGAAGTTGGGTGGTGTCTGCTCAGAAGAATGGTAGGGCAGGTACTCAGGCCAGGCAGAGTTCAGCAGGTAAGCTCTCACCCCAAGTTCCAAATCTTCGGTAAGTACTGTATAGTCCCAACCACCGATATCCAACAACAGCGTCTTTTCAACAAATACGTTTGTACCTCCTACAAAAGGCAATCTGCGGAACAGCCAAGGCAGGTACCAATCGTGAGATATTGCCTGATATAACGCGGCAATCCTGCAAAAAGGGCTCATGCTGTAGAAGTTCCTGACCTGAAATACAGGCCCTTGAAGTACCCGGGAAGCTTTAGTGTCGAGCAAGCGCCGATATCCGACGTACAAGAGCACCTCACTGTGGGGCCTGCTTTCGGCATCGTAGAACCCGCAAATCTCTGAACGGGAATCCAGGAAACTTAACCCCCAGTTAAGTGCCCTGCCCTTTGTTGACGGTACGCTCCTGCCGGTTCTCACCCCGCCCAACCTGCCTTCAAAATCATAGGGCACAACGATGTGCTTCACTCTGGGATGGCTGACGTGTTGGTGCCTCAGGTCTGCTTGCACTGAGGCCACAACTTCTTGCGTGGTGGGATACATATCCTTTAGTGCCGCAGTCAATTTGTGCTGCAGGGCCTGGGTCTTAGCTGCACTCTTGAGTTCAGTAGCTACCCTGGCAGCTATGAATTCTGTCATGCGCAGAATTATGTCCTGGGTGAGCTCGTGGTTTGCCCTGGCAGTATGATTGATAGCTTTCTTCAGAACAGGGTAGCTCCTGTCATCGAAAAGCTGGGTATAGGCTGCCAGCACCGGCATGGATACAGCAAGGGAGGCAGGGTAAATCCTGTCTACATCCAACTCAGACAGCCACGGACATGTGGACTTGACAATGCCCCGGAGGGTTTTCATTTTGGGGGTTCCCTTGCAGTTCATAATCTCGATTGAAATGTCTCTTACGATCACTTGACGTTCCCTGGCAGGAAGCAGGCACAGTTCAGGAATCCCCAGGGAATAGCCGTCTTCGAATTTCTTGGACAGGAACTCAGCAAGAGCGAGATCGCTGAGGACGGCAATTATAGCTTCCCTGGCTTTCTGCGAGATTTCAGACCCGTTCCGGTGTTTTTGTACAAGGTTGTGTACCTCTCTTATGATCTTCTGCCTTTCATCGCGGGTTCCCTGGGTTTCTTTTTCATCCGTGACGATGAGGATTTCAAACGAGTTCTTGGGATATCTGAGGGATACCAGGTGTCTTATGGTGTTTTCGATCACAGCAGCCTCATTCCTGGCAGGCACAAGCACGCTTATGAACGGGACTTGCTTGCCAACCTTGTGTGCAAGGTCCACAAGGTCTTCCTCAGTGATACTCGGCCTTCTGTTCCAATACTTCCTTTCGCTGTAATGCTTCCATACAAAGAACCGGGCAAAAAGCAAAAAAAACAACAGGTATACTGAAAACGCTATAACATACAGGGTCTCGGCTGTTGTCATTCCCTACGCGGGCCTCCTCTTATGTTACTGGCGAGCGGTTTATCTTCGCCCAAATTAGTGTTGCGCTAGATCCCGCGGACTATTCGTCTGAAGAGGAAAGGAGCGGTCCAATCCGGCCGCTCCTTTACACGCTGAGCCTAACCCCGTTCAATTGGGTTCGGGTGGAATCGCCTCGTCTCAGAGGATACCGCCGACCATCTTGATTGCATCCTCCAAGCCAGGTGTTCCAACCTCCTGAAGTTCATACCTTACCCGCAGTGACGGCTTTTCGATCTTCATTACCCTACGGAGGTCAATGGGCGTAGCGATTATCACCAGGTCGCAGTCAACGCTGTTGGCAGTCTCCTCAAGTTCTTTAACCTGCTTGGGTGAATACCCCATGGCAGGCAGCAAGGAACCGATGTGGGGGTAGGTTTCAAAGGTTTCTTTGATGCTTCCCACAGCCCAAGGCCTGGGATCAACAGTTTCAGCAGCTCCCCACTTCCTGGCGGCAATCATCCCTGCCCCGTACGGCATTTCTCCGTGAGTAAGAGTCGGGCCGTCCTCGATGACCAGGACTTTCTTGCCTGTAATCTCCTGAGGATTGCCGACGATGAGCGGAGAGGCGGCTTCGACAATTATCGCTTTGGGACATATCTCCCTTACTGTGTTGCGCAGCTCATCCACATGCCTGGGATCAGCTGTGTCAATCTTGTTGATAACTACGATATCTGCCATCCTGAGGTTGGCTTCTCCGGGATGATACAGCATCTCGTGGCCCGGCCTATGAGGATCCACAAGCACAATGTGGCAGTCGGTTTGATAGAAGGGTACATCGTTGTTTCCTCCGTCCCAGAGTATAACGTCAGCTTCTGCTTCGGCCCGTTTCAGTATCTCTGCGTAATCCACTCCTGCATAAACTACAATTCCCTGGTCAATGTGAGGTTCGTACTCTTCTCTTTCCTCAATAGTGCACTTGTGAACGTCAAGATCCTCATAGGTGGCAAACCTCTGCCAGATCTGCTCCTCAAGGTTTCCGTAAGGCATGGGGTGGCGGATCACGGCAACCTTCTTGCCGGCAGCTTCAAGGATTCCTGCCACTCTCCTGGTGGTCTGGCTCTTTCCCACTCCGGTCCTTACCGCACAAACTGAAATAACGGGTTTGTTTGACTTAAGCGCGGTAGAATCGAACCCAAGCAGTTTGAAATCTGACCCTTTAGCCAAGACCATTGATGCCTTGTGCATAAGGTCAACATGGGAGATGTCGCTGTAAGAAAACA
>DUVI01000083.1 GCA_012841065.1 Bacillota bacterium
CCTGAATGATTCATCCCGAAAGAGACACCTGGAGATTCTGTAAGTCATAGGTGGTAAGTGTAAAATCGTAGCTAAGTATCTCCGCCGACAGATTGACAATCACACACTTCTTGTGCCTTCGGGCCTCAGATCAGACAGGAAACCGTCACCATTCAGCGAAATAGAAGAAGGGCAATCGACTGTAATCTTGTGGCGTCGCAAGGAGGTTGCATAATGAAGCTGTCAGCCATGAGGATCACGGCAATTATAGTCGCGAGTATGTTGGTGTCCGGTGCAGTCTACGCAAAAATCGACCATCCGGTATTTCCTGGATATTTTAAGGATGTGGACCGTTCTGATCCAAATGCCTTTCTACAGACAGGCGATCAGACAAAGATAACACCTGCAATTCGACACGTGGCAAATGGATTCAACTCGAAAAAAGATGTATCCACCCTTCAGGAAATATTCCAATGGATGCGCTCTAACCTCCGCGGGGGAGAAGGTGAGAAATTCGCAAGGACAGCCGACGAAATAATCTCATCGCGAATTGCTACAGGATGTACAGACTATGGTCTCGCATTCGCCTCTCTTGCAAGGGCTAAGAGGATACCCACGGTCTTCGTGCAAAGTGCCAAGATAGATTGGATTGAATTGCTTGTCCATGGCGCAGAAGGAGCGCATCACGCCATACATGGCCACATATATGTAGAAGTCTACATAGACGGGAAGCCCTATCTTGTGGATTCAACAACAGGAAAGATGTTCCTTGGATACAATCCGAACAATTTGTCACTTCCGGATGGCTATTATGCTTTCGCCAAGTCGATAGAAGTATGGGACTCAGGAGTCGCGAACGAATCAGAGAACAGCGAGGCAATGCAGAGGTTGTTCAGAAGATTTGACCTGTTGCTCTACCAAGACCCGCAATATGATTACATAGATCTTAGGTCAGGCGCTACCCGTAGAGCAGAGAAGTATGTAAGTGAAATAGAGCGGACTCAACTCATAATCGCAGGTCTAAGGAAGAGTGTCGAATATTTCGCCGATAGATTTGCATCTGACCCGAGCCGAACGAGAATGTGCTCAATGAACAACCTTACTGACCGCCACATCGAAACAGCACAGACGATCGTAGTTCTATATACCCCTGATCAGGCAGGGACGGCTCCGAAAGGTCTGACTGAAGTAGTTCCGGAACTACGGTCAAGCAAACGTAGTATGTTAGTCAAAGAACAAAGGGATGGAAAGAATATCATATTCATCAAAGAACAGACGGAGGCAGAGTTGATAGATACAATTAAGAAGCTCCCCGGGAATTTCATGCTTACATCGTTTATCCCCATGGTTGAGCCTAAGAGCGAGCCTGCGCTTGATACCCGCATGAGTCCGGAATTGCTGGATATGCTTAGAGGCTTGACCACAGAGGAACTCGAAGAGCTCTTAGTGTATATCAATGAGCTAATTAGCCATAGGTAAGGAACTGACGTCTTGAGTTCTATTCGCGCCAATCCGGAACTGGGATGCAAGAACAGAAAGGGGTCGTTTAGCGTTGCCTGTGTTCAATTATGATGAAGCCTACTCCAAACCGGGCCTGTACTGGGGACGGAAGCCTAACTCCCTGTGTCTGGAGACGATTACCTTGGATTCTGCAGTTAATCGAGCACACAGGCGTGCCATCGATTTAGGATGTGGCGAAGGCAGAGACCTAATCCAGTTTGCAAAGTACGGATATGAATCAGTAGGAGTTGATATCTCGATGCCGGGGCTTAAGAAAGCGGAAGCCTGGGCTGAAGAAGAAGGCCTTGTAATACGCACATTGCGGTCTGATTTAATAGACTACCGGCTGAGCGAGGAATTCGATATCATATACTCAAGTGGCACTCTCACATACCTTCCTCAATACGTCAGACACGACGTGTTCTCAAATTATAAGCATTTCACCAGGCCAGGAGGGCTTAACGCGTTCAACGTGTTTGTGGAAAAGCCTTTTCTTGCAACACCTCCGGATTGGGGAATTGATGAGCACTTCTATATCTCCGGGGAGCTCCTGACCTACTACTGGGATTGGGAGATCGTCAGATTCGAAGAGACGATATTCGACTGCAACTCCGGCGGAGTTCCGCACAAGCACGCTATGGATGTGATGATAGCAAGGCGAATATGAATGAAATACTCATTTA
>DUVI01000020.1 GCA_012841065.1 Bacillota bacterium
ATGCCTCTGCCACTTGTGACTCTCCCAGGCCGGCGATATTGAGGTTCACACAATGAATGGGCGTAAGGCCTGAAAAGGGCTTGGTGATAAGCGGGATGGCGTGATTCTCAAACATAGTCTGCATTTCAGAAGGAGGGCCGGGAAGCAACAAGATCAGTTTGTCGTCGACCTTAATGCCTTGCCCGGGGGCTGTGCCCACAGGGTTCGGGATGAAGAACCCGCCATCTACAATCAATGCCTGTTTTCTGGCGGAAGCATTGCCCTCATCGAGGGTCCGTCCGCGCCGGAAGTATGACCGGCGTATGCTGTTCCAGGCATTTTCATCAAATGACAAATTGCGCTTTAAGGCTGCTGCAAGGCACTTGGCCGTAACATCATCATCAGTGGGGCCCAACCCTCCCGTTGCTATCACTACATCCGACCGTTGGATTGAATCCTCGAAAGCAGACAACAACCTCTCAGGGTTGTCCCCCACTGTGATTCTCCTGTATACGTTCACCCCAATATCTCTCAATCTTGAGGAGATATATTGGGCGTTTGTATCTACGATTTCTCCGAGCAAAAGTTCAGTACCAATTGACAGGATTTCCGCCTGCAAAGCACCACCTCCGAAACCCGGAATGCACTCAGATCCTTGTCTCTATTCTACTCCTTCGTGCAGTCGGTTTCCTCCATTTCCACAGCGGTCTGCCCGGTACATTCAGGTAGCTAATAAGCTCTGCCGCTGAAACCGTCTCTTTCTCGAACAGCTCCTCTGACATTTTCGCGAGTACAGCCCGGTGCCTGTTGAGAATCATGGTTGTATGTCTTTCGGCATTTTGGATGATTTCCTTGGTGACCCTTGCAAGTATATCCGGAGACGCTGTTTCCTTGTCCACAACGCCCAGCGGCGACATGCCATACAAGACAATCCTCTTGGCAATGTCCAGGGCCCTCCGGAAATCATTGGCTGCTCCTGTACTCTTTGAGCCAAACACCAGTTGTTCGGCGGCAGCACCTGCAAGCAGGATCTGGATTTCCTCTTCAAGTACTTCCCTGGGATAAAGGTACCTGTCTTCCGCGGGCGAATGCCTCACGAAACCCAGGGCGTTCCCCCTGGGCGAAACCGTTATATGGGCAACCGAGCCTGGCCTTATGGTTTCTGCCACTATGGCATGGCCTGCCTCGTGGGTGCACACGCGCCGCATCTCCTCGTCAGACGGGCGCCTTTCGAGTTTTTCTCCAAGGATTACCTTGTTAAGTGCTTCAGCAAGGTCCTCGGAGTTTATCGTGTCTCCGCCCCTCCGCAGTGTGCTGATGGCAGCTTCGTTGCACAGACTCTCAAGATGAGCGCCTGACAAACCGAAAGTTTCCCTGGACAGGTCTTCAAGGTCAACCTCATCGGCAACCGGTTTGTTGCGGAGGTGAATCTTGAGAATCTCCAGCCGGCCCTTCTTGTCTGGAAGGCCGACAGTTACAGTACGGTCAAACCTGCCAGGGCGCATAATCGCAGGGTCCAATAAATCAGGGCGGTTTGTAGCAGCTATCACAAGAATCCTTACGCCAGAGTCAAACTTGGGCCCATCCATTTCGACCAGCAGCTGATTCAGGGTCTGGTCATATTCAAGGTGACCCACTTGTGTACCCCGCATTCCTGCCAGCACTTCGATTTCGTCTATGAATATGACCGCCCCGGGCTTGTTGTGTTCTTTGGCAAGTTTCCTGGCTCCTGAAAACAGCTCTCTTATCCTCTGAGCGCCAAGCCCCGCATAAACTTCAATGAATTCAGAACCTGAGGCTGAGATAAACACAGAATCAGTGTATCTGGCCGCAGCTTTCGCCAGGAGGGTCTTACCTGTTCCAGGAGGCCCCGATAGCAGCACCCCTTTCAAAGGGCGGATGCCCAGCGCGCTGGCTCTTTCATAGTCGCACAAGAATTCAAGCGCTTCGACTAGTTCCCTCTTGGCAACGTCTTGGCCTCCTATGTCGTCAAAGGTGACAGTAGACGTGTGAGCTATCACAGTCCCAACCCTGCCCTTCCTCATGCCCTTGAGCTGCCCGCCGGCACCGGAAGTATAAAGCAAGTATCCAAGCCCGCACAGCAGGATTACAGGCCATACATTAACCCCCCATATCATCAGGAAGCCCAGAATCCCAAGGGCTGTTCCCATCAACAGTTCCTTGTGCTTCAAAATTCTGTGCCCCCTTTAGCATGAAGATCCTTTACCCGGTAAAGGTACTTGTCATCCAAACGCATCTGAACAAAGATGTTCTCCCCGTCTACAGTGAGCCGGAAATCTTCTATGTTTGTATCCTCGAGCGCCGTCCTGGTTCTCTGGGCCATTTCCCCGAAGTTACCCCGGATTCTGGCTTCTTCGATGTAATAGTGGATGGAAGCGTATGCCCCTTCCAAGATTTCATCAGCATTGTCTTCAAGCACTATTTCATAATTGCGTGAACCCAATGAGACTTGTACTTCTTCCTCGATTCGCGAATAGGTTCCGGCAAGGTTGTCCACATACTTGAGATTCACAATGACGGTGGTGGTGCCGTTTACCTTCTCAACTTGTGCCATCACAACTTCAGCGTCCTCTGCCAGTTTCTTTTCAAGGGGACGCTCTAACGCGTATGCCTGATAACAGTAAGCGCCAAGGCTCAGCACACATACCGCCAAGCAAGCCCAAAGCAGCACATATTTCCAACGGATGTTTCCCATGGCCATGTTATCCGGCCGGCCTCCTCAACAAACTATAGTTGACATAATGTACAGTTAATATAAGTATATCAGCCGGATTTGGGAACTCATAAGGTAATAGATGGGCTCAACGCTTGGGGCTTACCACGGCAACCTTGATTTGCCTGGCATTGAGAAAATAAACTGGTACCCGGCGCATTCCGGATACCGGCCGTGTGGCATGTCCGGTTCTAGCGAACCAGGAACTCCCTTACTCCCCTGGCAAGGCCCTTTGCCACAGCATCCTGGAACCAGTCTTGCCTCAGCAGATTTACATCGTTCCAGTTTGTCATGAACCCTATCTCCATCAGGGCCGCAGGCATGTAGGTGTTGTTTAGCACGTAATAAGGCCCCACTTGATTGTCAATGTGCCTCAGGCCTGTAGAGGCAGCTACGTTAGTCGCAAGTGTCTTGGCAAGTTGCTGCGACTCCCACGAGCCGGCCCTGTAAAATCCCATTACCCCTGAGACGCTGGGATCTTTGGGATACGCATTAATATGTATACTGAGAAACAGGTCGGCGCCTCTGGAATTGGCAATGGACACCCTGGCTAAGAGCTCATCGGGACGGGGCAACCAATCGCTGCCGGGCGAATAGTCCCCATACCTGGTCATGACTACAACGGCGCCCTGCTCTTCCAGATAACGTCTGAGCTTACTCGCTATGCCCAGAGTAAAATCCTTTTCTTTGTCACCCCAATAGGATATTGCGCCGGGTTCCGGGCCACCGTGCCCAGGGTCTATTACAATGGTTCGTCCCCTCAAGGGGCCTGTCCCCCGTGACACGCCGGATACCCTCTCAAGGGCGTTCCAGGTAAGCGGGCCTACAATGCCGTCAACCACCAAGCCTGCGCTTCTTTGAAAATTCATGGTAGCTCTTTGTGTCCTTGGGCCAAAGATCCCGTCGATGGGCCCCGGATCAAAGCCTGCATAGAGAAGCATGTTCTGCAGTTGTGTTACACTGTCCCCATAGTCGCCCAGCCGAAGGAGTGGAGCAGCATCGCCTCGAACAGGAATAAGGAGAATGATGATCACAACTGCTGCAAGCGCTATAGCTTTGTTTGAAGAAGCGGTCACTGGTCTAGGTTTTTCCATTACTGGTGTCCTCCTTCTTCCTTGACATAAGGTGGTTACATGTAGATACTACCTGATATCAAACCTATATTCATCAGGTAAAACATGGCACATGCCCCGCGACAAGGGAGGCTGACAAGATGAAAGGTAAGCATCTGGAGCAGGTCTTGGCCGGGTTACGCCAAGATCCCCGGTTTCTTGCTTGTGTAACGGCGTGGCATCATTTTCCGGCCACTTCCGGTTCGTACCTTGATATTCCAGACGATTTGCATCCTGCGCTGAAGCAGGCCTTGGCACACAAGGGAATCAAATCCCTTTACTCTCATCAGAGGCAAGCATATGACCTGATAAAACAAGGGGAAAACGTATGCGTTGTGACGCCCACTGCCTCGGGCAAGACAATGTGCTATAACCTGCCTGTGCTGGACGCCATACTCAAAGACGAAAGTGTCCGGGCCCTGTACATATTTCCCACCAAAGCTCTTGCCCAGGACCAACTGGCCGAAATCGAGGACACGGCCAAACAGGGCGGTTTCAAAATAAAGGGTTTTACCTTCGACGGCGACACCCCCGCCGCCAAAAGGCGGCTCGCCAGAGAAACAGGCCAGATTATCATCACCAACCCGGACATGTTACACCAAGCTATACTCCCCCATCATCCAAGATGGGCCAAGCTGTTCAACTGCCTGGAGTACGTAATCGTGGATGAAATGCACAACTACAGGGGCGTGTTCGGGAGCCATGTGGCAAACGTGCTCAGGCGGCTCAAGCGGATCTGCAGTTTCTACGGGGCGCAACCCAGGTTCGTGCTCGCATCTGCCACAATCGCAAACCCGGAAGAACTTGCTTTGAACCTCACAGGCGAACGGGTCACTGTGATTGACCGGAGCGGGGCACCCACATCCGAAAAGGATTTCATCTTTTTCAATCCTGCGGGCCCCGATAGGGACGGTGCGATAAGGCATTCGGCGATAAACGCGGCTGCGAGAATTGCCTCGCGGTTTGTGAAGAAACACATCCAAACCCTGGTATTTGCAAGATCCCGCATGTCCTGTGAACTGCTTGTGCAATACCTGCGGGATGCTTACCTCAATGAGTTTGAAAAACACCGGATTCAAGGATACCGGGGCGGCTACTTGCCCAGTGAAAGAAGGAAGATTGAAAAAGGGATCCGGGAAGGAGAGATAGTGGGGATTGCGGCGACAAATGCCCTGGAACTCGGGATCGACATAGGAGGGCTCGATGCTGTAATCATGGCAGGATATCCCGGAACGATCGCAAGCACCTGGCAGCAAGCCGGACGTGCAGGCAGAACGCAAGGCAAATCAGTGGCCATCCTGATATCGGGGGGCTCCCCCCTCGATCAGTTCATAGTGAACAACCCAGATTATTTCTTTGCCCAAACCCCGGAATATGCCCTGATTAACCCGGGCAACCCTTACATTCTCGGGCAGCACGTAAAATGCGCTGCCTACGAACTCCCGTTCAGCCACGGCGGCGAACCGGAAAAACTGGGCCGGACTGATGTGGGCCATATCCTGGAACACCTGGCCGGACAAAAGATCCTGCACAAAGGAACAACCAAGTGGAATTGGTCATCCGACTCATTCCCTGCCGCCAGCATCAGCTTGCGGTCCGCCACAAATGAAAACTTTGTCATAATAGACACGACCCACGGCACAGAGGTCATAGGTGAAGTAGACTGGGCTTCAGCCCCTATGCTGATCCACGATCAAGCCATTTACATGCACGGAGGACAGCAGTACCATGTGATCAAATTGGACTACCACGACCGGAAGGCTTATGTGAAACAAGTAGATGTAGATTACTACACAGACGCCAACTTAGCCGTGGGAGTCAGGATCATGGCTGTGGATGATTCATCTCATTCCGTCAATATGAAAACCAATTTCGGCGAGCTCATAGTCACCGCTCTGGCTACGATTTACAAGAAAATCAAGCTTTACACCAACGAGAATGTAGGGTCAGGAGAGATCAGCATCCCTGAAATGAACCTGCATACCCAGGGCATGTGGTTCAGCATCTCCCAAGACATCACCGCGGGGATGGACCCCCATTCTGTAGGGGGTGTACTATCTGGAATCGCCAATGTGTTGCTCAACGTAGCTCCCTTGTTCCTGATGAGCGACAAAAGCGACTTGGGGGTGGCAGTAGAGGTACGTTCAGTGTATGACGGTAGGCCTACAATATACCTGTACGATTCTTATCCAGGCGGAGTAGGCCTGGCAGAAAAGGCGTACAGAATGCTGCCCCAGATCCTGCGTGCCTCGCTCGATCTTATTTCATCTTGTCCGTGCACCGGCGGCTGCCCTGGATGCGTGGGCCCAGAACAACAAGTTGGTGAAGGCGCCAAGCACTTGGCTGTCGAAGTGCTGAAATCCATAACCCAGGAGGTTCCATTTGAGCAACCGGGAAATAATCGAGGAACTTAGAAAGCAGATAGAGGATATCCTGAGGCAATACGACACCCCAGGCCTAACCAATCATGACAAACAACCGGGGGCTTCCGAAGGGGTCAGTTCCCGAGGTTGCAGCGCTTATCCTGACATTAAGCCACAAGTGGCCCGGAAGAAGGGGTTCACGATACACACGACGGTTTACAGCGCCGGGGCGAACGAGTGGCTCCACCCCACCCCCCTTGAGATCATCCTGCCCTTGCTGTGTTATGAAGACTCCGGCCTTGCTTCAGACGGAGAAGTGATTTTCCTCGATATTGAAACCACAGGGCTTTCAGGGGCAGGCACTGTAGCTTTTCTCACCGGCCTCGGCAAGTGGACAGACGATGGATTCGAGATCGCCCAGTTTTTCCTGGAAGACCGCGACTCGGAGCCTGACATGCTCAAAGCAATCGGCACACAAATCGCGGGCGCCCAAGTTCTGGTCACCTTCAACGGCAAGTCATTTGACCTACCCGTGCTCCAAACCAGGTTCATAATGAACGGCATGCCCGATCTCGCCCCGGAGACTGAAAACAAGACGCACCTTGACCTTTATTCCGTGGCCAGAAAACTGGGAAGGCATCCCTTTTACGGAATGAGCCTTAAGGACTGTGCAGAGCGGTTTCCCGGAATCCGGCGCTTTGATGACATTCCGGGCAGGATGATACCCGCCCTATATTTCATGTATGAACGCGACCATGACATCTCTGTCTTAAGCCAGGTATTCTCCCATAACCGCCTTGATATCCTGGATATGGTGGTTCTCCTGAAGTATGCTGAACACTTGTTCACCAAAGGCTATGAGTTCTGCCATGACCCCTCCGCCCTGGCAGGCATAGGCAAATTCTATATGGCCCACGGAGATATGGAAATAGCAGGGCGTTTTCTGCAAGCAGCCGTCAATGACGTTCTTCCTGCCCAATCTGAAACCACCGCAGCCAACAGCAGGCTGCTGGCAACTGTGCTGAGAAAACAAGGTGAGTGGGACAAAGCTGCATCAATCTGGAGTTCCTTGATAAACAGCCGCTACGCCAGGTACGAAGATTACCTGTGGCTTGCCAGGTACTACGAACTCCGCCTTAACGACATTGACACATCCTTCCGAATCGTGCTCGACTGCATCGAGCATTGCAGACAATCGGGAATCTCCATTCCTGAACCGGTGTCTTCAAGAAAGAGGCGTCTCGCCAGAATCATCTCAGGTTTGCACTCATAGTTATTAGCAGTTGAGAGGTATGCTTGCCCCTGCCCGGAGGAAGGAGGGGTTTTGTTGCTCATCCGCATAAAGCCGCGCGATTTTCAAAGGATGGCGCTGTTTGCCGCTTTCGCTTTGGTGGTTCTCGGCGCAAGGCTGGGAGTTGCCGTCAGAGATCCTGTCGCCACTGCCAAAGTAACCCCGCTGGTAAGAGTAGCCACCCAAGAACCTGCTATTGGGGTAGTAGTTGAGGTGTTTCAGGCAGACCCTGATGCAGTTGAGCAATGTCTTTCGGTTCTGGTTGACAATGGTCTGGGCGCCACGTGGTTCTGTTCTGCGACCTTCGCAGAAAGCCAGGAAGAGCTCATCAACAGGATCATTGAAGCCGGTTACGAGTTTGGGCTGTCCGGTAGCGATGACAGGGCGATGGACCGGCTAAGTTATGAAGAAATAGAAGTGAACCTCAGCCGCGCAAGGGATGCCCTAATGAAGATATCAGAACCTATGCCATTTTTCTATCCCCCGTCAGGCCGTTTCAGCACAGATCTAATCAATGCTGCTTTTGAACAGGGCTTCTATGCAGTCCAAGGTTCAGTTGACTGTAAGTCACTTAAGGGCAATCCAGAAAAAGCCGCCCAAAAACTCGGGGATTCGCTCAAACCCGGAGACATACTTGTGATTCGTGTAACCAAGAAGGGCATTGTGCCAAAACCTGAATATATTCAAGCACTCGCCAACTATGTCCAAGGCCGCGGGTTTTCCATGGTCACCTTGTCGTCCCTCATCAGAGGAATGAGGTAGGCTCACCCCGCCGCGTTCATAAAAGCCCTATACTTGAGAGGAAAGTAATGGTCTTCGCGGCCAGGCATGCCAGTATGCGGAGAGGTGTTCTGAGGCTAATCCACTCACCTGTCACCAGATCTGAATAGCCCACCACCTGTTCACCCAGACACAGGGTTGCCTGGCCCACCACCGTTCCGGCAGAACACGGATAAATCCTATCCGGCAGATCCACTTCAATCCTAAGGCCAAGAACGTGCCTGGGTATGCAGGCTGCCAGATCAGTGAGGCAAAGGACGGGTACGCGTTTTGCGGTGGAACGCGATACAGGCAACGTAAGGATCACGTCTCCTGCAGACACCGCTTTCACATACCTAAAATTGCTGAATCCGTATTCCAGCAGCATGGCGGTATCATGCCACCTGTCCAGGCTATCGAGCACCACTGCCAAGAGGCGCATACCGCTTCTGGTAGCTGATGCAGCCAGGCACTGTCCGGCGGCTTGGGTTGTACCCGTCTTGACACCGTCAGCTCCGGGGACAAACCAGAGCAACCTGTTTGTGTTTTGAAGGGACAAAACCACGTTAGACTCTGCCTCAATCACGTCCTTTTCTTTGGTGGCAACCAGTTGCTTGAAGTATGGATGCCTCATGCATGCTTTGGCGATGACGGCAAGATCGAATGCGGTGGTATAGTGGTTAGCGTCGGTAAGGCCATGAGGGTTTTCAAACCTAGTGTTAATAGCTCCCAATTGCCTCGCTCTCTGGTTCATCAGCTTGAAAAACTCAGAAGCTGATCCGTTGCCGATGTGTTCTGCGATGGCCCACGCGGCATCGTTTCCTGAAACCAGCATGAGTCCGTAAAGCAGATCCTCTAACGTGAATACATCCCCGGGCCTTAGGTGCATTGACGACCCAGGTTGAGACGCAGCTTCTTCAGACACATGGACCAGATCTTCAAGGCGTCCCCGTTCCACAGCTAAGAGAGCGGTCATCATCTTTGTCAAACTGGCAGGGTGCATTCGCGTGAATCCGCGTTCTTCCCAGAGTATGGTTCCTGTCTGCCATTCAATAAGGATTGAAGCTCTTGCAGATATCTCAGGCGGAGGTACTGCCGCCATGGCCGGTTTGCCTGCACACAAACATACCGATATTACAACCGCGGTCCATAGTTTCTTGAGGCGAAAACTGCCCATGCCATACCACCACTCTGAGCACTTGAGGAGATCAAGAACATCATATGGGAAACATCATGGCGGTATGATGCTTAACGCTTACAAATCCTCATCGTACCTGAATATCAAGTCCTTGACCAGGCCATATGGCCCTCCTACGCCCAAATCTTCTCCGTCCAACGTTAAAGTAAGCACCCAGGGTGCGCCTGCCCTTACCTTGATTTCACTCTCAGCGGTGACTTCAACCCTTTCCGCAGGACCCATGGTTTTTTCTACAACCGTTTCACCGTCAGCTTGTACTTGAACCCAACACCTGGTTCCTTCTTCCGGTGATGTCTCAAGGATGACAGTCAAAGGGGTTTGATTTGTGGCAAAAACGGTGACTTCATCGCTGGGGTCCCGCCTGTCAACTATGACTTCACGAGCAGATTCAACAGGCTCTTCAGGCTCGGATTCGGGCTCCTCTACAATGTTGCCGTTTCCAGGTTCAAGCACCTGGCCAGGGTCATCTTCACGCGAAAGGTAAAGGGCATACAACCTAGTGCCGCCGAAAATCATGCCTCCTAAGAGAACCCATGCAATCAAGAGCTTTGCCACGGCGCCCATGCCTTTTTTTCTGCGGGATCTCCGTCTTGGCCTGGCGTGGTTGGTCTTTGGAACATCCTGAGCAGTAGGAGCAGGAGACAGGTAGCGGTTGTTGTTTTCATCCAGTTCTCTGTACGCCCGGGAAAACTCCATACCGTCCAGACCCAGGAACTCAGCATATGACTTGAGAAATACCCGGAAGTATGCTTTGCCCGGTGGAATCCTGTCGTCCCCTGCTTCAATTGCCCTAAGGTACTTTGAACGGATCTTAGTTTTCTCCTGCACTTCCTCGATAGACAACCCCAGGTTTTCCCGGCGCGCCTTGATCAATTCACCAATCTCTACTAACTTCTGGTGTCTGCCATTCATTACCTCCTCAGTCATTATATTACCTCCTTAACGTTTACGGCCTTAGCCTGTTAATCATCCTGGGAAACGGGATTGTCTCTCTCACATGTTCAAGTCCGCATATCCAAGCCACAGCACGCTCTATTCCCATTCCAAAGCCGGAGTGAGGCACGGAACCGTATCTTCTCAAGTCTAGATACCATTCGTAATCTTTAGCAGGCAGGTTATGCTGATTGAGTCTCTCAAGCAATAGGTCGTAATCGTGTATCCGTTGGCCGCCGCCGATTATCTCTCCATACCCTTCCGGAGCCAGCAGATCGGCCCCTAATACACAATCGGGATTGTCAGGGTCAGGTTGCATATAGAAGGCTTTTATCTTAGTCGGAAAATGGGTAACGAACACAGGCTTGTCGAACTCAGATGCTATTGCCGTTTCATAGGGAGCGCCAAAATCATCGCCCCATGCTATGTCGATCCCTCTCTGTTTCAGGAGGCCAACTGCCTCGGTGTAGGTAAGCCTTGGAAACGGAGGGGTGATTCCCGTGAGTCTCTCGGTATCCCTGCCTATCTCCTTCAGGAGATGCCCGCATCCCGTGAGGACGCGCTCCAGAATGAAACATATCATTCTCTCTTCGAGTTCAAGCATTTCCTCAAACTCCATAAAAGCTGCTTCAGGTTCAATCATCCAAAACTCAGTCAGGTGGCGACGGGTTTTCGATTTCTCCGCCCTGAAAGTAGGCCCGAAGCAGTACACTTTCCCCAAAGACATGATAGCTGCCTCATTGTAGAGCTGTCCGCTTTGGCTGAGGTAAGCTTGTTCTCCGAAGTATTCGACAGGAAACAGCGTTGTAGTACCCTCACATGCAGACGGAGTCATGATCGGAGCATCTACATTGACAAAGCCTTCACCATCGAGAAAATCCCTGCAAGCTTTGATGATCTCGGAGCGTATAAGCAGAATGCTTCTTTGGCGAGGGGTTCTCATCCACAGATGCCTGTGGTCAAGCAAGAACTCAACCCCATGTTCTTTGAGGCTTATGGGATAGTCGTCGAAAGCTTCGGATACGATTGTGCAGCCTGTGACGCCTATCTCGTACCCGCCCGGTGCTCTTGAGTCTCCCCGGACAATTCCCCGTACCACCAGGCTGGACTCCTGGTTCAATTTGCCAAGCCTGGAAAACAGATCTTCACCTATATCTTTCTTTGAGGCAACACACTGGATTATCCCGGTGCCATCGCGCAGAATCAGAAACATGATCCTGCCTGACGAACGTTTATTGTACAACCAGCCCTTAAGGGTAACCTCTTGGTTCTCATATGTACCTACATCGCTTATAGTAGTTTCAACAAGAGTTTCTCCGTTGATATCCATTATCACACTTCCTTCACATACTTGTCCTAGGTTAAGTGTAGCACTCGCGGCGTGAATTGATAAGAGTCATTCCTCCAGGCCTGCACCTTGTATCTGCAATTGCCCCAAGATTCTCCCGAGTTCGTCCATGAGCGCGCCATAGCCTGCCCAATCCCCGCTTCTCAGTCTGGCTTGCGCTTCAGACCACACCTCGTTAGCCCTTGCAATAAGGTCCGACATGCCCGCTGCTTCTCCGGGGCCCGGTTCTCCGGAGGGCCGTTCCAATACCTGGCCGACCAGCCTGTTCAAAGCATCTTCGACGCTGGTTCCCATGACAACCTTGCCGCCTGCATACATGATCACCCGCTTGAGTTCGGGGATCTTCACTCTTTCCGCCTGGATATATAAGGGTTCAAAATACAGGAACGAACCGTCCATGGGTATGGTTACAAGATTACCTCTGATCACCTGGGAACCTGCCTGGCCCCAAAGAGTCATTGCTTCTGCAATCTCGGGATTTTGGGAAATCAGGGATTCTACTTGCATTGGGCCAGGTATGTGTTTATCCTTGGGCAACCTGTACAGGACCATCTGGCCGTATCTCTCAGGATCGCACCGTACTGCCAGCCACGCAACCATGTTAGGTTTACCCCTTGGCGTAAACGGTATCATATGCACATACTCACTAGACGTTTCTCCAGGTAAAGAAGCGAGAATATAATACGGCTCAACCGTGATCTCACGGTCGCCGTAAAATTCACTGGGAATCTCCCAGTAATCTTCTTTGTTGTAAAACACCGTCGGATCGGTCATGTGATATGTCTTTAGCATCCTTGCCTGCACCATAAACAGATCCTGGGGGTACCGGATATGACGCAACAGATCATCAGGCATCTCAGCCATGGGCCTTACCAGCTCAGGGAAAATGCTTTCATACATCTTCAAGATAGGATCCTCATTATCCGCCCTGTAGAAGGTAGTAGTACCGTCGTAGGCGTCAATTACAACTTTAACCGCATTCCTCATATAGTTAACCTTCATTACGCTGTCAGGCTGGCTGTACGGGTAACTGGATGACACGGTGTACCCATCAATTATCCAGTAGAGCCTGCCGTCAGCTATGACCAGATAAGGGTCCTTATCATAGAGGAAAAACGGCGCGATTGCCTGCACTCTGTCTATGATGTTCCGCCTCATAATAAGCCTTGAATCAGGGGTTAAAGCACCTGAGACCAAGATCTGATAATCTGTAAACCTGATTGTAAAGGCAAGCCGCTTGAAGAGACTACCCAGTTCTATGCCCGCTTCTCCTTGATAAAAGGTTGGCTCAAGGGTTTCAGAATCGAGCCTTGGATAGTCGAACTCAGGTTCTTTGGTATTGACGATAACGTAGTGGTTGGTGACCTCACCAAAGTACAACTCAGGCCGATCAAGCACAATGTCTGTAGTTGTCCTTGGCGGGACGTCCTTGAAGTATAACGCAGGCATGCCATCTCCGGTTACATCGCGGGTAGGACTCATTACCACTCCGTATCCATGGGTGTACTTAAGGTGAAGGTTGATCCATGTTCTTGCCTCGGCAGGCAGGAGCCCTATATCCAACTCCCTGGGAGAAAGTAACACCTGCCGGAGGTTACCATCTACCACATACCTGTCGATATCCACATCGTTGAACCTGTAGTACATCCGGATTTCCTGTACTTGGCTGAACGTGTCCTTGATCACCCTGTAATCCCACAGCCTCAAGTTGGCAATCGTATCCGGGTTGTTAAGGATGTCTTCCTGGGTCAGCAAATCCTCGGCCGGATATTCAACGATGTCTATGTTGTTAAGCCCAAACGCATCCCTGGTAAACCGGATGTTCTTTTCAATAAACGGCTCTTCGTAGGCGATTTCGTTGGGCGATACGGTGAACTGCTGGATAAACGCAGGATACGCATATCCCACCGCAAACGACATGATCACCATTCCAAGCACTGCGTATCCTATCCATCTGAAGTTCCTGATCACCAGCCCCATGAGTGAGAACGCCATCCCTACAAGCGCTACGGCAATAAGTCCTTTATATGCCGGCACTTGTGCGTGGATATCAGTGTATGACGCCCCAAATGCCGCCCCTCTGGGCGAATACATAAGGTTCCACATGTCAATCCGGTAGCTCCAAGCTTTGAGGCCAAACAACACAGCTGACAAAACCGAAATGTGAACCCGTGCCCTGCGGGAGGCAATCACCCTTCTGTCGGTAAACCGCAGGTCCCCGAAGATGAAGTACATTACCGCCGACAGAGCCAGGGCTGCGATGAAAGCCACCCACAAATGCTGCTGCAGCAGGCGTATGAAAGGCAGGTTGAAGATGTAAAACCCCACATCTTTTCCGAAATACGGATCAGCTACACCAAACGAGGTAGCATTGAGATGTGCCAGCACAACATGCCACTGGCTGTAGCCTGACAACCCTCCAAGCACTCCTACTATCGCAGCAGCAAGCAAGAGCCATTGCCACAACCTGTCCGGCGATTGAACGGGTACAGGCACGACCAGCCCTCCTACCACATCCAGCCTCCGCCGTTTCCACATGACCGCCATCAAGTTGGCCAGAGCAACAAGGAAAAACAACAGCCCTCCCGCTAGTGCCACAAGCCATCTGGCCTTGATCATGGTCCAAAACACCGAACTGTAACCCAGATCCTCAAACCACCATACTTCTGTGAAAAACGTGGCTATCCTGGTTGAAGCAAGAGCTATGGCTACAGCCACTCCTACAAGGATCCAGAACCATCTTTGAGCTGGCATTTGTGATATAAACCTCCTTCGCCGCTAATCGCCGTCCCCTGTGAGCTGCTCCCACATATCCATATACTCTTCTTTGGTCATAAGCGGCTCAAAGTTGTCGATGATCTGACGCCCAAGTGAAGCGTCACCCCACAAAACGTCTATCGCAGTAAGCGCCATTATCTTGGCAGGTAATACGTACGCCGTATCAGGGTCGTCAACCACAAACTCTTCAGAATGGGCCATTCCCTTTGCCCCTCCGCATGAGGGGTGAATGGCCGGTATCAAGTGCATGATGTCGCCCATGTCAGATGAACCTGTCCCGTGGGTGCCACTATCTACCATATGTTCTCCTACAAGATGTGCTGCATTCGCCGTAAACACCTCATCGAGCATCTCGTTGGTGACCCTGGGCAAGTAACCTGGAATATCTTCTATCTCCACCTGGGCTCCGATAGCCTCCGCCCCTGCCCTGAGTGCCCTTGTCACTTTGCTGTTGGCGTCCTTGATCGCCTCAAGGGTTTTCCCTCTCACATACGTTTCTATCCGCACATCAGCCGGGATTACATTAACCAGGTCCCCGCCCTTAGTTATGATGGGGTGAACCCTTATGTGATCCTCATCTTCGAAAGTCTCCCTCTGCAGATGAATCGCCATAAGCCCCAAAATTGCAGCATTAAGCGCATTGATGCCCATGTGAGGGCTGCCGCCTGCATGAGCTTCCCGGCCTTTGTACTTGACAAGTTTTCCTATGAACCCATTGGAGGTTCCTCCGACCACAACCTTGGTGTCAGGCTTTAGGGCAGCCATGTGAACCATCATCGCCATGTCTACATCGTCGAAAAAGCCCCTGGCCAGAAGCTCCTGTTTGCCGCCGAGGAAGCGGATCTTACCTTGTTTCCGGAGGTTCTGCCTGTATTCCACTTCTACATATTCCTCTGCAGGCACGCCCAGGAAAGTGAGCTTGCCTGACAGGTGTTCTATGCCTCCCGAATACACCAACCCCATTGCTGACCCAATCATTGATGCAACTTGTCCGTTGTGTCCGCAAGCGTGGGCTGCCCCGGTTATCGGATCCGCAAAGGGATGCCCCGGGCACACCACCGCATCAAGTTCTCCCATAATGCACACATTAGGGCCGTCTTTACCTGAACACAGCACCCCTGAGACGCCGGTTATTGCCAACCCCTCGGTTATATCCAGGCCAAGTTCTGCAAAGCAGTGCTTTACCAGGGCGGAAGTCTTGAACTCTTTGTAACCGAGTTCAGGATTGGCCATTATCTGCTGCCCCAGGCCTATGATTTTTTCGCGGTGTTTGTCTATTTGCTCCAGCACTGACCTCTTTAGCCCTGCTTTGGTCATAACGGTTCCCTGCCTGCCTTTCATATACTTGTTCCTGCTCCGGGCATTTGTACCTGCCCACCGGCAAACTCCTCGATTATATCGCGTACACCTTCTGCATACGGCATTTTAGACACATAAGAAACATTTCGCTTGACGATTTCATGAGCATTGGCGACCGCCGCTCGCATACCTGCCCACATGAGCATGTCAAGGTCATTGAGCCCGTCTCCTATCGCTAACACTTGTTCCCTGTCTATGTTCATGTAATCAGCCAGAAATTCCACTGCTTTTGCCTTGGATACACCCGACGGCTGTATCTCAATCAAGTGGGGTAAACTCTTGATCACCTTCACCCTGGGCAGCCATCTTGCATGCAACCCTCTCAAGATGCCGTCGCATTCTTCAGAGGGTACCCTCAGCACTATTTGGGTAGGCTCGCCTCTTATGTCACGGATGGAGCCGACTATGTTTATGTCGTATCCCAAAGCCTCGGAGTATTCCGCCGCCGGCTGCCCTTTCACGTGAGTGTACATATGTTTTTGGACCACAAAGAAAAAAGGATATCCCAATGCCTGTAGCTCCAAGGCGATTCCCTGCGCCAGGTTTCTGTCTATGGTCTTTTCATAAACAGGTGGTTGGCCTATCCTGGCAATAAGCGCTCCCCCGTTAGTTATTATTGGCTCGTCTATGCCCAAATACACAAGCAATCTCTCAGCCGCTGCAAACGCCCTTCCTGTTGCAACGGTAACCCTAATCCCCTTGCGGCGACAGAAATCGAGGGTATGCCTGGCAATTTCCAACCCGTGCCCTGCAGGGCCCGTCAAAGTGCCGTCAAGGTCACACACAAGCAGTTTCACGTTACAAATATCTCTGTCCATCATTGTGCTCTCCAACCCAGGATAATTTAGCTACTGTTTGGCCACATTGAGGACCTTGGGCCCCAACTTCTCAACTGTCTTCTGCATCTGGAGGGCCAGTTGCTCGATACTCTCATGGCCACCGGCAAACGCCCGGTAGTAAATGCAACCTTCTCTGAACCCGAAAAATCCTGGCCCGTTCATAGATCCGTTCCTCTCGAGCAAGTAACCCATAAGCGTTTTAGTAGGTGCCTTTTGCCCGCGGAAATTCATCACCGGTATTTCCAACACAGTGCCTTGCTTGACTTTCTGTATATGTATCTCGCAGCGACCTCTTACCACTTTGATGGCATCGGGGTCTTGCCTCACGACGCAGAATCCTTGTTGGCAGAACGCATGCGGATCGAATACGCCGTCCACGGGTATCACCTCTCTTCCTCTATTGAACCCAACCTGCGTTTGCAGATATACTCAGATGCGTGAGGTGGATTATGCTTGGATGGAATATCCCTTTATGCTATACGCCATGAAATCACAGGACACCTTCCGCTAAAGGTGCAAAAGATATACCACCCTCTTGGCAAGGAATTGTTGTTTGCCCTTTGGGGCCACAAGCTCAAGTCGTATCTGGTACTGTCCCTTGAGGGCGCACGCCCTTTTGTGGGAATTGCACAGCACAAACCTGACACTCCACGGGTTCCTTCGGGTGTGTGCCTTGGGTTAAGGAAACGCCTTGAAGGCGGGACACTCCGGCAGATCCGCCAGGAAGGCCTTGACAGGATCCTGTATTTTGACTTCTCGGGACACGATGAACTTGGAAATGCCAGGGACTACACTCTTGTTTTCGATGGCGCAGGAGGACAAGGCGGTATCGGCCTGGTACAAGCAGATACAATTGAATTGAGTCTCACCCCGGCAAGGTCAAGGCTGGCTGCAGGAAGTGAGTACATACCCCCTGAACCGATGAAGCACAATTTGCTGCTAAACCCTGACGTAACTCATCTGGCCAGGCAGATTTGCTCCTCTGAGATGCCTGCCCTCATGGGCTTAATCTCCCATGTAGAAGGCATTGGAAAAGAACATGCTACGAGCATGCTTTCACAAGCAGGTCTGCCTGCCCGCAAACCGTTGACGCCGGATGACGTGGAGCCGATGGCCCAGATCCTGGAAGCAATAAGGGAAGTGCTCGCAAACAGGAGATTCTCCGCAGCGTTGTACATACTCCGGTCCGGAGAACCTTTGCTTGGCGTATTGCCCTTGCATCACATAGAACCTGCAAGGGCTTACCGGTCCCTGCTTGAAGCTACATCTGAATACCGTGAATACTCGGCCCACTTCGAGCAACTTAAGTCGCTTGAATCCCAAGTGAAGTCGATTCACAAAAGGATCACTGCCAAACTGACTGCCAAGCTTAAGGCGCAAGAAGAAGACCTTCTAAAGGCCGAAGAATATGACAAGTACCGCGTTTGGGGCGAGTTAATCCACGCAAGCGGCCGCAACCTTCCCAGAGGCCATCATGAGATTAAGGTGCTTGACTATTACCAGAATCCCCCCTGCGAGATCTACGTTCCCCTTGATCCCGGGTTTACGTCAAGTGAAAACGCCAGGAGGTACTACGCGAAATACTCAAAACTCCAACGCACTGCTAAAGTGCTCCAGTCCTCAACAAAGGAAGTGAAGTCTCAAGTTGCCCTGCTTGATGAGATTAAACAGCGGCTAATCCAGGCAGACGACATAAACAGCCTTTTGTCCATACAAGATGAACTCATGGCAATTGCCAACATTGCCAGAATCCGCATTCCGGGGCGTAAACATAAGACTCTCAAGCCTGCCCATGCGAAAAAGGTTTCCCGGAAACGAGGCAGGAACGTAGAAACCCTCCAAGGACCTGACGGCACAACCGGATATATCGGCATAAGCTCAGCGGGCAATGACTTCCTGGTACGCCATCTAAGGAGGCCGGGCGACATCTGGCTGCACGCCAAAGGGGTAAAAGGCGCACACGTGCTCTTGAGGCCCGCACCTGGACGGGATATCACCCAAAGCGCCCTTGATTGGGCAGCCATATTAGCAGCCAAACATTCAGAAGCTGCCTCATCAGGCAAGGTTGAAGTGGATTGGGTGGATGCAGGAGCGATCAACAAACCCGGAGGCAGCCCCCCGGGTTTTGTGACTTATAAAGGCGAGAAGACGATCATGGTGAACATCCGGGAAGATGAGGACCGGGACGGCCACGGCCCCTAAACCCTGTTAGCGCCGGGCCGCACCCACAATCTCCTGAAGTGTTTCAATTCCCCTAGCTTCGCAGTACTCCCTGATCCCCTGGGTCACTCTTCTGGGTATTTCAGGATCGACCAGGAGTCCTGTGCCAACTGCAACCGCGGTAGCACCGGCCATTAGGAATTCCAAAGCGTCTTGGGCAGAAGAGATCCCGCCCATCCCTATCACAGGCACCTGAACTGCCCGGGAGACTTCCCAGACGCACCTGAGCGCCACCGGTTTTATGGCAGGGCCCGAAAGCCCGCCTGTTATGTTGCCCAATACCGGACGCATGGTATTGACATCTATTGCCATGCCAACCAGAGTGTTAATCAGGGAAAGCGCATCCGCCCCTGCTTCCACCGCTGCCTTGGCAATAGAAGTAATGTCAGCCACGTTAGGCGTGAGTTTGACGATAAGCGGGCCTTGCCACACTTGCCGGACCGCCTTTGTGCTCTCATAGCACATGTCAGGGTTTGTGCCGAAGGCAATTCCCCCGGCTTTCACATTAGGGCAAGAAACGTTGACTTCCAGAGCTGACACATGCGGAGACCGGGCAAACATGGCTGCCAGTTCCGAAAACTCTTCGCATGACTCAGCCGAAATGTTAGCGATTATGGGCACGTCAAACTGAGCCAACCACGGCAGTTTCTCCTCGATGACAACCTTTGCCCCAGGATTCTCAAGCCCTATTGAATTGAGGAGCCCGGAAGGGGTTTCGCATGTCCTGGGCGGAGGGTTGCCTGCTCTGGGTGCAATTGTGGTTCCCTTTATGGATACTGCGCCAAACCAACTGATATCTCCTGCCTTTATGTAATCCTCTCCGTATCCGAAGGTGCCCGAAGCCGCTATCACCGGGTTTCTCAGCCTAAGCCCGCCCAAATCTGTAGTAAGATTCATCTTGTGCACTCTCCCAGATCAATATCGTCTGCCCAAAACACCGGGCCGTCTGTGCATACACGATAGTAACCCGACTTACGCCCGGCAGAAGGCACTGCGCAACCCTGGCACACACCGTAGCCGCACGCCATTCGCTCTTCCAGGGAGACAAGCAGCGGGAAACCGTGCCGGTTGCAGATGTGTTTGACCTGTTTGAGCATTGGTTTGGGGCCACAGGATATTACCGTAGGTTTGCCGTTGTCGCCGGTTCCCTGTACACCAAGATGAGCTTCTAACAAGTCAGTAACCAAGCCTTCAAACCCGGTGCTACCGTCTTCAGTTGCCAGGTGCAGTCTACAACCTGTTACCAAATCCCCGGTATCCAGCAGGTCATCTGCTGAGCGCGCACCGTAGAACACGTTGACCTCAGCTTTTCTCGCCAGCGCTTGTGAAGCCGGCGGGAACAAAGGGGCAAGCCCGGTTCCGCCTGCTACAAGTATTAGCCCGTGGTCGAGACACAGGTTGGCTATGTCCAAACCGTTGCCCAAGGGACCCAGCACCTTAACCGATTGTCCCGCCTGCCAACCTGCCATGATTTCAGTGCCGCGGCCCACAACCGCCCACGTTATCTCGATTATCCCTCTGTCAGGATATATTCCCGACAGGCTGAACGGCCGCCTCAGCAAAGGATCGGTTGAGTCTCCCAAAGCTACGTTCACAAACTGCATAGGTTTGGCCGTCCCGGCTATTTCAGGAGCATCGATCGCCATCTTGTAAACCTTGCCGCGGACGTTGCTCACACTGATTATCCGGGCCTCTACATCATAAATTTGCTGCAAACTCATACCATCAGTCTCCTGTCATACATAACGGCCTTGCCGCCCACGATCGTGCCATAGGGAGCTCCTGTCACCCTCCAGCCTGTAAACGGGCTGTTTTTGCCCTTAGACTCGAAATTGTGGGGAAGTATCGAGTGTTCGCAGTCTGGGTCGATGATGGTGATATCGGCAGGACCGCCTTCTTCTAGCGTGCCACCGGGAACCCCCAGAATCCTGGCAGGATTAAGGCTCATGAGTTCGGCCATCTTCATCCAGTCGATCACCCCGGGCAACACCAGCTGATCGATAATCAAGCTCACCGCTGTTTCAATGCCGCTTATCCCAAAATCAGCATAATCGAACTCAA
>DUVI01000021.1 GCA_012841065.1 Bacillota bacterium
CGAACCCACGCAACCAGCTTGGAAGGCTGGGGCTCTACCATTGAGCTACACCCGCAATACAACTCCAATGATAGCTACAGGACCTATTGTAGCTGCACGTGATATTCTACTAAAAAGGGATTATACGGTCAAGGTAAAGCACATTATTTGTACTGGCCGGTGATATTGTCACCCTGTAAGCGATTGACGAAACAACACAACCACTCTGTTCCATGTCCAGAACAAGCAGACCGATTAGTACTACTCAACAGGCAACAAGATAAGCGCCAAAGTACCAGGCCCGTTATGTATCCCGATGACGGCACCTATCTCGGTTTCCACGGTCCTCACCACTTGCCACTTTTCTTTGGCAGCCGCAACCAGCTTAGCTCCTTCCCCGGGAACATCGGCGTGGCACATGCCCAGCTTGACTCTGCTGCCATAGGGTATCCTTTCCCCTGCTAGCTCAATCAACCGTGGAATTATCTTCGACCTTCCCCGGACCCGGTCTAGCCCTGACACGTAGCCTTCCTTATCCAACACTAATATACCTTTGAGGTTAAGCGTGGAGCCCCAGAAATGCTTTGCCCTGCCAATGCGGCCGTTCTTGTAGAGATAGTCCAGGGTGTCAACGGCGTACATGGTCACGAGGTTGTCCACCATGGACTGGGCAGCGTCCCTGACTTCTTCGAAACCGGCCCCTTGCTCAGCCACATCATGTGCTTCCAATACAATAAGGCCGTATCCTACCGAAGCCGTCTTTGAGTTTATCACGGCAATCCGCCTGTCAGGCAACATGGATGCAGCCATCTGTGCAGCCTGATATGTACCGCTGAGGACTTCAGACAAAAGGATTGCAACGACCCCTGAACCATCAGCGGTCAATTCATCAAAGACCTTGTGGAAGTCTCCGACCGAAGGAGATGATGTTCGTGGAAGCACTTCAGAAGTCCTAAGCTTATCGTAGAATGTTTTCCCCCGCATTTCATAGTTGTCCAGATAGGTTTCTTCTCCGAACCGGACAGTAAGTGGCACTACCCTGACACCCAAACGCTCAAGATACTGCGGGTCTATGTCGCAGGCGCTGTCGGTCACGAGCTTCACTGATGGCATTTATCTATCCCCCCGGCCAAGGTGGTGTTCATGGGGGTTCTGGTTTCGGAAACATTATCCCAAAAAACCAAATTACCTATACGGGATTATATCTTGGAAATCCTGCACGGTCAAAGGCTAATAGTTACAGGAGCCATGTAAACATCAAATCCGGAGACACTATTCGGGCGCTTTTCCCCAATCGATAACCCCTTCACGATTTTCAATAACCCGTCAGTCTACTCTTCCTAACGGCACCTTTCCCGCTAGGGTGCCGGGTTATCCAGCACCCTTACGGAAAAATATCTCCCACTATACGCAGCCTGCCTTCCCACAGGCACACACACTACACGAATTCTACCGCTTGGATGCAGCTCCAGAACGTGCCCTTTGAATTGAATGAAGCGCAAGGCTCACTGCGATAATCGCATATGCCGCAAACACTCGGAAATATTCACCCACCTGGGCACTTCCAAGCAAATTCTGCCCGGCGTAAGGAGACACGATAAAAAGCAGGTGGAACAAGAATGTGCCCAAGAACGCCTGGCCTACGGTCGCTCTTGAAACGGTAGCTCCGCCCACCAGTATCGCCGCAATGGCGAAGGTAGCTATCTGCCCATGGCTGTCGTACACATTCAGTGTACCGATGTTCTGCAAGAAGATAATCTGGCCAAACGCACCCAGCACGGTTGAAATCATCATCGCCACTATCCGGGTCCGATCCACCTGGATGCCTGCAACCTGACTCACCTTCATATCCTGCCCTATCGCCCTTATGTCCTGGCCCAGCTTGGTCCGGTAAAGCCCTATGATAAGCACACCGAGTACGGCGCTGAGGGCCAAAGTGGCAAGGGGAACGCGGACCGGCCCTATTCTTACCATAAGCAGTTCATCAAGCACCCATTTGACCGAAGTAAGTTCAACAGTATTCCGCAGCCCGATGCCGCTTGGCAGCATCATGTTTTTGTTGGAAAACGGAATTACTGTACCGATGCCAAACAAGAACACAAGCTGGTAGACCCCGTTCATGAAGAACCCCAAGATCATCCCGGCAATCATCTCCCTGCCTCTTGCCATGTTCATGATCCTACCGATTATATAACCCAACCCAAGTGCTAAAGGCAGGGCTACCAGGCATGCGGTTAGCAACCCTAATACGCCTGGGACTTGCTTTGATGCCACAAAAATGAGCCCCGCTTGGCCCGCCATGGCGCCTATCACAAGGCCAAAATTGAGCCCCAACCCCGCCATTACCGGGATAACCAGTGACAGCACCAGAAAGGAGTTGCGGCTCATCCGGAACACCACTTCCTGAAGAAGAAAAGCCAGGGGTTTGCCGCTCCACCTCACAGCTACAAGGCAGAGAATGACAAACATTATCGGGACTATGTTTTGCACCAAGAAACCCCTTAAGTTTGTTTTTGAAAGACTCTTGCTGAAAACCCTAGATACATGCCCCTTATCCATCGGCACCTTCCCCCCCGTGTCCCCTGGTCAGTGCGTAGAGCACCATCCCGTTAGAAACGATTAGCCGCACAATTTCGCTGATGTCCCCGCCTATTACGCTTTGTGCCACAGGCACTGTGGTAGCCAGGAGCGACTGGAAAAGCAAAGTGCCAATGATCGCGTTTGACACTGATGCCTCTGAAGGGGTAGCTCCTCCTATCAGCACTGAGGCAACCGCAGGGAAAGCCATGAGCAACGGAGCGGTATATAACTGGATGAACCCGTAGCTCTGGGCATACACGATTATCCCGATCGCGCCCAAAGCCGTGGAAATCGCGGTTCCCACTACCCTCATCCTGTCGCAGTCAACTCCTGCAGCCCGGGCAAACCGCTCGTTCTGCCCAGCAAGGTCCATGGCCATCCCTAATTTGGTCATCTCGAACAACTTGTAAGCAACGGCCAAGCCAAACGCGACCGCCAGCAACCCTGTAGGGACGATAATGTCGCCTATCTTGAAGCTCCAAAACTTGTCAAGGGCATGGCCAAAGGTGTCTTTCAGGCTTATGGTCATCCTCAGCCCTTTTCCGCCCAGCACCCAGATGAGTTCTGGATTCTTGAACGGCAACATGAGCCAAGCGATGCACATGAGAGATACAGCGGCAAATCCGGCGTAAGTCCCTATCATCATCTCCTGGCCCTTCACTTTATTGAGAAACAACCCGTAGCCTATCCCAAGCAATGCGCCGAGCCCCGCACCGATGACCATAGAGAGCAGTAAACCGCCAGACCCGCTGAAACCCAGTTCCAGGGCTGAGACCATTCCTATGAGGCCGGCAAGCAATCCGATAGGAAGGCCAAAGTTGGGACCTATCCCGCATTGAATTCCAGGCACCATGGCCAACACCATGATTGCATTCATCCCAAACCTGCTGATGGAATTGCTCACCAGATTTTGCAGGGGCAGACCCATGATGCCTCCTAGGACAAAAAGGGCAACCACAAAACCGCCTACTGTAAGCCTGGGGAGCCCGGCCGCGGCAAGTACCTGGGACATCAGGCCAGGTCCGACACGTAAATCCGACGCCCCTTGTTTACCCTGCTTGTGTTTGTCACCGTCCAAGCTCATCCCACCTCTGCCCTCCTTCCGGACATGGCCATGCCAAACTTGGCATTGGAGTCGTCAGGCGTCAGCATGTCTACCAAGCGTCCGTCATAGATTACCGCGATCCTGTCGCACACCTTCCTGAGTTCCGCAAGTTCACTACTGGTGAGGATTATTGTCATACCTTTCTCCCTGTTAAGGCTTACAAGCAAGTCCAAGATCCTCTGTTTTGCCCCTACATCTATCCCCCGTGTAGGTTCAGACACAAGCAGGATCTCAGGATCCAAAGCGAGAGCCCTGGCGATGCAGACCTTTTGCTGATTCCCACCGCTGAGCCGGCGGACGATCTGGCCCGGTCCGGTGCATCTGATGTCCAATTCTCGGATCATCGCCTCTGCAAACTGCCTGATGCTGCGCTTGTCACGAATCCTTATTCCCACGCCACCTATGCCCAGGGTTTTCTGGAACATGGATTTCATCAGCGTACCTACAACGGCTATGTTGTAATCAATGGGACGGTCGAGGATGAGCCCTACATTCTTGCGGTCTTCCGAAAGAAAAGCGAGCCTTTGCTTGTAAGCTTGCCCAGGGTCATTGAGGGGAATCTCGACGCCGTCTTTCACCACACGTCCCCGGGCAGGGTACACGCCCATTATCCC